>DASTOD010000832.1:0-4198 GCA_035762645.1 Binatia bacterium | reverse complement strand
CTGTGTGGGGGGCACTCGATCACGCCAACCGCTATATCGTGCAGACCGCGCCGTTTACGCTAATCAAGGAGCCGGCGAAACAGGCGCGCGTCGGTGAGGTGTTGCACCATTTGTTGGAAGCGCTGCGCACGGTCTCGCGTTTGCTCGCGCCGTTCATGCCCGACACGGCGCGCGAATTACGCGAGTTGCTCGCCATTGATAACGGTAGATTGAAGACTCCCTGGGGCGAGGCATTTACCGCAGGACATAAGACCAGTCCGCCAAAGGTATTATTCCCGCGCATCGAGACCGACGCTCGGTAATGACGGTGGCTCTGCATCATGCTGATCGACAGCCACGCTCACATTCAAGCAAAGGAATACGCCGGCGAAGTTGAGGCCGTGATCGGACGGGCCCGAGAAGCCGGCGTAGAAAAGATCATTGTGGTCGGAGGCGCCGGCGAGCTTTCAAGCAATGACGCCGCGGTGGCATTGGCCGAATCCTATCCCGATCTTTATGCCACCGTCGGCATGCACCCGCACGACGCCAGAGCGGTCGGTGATCAAGAGCTGGAGCGGCTAAAGGAACTGATTAAAAACTCCCGTGTCGTTGCGGTGGGGGAAACCGGGCTTGACTTCTATTACGATCACTCGCCGCGCGACACCCAGCGCAGCCTCTTTGCGCGCTTTATCGACATGGCGCGCGAGACGGGTCTCCCGCTGGTGGTTCACGAGCGGGACGCGCATCGGGAGGTTGCCGACCTTCTGCGCGCGGAAGGAAGGGGAGCGGTGCGGGGCGTCATCCATTGTTTCACCGGCGACCATGAGGCGGCGCGGAATTACTTGGATTTGGGATTTTATCTTTCGTTTACGGGAATCCTCACCTTCAAAAACGCCGAACCGCTGCGCGATGTCGTCCGCCGGCTGCCGCTAAAAAACATATTGGTCGAGACCGACTCGCCCTACCTTACGCCGGTTCCTCACAGGGGTAAACGGAACGAGCCTGCCTATGTCCGCCTGGTGGCGGAGACGATCGCCGTGGTAAAAAAGCTTCCATTGCAAGAAGTGGCGCGGACTACAAGCGAGAACGTGCGCGAGCTATTTCGGATTTGATCAGCCCGCAGTCCTACTGTTGGGCTGTCAGGAGGTAACGTTTTCGCAGCCAAGCGCTGATGCCATCCATGGCGAGCACGACGCCGAGGATCAGCAATAAGACCGTCGCCAGGCGCCGGTATTCGAGAGTCTGCAAGTAGACTTGCATGACGAATCCGAGGCCGCCCGCGCCGACGAAGCCGAGAATCGACGAAGCCCGAATGTTGTACTCGAGCATGAAAAGAAGCTGGGTCAGAATGGCATTTGCTCCCTCGGGAAAATAAACGAAACGCACCAGGTGGAGTTTGGAGGCGCCCGTGCTCGCGACCGCCTCCAGAACTTCGGGATCGGTTCCTTCAAACAGGTCGGCGTAAATCTTGGCGAGATAACCCACGGTATAGGCGGCAATGCCAAAGGTTCCGGCTAATGGCCCGAGGCCAATGATAATCACGAAGATGATCGCCCACAAAAGGGCGGGAATGGTTCGGACGGCGGCGGCGATGAAGCGGGCCATTCTAGAAAGCAGGGGATGAAACAGATTTCGCGTGCCGAGAACACTCAAAGGAAGGGAGGCAAGAAAGCCCAGCAGCGTGCCGGCGAAGGACATCTCGACGGTCTCCCACAGCGCTCTGCCGGCGACCGGTAGGACGCTCAGGTCGGGAGGGATCATGTCGGAGGTTAGAATCCGGACATTGCGCAATCCCTTCAGCAATCGCGCGGCGTCAAAAAAACCCAGGTGACTGAGCACGGCGCCGAGGACGACGGCAATGATGGCCGCGACCCGGAGATTCGCGTTCATTAAATGATCTCGGTAGGAAATCGCGGAACGGTTTCGAGCGGCAATCCCGGCACGACGCGTCCTTGGCTGAGCGTCAGGACATGCTCGGCCGCCTCCCGGACGAGGCCGTGGCGGTGCATGCTCATCACGAAAGTAATTTGTTCCTGTTCCGCTGCCTTGCGGATGCGACTCAGGATCTCCAGCGCCAGGGCGAGGTCGAGATCGGAGACAAACTCATCCGCGAGGACGATCCGCGGATGTTGTAAGAGAGTGCGCGCGATGGCGACTCGCTGACGTTCCCCGCCGCTCAAGCGAAATACTTTCTCGGAGCGCTTGTGGCTGATTCCCATGAGCTCGAGCGCGGCCTGTGCCTGTTCGACTTCACGGCGCGGAAAAACGCCGAATAGTGCTCCCCCATGGCCGCATCGGCCGAGCGCGCCCATCAACACGTTTTCCAGGGCCGTCAAATTTCGCACGAGCCCCAACTGCTGCGGGATGTAACCAATGAGCGCGGAAAGATTGCGGTGATTGCTTCCGTCGATGGCGCGGTTCAGGATTTCGACATGGCCGCGCACCGGCCTCAGAATACCCGCCAAGACTTTGAGAAGGGTCGTCTTGCCAATTCCCGACGGACCCATGATCATGGTGACTTTGCCACGGGGAATGGATAGCGAAATGTCCCGCAACACCCATTCCTGCTCTCGATAAGCGAACCAAACTCCCGTCGCCCGCAGGGCGATCGCGTCGTTATCTGCTTCGTTCACAGGCGCTCGGTGAATTTAAGCCTCGCCATCTTCAAGTAGTGTGCGAGAGAAGCCAGGTGTTCATTTGCCGTCGTTGGCTTGAACCCGACAAAGATACTGGAAATAAAAGAACGCATGAGATCCCTGTGCTCGGGAGCGCCCAGCCGGGTGATGACTTGGACGGTTCTGGAGCGCAGCGGTTCCTTGAGGTTTTTACTGAGGACCACCGCGTGGGAGGGGATCGGGCCTTGTTCTTCTATAATACGCGTGGCAGAGAGCACCTCGTTGTAGAGCTTCTCCGGCACATCACCGGCGACGACGGTGACGTCCACCTGGCCCTGCTTCATGGCCTGCCAACATTGCCCGTAGCCTCCGCCGAAGAGGACGTCCTTGAAGAAGGTTCGGGGATCGGCTTCCTTGCCTTCGGCCACTTGGAGAAGATTCAACTCCGTCATCCGACCGATGGGAGCGACATATCCCGACGTGGAAATCGGGCTCGGAAAGCAAGCGGTCTTGCCCTTGAGAGACTGGAGGCTCTTGTGGGGCGAATCCTTCGGCACCACCCAGTACGAAAAATAGTAGGGGGCCTCGACTCTTTTTGTTCCGTGAAGGACCTGGCGGACTTCGGCGAGCGCGACCTCCGCGCCACCCATTTGCACCGCCAGCTGGGCCGGCCAGGCCGACATGAAAGCGACCTGCGCATGACCAAAACGCAGAGATTCCACGACCGCCGCATAACTGCTCGGGACGTATATCTGCACGTCGATTTTTCCGCCCAAGCCCTCCTTGATAAATTGTTCGAGCGGTTTTGCCTTGTTCAGGATTTCGTCGCTTGAAACCGTCGGCTGGATCGCAATGACCAGCTTTTCCTGCGCCATCGCCGACGGCGCGACACCGGCCATCAGAAACAGCCCAAAAATCACTGAGGACAGCCTTCGATATCGTTTGCCGCTTACCCGCATTATTTCCTCCCGGCTGCTTGAATTGTTGTACCCTCTGGGACTATATGAAAGGGCATAAACGGATATTGACAAGTGAACCCAAAAAGTTTGTACTATCAAACTCAGAAAGTTTCCTTATCCAAACAAAGTGAATTTGTCAAGCCAATGCCAAAGGCTAAGATCACTCCGGCTGTCGAGGACTATTTAAGGACGATTTACGCCTTGGCAGAGGAGGTCGAGCCGGTCATTGCCGCACGCGTGGCCGACGACATGGGCGTTACGCCTTCGACTATGGTGAGCACGCTGCGGCGCTTGCAGCGCGAAGGCTATGTGAAGGTGGAGAGGCGAAAAGAAATTCAGCTGACGCCGGAGGGCAAAAGGGTGGCGGAAGGGATCCTGCGCCGCCATTTCTTGATCGAGCGGTTCCTGACCGATCTGCTCGGCCTGGATTGGGTCAAAGCGCATCAGGAAGCTCATCGTTTGGAGCATGCGGTCTCTCAAGAAGTCGAGGAGCGGCTCGCTAAGCTGCTTGACTACCCGAAAACCTGTCCTCATGGAAATCCGATTCCGGGGAAGTCTTCAGCGCGGCCGCAGAAGGGAACGCCGCTCCATCAAATCCCTGGCGGCAAGGAAGTCGAGCTAGAGTACATCACGGAGGGCGGAGAG
>DASTOD010000831.1:0-18509 GCA_035762645.1 Binatia bacterium | reverse complement strand
CTCGATGGACGCGCTATCATTAGTCGGAACTTTTGTTGACGCGAATTTGCGTGCTACTGGGCATGTTGTTCCTCTACCTACCGACCAAACTGAAACGGCATATGACCGTGCCGCCGTTAGGCTTCGTTGGTGCCTATCCCTTTTCACCGCTCACCGGACTCCTGAACGGCGCGTTTCTGGTTGTTCTCGGCATGGCCGGCCTGGGCCTTCTCACCTATTTGTTTCCCGCAAAGTCCCGACCGCAAAAGAAAGGAACGACATCGCGTGAAACCCAAAATTCTTGTAGTGGACGACGAAGAAAACATCCTGAAGGAAATACGTTGGGCCTTGGATGGCGAGTATGAGGTCTTGACCAGCTCCAACGAAGGCGAGGCCTTGAGCCTGTTTGAGAAGCAAAAGCCGCCCGTGGCTACCTTGGATCTTTCCTTGAATCCGCGAAATCCATCGGACCTCGGGGGGATGCGATTGCTCGAGCAGATCTTGTCCCAGGACCCCTTCACTCGGGTCATTGTCATCACCGGCAATTGTGAGGCCAGCAACGCTTTGCGCGCCGTCCGCTTGGGCGCCTTTGACTATTATTCGAAACCGATTCGTTTGGATGAACTGAAAGTCATGATTCAACGCGCCGTGCGCATTCATCAACTACAGCAGCGGCTCCACGTGAGCTATGTGTCAGTGGAGCAAGGATTTCATGGCATCATCGGAAAGTCCAAAAGCATGCAGGAGATTTTCCGCATCATAGAACGTGTCGCGCTCTCGGACATTTCTGTTCTGATTTCCGGTGAAAGCGGCACCGGCAAAGACGTGGTCGCTCATGCCATACACCAAGAAAGCCGGCGTAAAACGAATCCGTTCAGCATCGTCAACTGTTGCGCGATTCCCGAAACTCTTTTGGAAAGCGAGTTGTTTGGTCACGAAAAGGGAGCCTTCACCGGAGCTCACGCGCAAAAACGGGGCAAGTTCGAGCTGGCTCACAGCGGTACGCTGTTTCTTGATGAAATCGGCGAATTGATCCCTGCTGTACAAGTCAAATTGTTGCGATTCCTTCAGGACCGCAAGATTGAGCGAGTAGGCGGCACTCAACCGATGGAGCTTGACGTTCGCATCATCGCTGCAACAAACCGCGATCTGAAAAAAGCCATGGAAAACCACCTCTTTCGTGAAGACCTGTATTACCGTCTGAGGGTCGTGCCGCTGGAATTGCCGGCTCTGCGGAATAGGAGGGAGGATATTATCCCTCTGGCCAATTATTTTTTAAGGAAGTTTTGCCAAGAGCACCGCAAACCGCCGATCACGCTCTCTCCTGAGGCAGAGGGTGCACTGTTGATGCACCGCTGGCCCGGAAACGTTCGAGAACTAGAGAACCTTATCCGCCGCGCGGTCGTTCTCAGTCCGCATGCGGTTCTTAAACCCAGCGATCTGGGCTTTGCGCTGGACCAGATTACCACCGATGTCAACTTAAAGTTCGCCAAAAAAGCCATCGAAATGGACTTTGTCAAGAAGGCCCTTTCCCGCAATAACGGCATTGTCAGTCGCGCGGCGAGAGAACTCGGAATCAGCCGAGTTAATCTGTACGGGCTCATCGATAAGTACAACATCCGCACCCAAGAGTTTAAGCTGTTGCGCGCGGCAGATGCGTCAGAAATCAAACCTCGGGAGGTATCTTGAGTTGGAAGCCTTGAAAGAGAGACTGGAGAGTCGAAAGGCGGCCGCCGCTGTCGTCGGCCTCGGTTACGTTGGCCTCCCCCTCGCCCTGGAAATCGCTTCGGCCGGATTCCACGTGATCGGCATCGATCTGGACTGCAGCAAAGTCGCCAGCTTGAAAAAGGGCCGCTCCTATATTTCAGATGTGGCCGATGATGCGCTGGCCGAGTCGCTGGAGCGGGGGCAATTCACGCCGAGTTCGGACTTTAGGCTTTTACGGGATGTCGACACGGTGAGCATTTGCGTGCCGACACCGCTGAGCAAAAGTCGGGACCCGGATATCTCCTTTATATTGGCGGCGACCGAAGAGATTCGAAAGTATCTCCGCCCGGGTCAGCTCATTGTGCTGGAAAGCACGACCTATCCCGGCACCACCGAGGAGCTCATATTGCCGGAGCTCGAAAGTTCCGGACTCCGAGTCGGCCAGGACTTCTTTCTCGCCTTTTCGCCGGAACGGATCGATCCCGGCAATACCGCGTTCACCACGCGCAACACGCCGAAGATCGTCGGCGGCATTACCGATCGCTGCACCGAGATCGCGCGGGTGTTCTATTCGCAGTTTATCGAACAGGTCATCGCGGTCTCAAGCACCAAATGCGCCGAGATGGTAAAACTGCTGGAAAATACCTTCAGAAGCGTCAATATCGGCATGGTCAATGAAATGGCCCTGATGTGCGATCTACTCAAGGTCGATATCTATGAGGTGATCGATGCCGCAGCCACCAAGCCCTTCGGTTTCATCCCGTTTTATCCGGGCCCCGGTCTCGGCGGCCATTGCATTCCCATCGATCCCCATTATCTGGCCTGGAAACTCAAGGCACTGAATTTTCAGGCGCGGTTTATCGGTCTGGCATCGGAGATCAACGGCATGATGCCGTCGGTCGTCATCAGTATGGTTGCCGAGGGGCTCAATCGGCGCTCGAAAAGCATTCGCGGTTCGAAAATCCTCGTGTTGGGAGTTGCCTACAAGAAAAACGTCAGTGACTGTCGGGAGTCTCCAGCCCTCGATGTCATGCGGATGCTCGGTGAAAAAGGCGCGATCTTGACGTTTAATGATCCTTGGGTTCCAACCCTGCGCATGGGGAACAGCACTTTAAAGTCGGTGGAACTCACGCCAGCGGAAATTGCCGGGCAGGACTGCGTGCTGATTCTGACCGATCACAGTGCTTATGATTTTAAGAAAATCGTCGGCGCCGCAAGGCTCGTCGTCGATACCCGCAACGCGACCAAGGGGCTTCACGAATTCAAAGATCGGATCATCAAGTTGGGAGCCGGAACGGGTCTGATTTCCGCCGCTCATCTGGAACCTGAGGCTGAAGACAAGCCACTTAAGATCAGCGTCAGCCAGTGGTAAGTACGGGCCGGTCCAAGGAGATATCACAGCGGGCGCGCTTGGTTCTGGCACCCGATAGCTTATTTTCTACGTGCGGTAAGCGGAGTTGATGCGGACGTATTCATGAGATAAATCACAAGTCCAAACACGGGCCGATTGACGCCCCAAGCCCAGCTCTATCTTCACCGTAAAACGTCGCCGCCGTAAGACACGGGCGGCCTTTTTCTCGCTGCGCGGCAAACCAACTCCCCTCCGGAGCACGGCCACCCGATCAAAGAACACATTGACCCGCTGCGGCGATATCGGCACGCCGGCAGCGCCGAGCGCGACCATGATCCGGCCGAAGTTCGGGTCTTCACCAAAAAAAGCGGTTTTGACCAATTGCGATTCGGCGACCGAAAAAGCGAGTTTTTTGGCTTCTTGCACGCTCCTGGCGCCCTCGGCGCGGATCTCGACCACCTTGCTCGCCCCTTCGCCATCCTGGACCAGCTGCAGCGCCAGTTTCTGCATCATACCCCGAAGCGCGTTGAAAAAAATCCTTTCGTCACGAGTCCCGCTCTGGATGACGCGATTTTGGGCGCGGCCGTTCGCCAGAACCACCACGGTATCGTTGGTGCTCATATCGCCGTCCACGGTCACGGCATTAAAGGTGTCGTCAGCGGCCGTCCGAAGCACCCCCCGCAGACACGACGGCTCCACTGCCGCGTCGGTCAAGACATAGGCAAGCATGGTGGCCATGCGGGGCGCGATCATGCCCGCGCCTTTGACCATTCCGGCAATTTGGATCCTTTTTCCACCGACAACTACGCGGCCGGTCGCCATCTTGGGGAACCGATCCGTCGTTAGGATGGCTTCCGCGGCATGAGCAAACGAGTCGGTCGAAAGAACCTCCCCCGCAGCCTCAATGCCACGGTAGATCTTGGCCACGGGAAGTGGAATGCCGATGATCCCGGTGGAGGACGGCAACACCAAGTCGGCATCGATGCCAAGCAGGCCGGCCAGTTTCTCACATACGGCCTCGGCGTCGCGCAAACCACGTGCCCCCGTGCAGGCGTTGGCATTGCCGCTATTGACCACGATAGCTTGAATTTTGGCCCGTTTGATTTTTTTCACTCCAACCAGAACCGCCGGGCTTTTGACCTGGTTGGTCGTAAACAACCCGGCCGCGACCGCCGGACGGTCGGAAACAATCAAAGCCAAGTCTTTCTTTTTGCTCTTTTTGATGCCGCAAGCGACACCCGCGAAACGAAAACCGCGAACCCTAATAACAGCCATCCAGATGCACCCCTCCTTCAGGACCGACCAGCGGCAAAACGCACGGGGCGTAGCGTACGAGATTTTGACAAACGACAAGACGCGAAAGGGCATAGCGCACAGGCTTCATCCCAACCCGCGAAGAGCCACAAAGACGTCCCCTGCTCAAGGCTCTATGCGCTATGCCCTTTGCTCTCTGCTACTGCCTTAGAGCTATTAGAGCTATTTGCCGCAGCACCGTTTGTACTTTTTTCCGCTGCCGCACGGGCACGGGTCATTGCGGCCGATTTTGTCGCCCTGCCGCTTCGCCGGCGTTGGCCGGCTCGCTTCTACCGCTTCCGCACCATGGCTCAAAACCATTTTCTGGCGCCGCGGCTGCTGCAGCGCCATTTCGTCTGCGACCGCTTCGCGCGCAATCTCAACTGTGAAGAGCTTTTGCACCACATCTTCCTGGACGCGATGATCCATCTCCTCGAACATCGCGAAGCCCTCTTTCTGATATTCTTGCAGCGGGTTCTTCTGTCCATACCCCCGCAGCCCGATACCTTCTTTCAAATGATCCATATTGAGGAGGTGATCTTTCCAAAGGGTGTCGATCGATTGGAGCATGATGATTTTTTCCAATTGCCGCAGCATGGGCGCTCCGAAGCGCTGCTCCTTGTCTTCATATGCTCGCCTGATCCTTTGGATCACCGTCTCGAGCAAACCCTCGACCGTCAGGTTCTCCACCTCCTCGGGCTTTAGATCTAACCGTATATTGAATTGGTGGTGGATCCCCTCCCGTAATCCCGTCAAATCCCATTGCTCAGGATCGATGTCCTTGTCGATATAGCGCGTACCCACTTCCTCGGCCAGCCCTTGGGCCATCTCGAGGACGTCCTCCTTCAGGGTCTCGCCCTTCAGCACCTCTCTCCGTTGGTTGTAAATGACCTCCCGCTGCTTATTGAGCACGTCGTCATATTCCAAAAGGTGTTTGCGGATATCGAAGTTGTGAGCTTCGACTTTTTTCTGCGCGTTCTCGATGGCCCGGGTCACCAAGCCATGCTCGATGGGAACTCCTTCCTCCATCCCGAGGCGGCTCATGATGCCCTGAATTCGGTCGGCTCCAAAAATTCGCATCAAGTCGTCTTCCAAAGACAGATAGAATCGCGACGAACCCGGGTCTCCTTGCCGTCCGGACCGGCCGCGCAACTGATTGTCGATCCGGCGACTCTCATGCCGTTCGGTTCCAAGAATATGGAGTCCGCCCGCCTCGAGGACTCTTTCCCTTTCCTCGGCGCTCACCCGATGATAGTTGCCCAGCAGATCCTCAAACCGACGGCGATACTCATCCGGCGCTTTGTCCAATTGCTCTCGGATTTCCTCAACCATCCGCAAGTATTCCTGTCGTTTGGCCTCGTACTGCCGTTGCGCCTCCTGAACTGCCTGCTCGTAAGGACGGCGGATCTCGTCACAGCGAGCTTCGGCTTGCTCGAAAGCCTGGCGCACCGTCTCGTATTCCTCGATGAGCGACGCATGATCGCCTTGGCTTAAGGCCGCGAGAGCCGCCTGAAATTCGAAGTCGATAAGGCCTTGCTCGTAGCTTCGCCGTCTCTCGTCCAGCGCTTCGACCAGCTGTTGCCGCTCTTCGAATTTTTGTTGCCAGCGATCTACATATTCGCTAAAACTCTGGCGCGCTTCTTCGAATCCGTCGTGCCAATCGTTTCCCGCCCCGTTGCCGCAATTCGACAGCAGCTTCTCCAACTCCGCTTTGGCTTTAAGGTATCCGTCCGGAATCGGTCGCATCCCGTGGAGCGCTTCGATCAACTCGGTGGACGACAAGTCCTCGTATCGCTGGCGCGCGTCGCGGAAGGGCGAGACTTCTCGAATCTCCCGTTGCAGCTCGGTCGAGCGCTTTAGCGCGTCGCTGCGTTGGCGTTCGTAAATCTCCGCCTCGTTGACGTAGCGCTTCTCCGCGTTTTGAATTTCTTCTTCGTATTTCTCGCGTAGCTCTCTCAGCGTGTCTTCGTAACGCGCGGCGCCCTGCGTGGGCAGTTTGGCGGCGCGATGAATCCACTCGTTTTCCATGTCCGATCGAGCCAGGAACTCCGGATTGCCACCCAACAGGATGTCGGTGCCGCGCCCGGCCATATTGGTGGCGATCGTCACCGCGCCATACCTGCCGGCCTGAGCGATGATCGTCGCCTCGGCCTCGTGATTCACCGCATTGAGAACGTTATGTTTGATGGCTTTCTTCTTGAGCATGCGTGAGAGCCGCTCCGACTTGGCGACTGAAGTGGTCCCGACCAATATCGGCTGTCCCTTGCGGTTGCGCTCCTCGATTTCCTGCACCACCGCCTCGAACTTTTCGTTCTCGGTTCGATACACCACATCCGGTAGATCGATGCGGATCATGTCCCGATGGGTGGGAATCACAACCACGTCCAGTTTGTAGATCTTCTTGAATTCCGTCGCCTCGGTATCCGCGGTTCCAGTCATGCCGGCGAGCTTCTTATACATGCGGAAGTAGTTTTGAATCGTGATCGTCGCCAGGGTCTGGTTCTCCTCGCGGATATGCACCCGCTCCTTGGCTTCCACCGCCTGATGCAACCCGTCGGACCAGCGCCGGCCCGGCATCAATCGACCGGTAAACTCGTCGACGATGATAACTTCTCCGTCCTTCACCACGTAATCGACGTCACGCTTGAAAATGGCGTGCGCTTTCAGCGCCTGCTGGACGTGGTGGAGGGTGTCGATTTGGCGCGGATCATAGAGGTTATGGACGCCCAAGAGCCGTTCCACTTTGGCGACACCGGTTTCCGTCAGCGTCACCGACCGGCTCTTTTCATCGACGGTATAGTCGCCCTGCTTTTCGATGGCCGCTCGGTCCTCCTGCGCGGGATCCCCCTGGATCACCGCTCCGCGTTGAAGCTTGGGAATGATTCGATCGATGATGTAGTACTTGTCCGTCGACTCCTCCGCTGGACCGGAGATGATCAGCGGCGTCCTGGCTTCGTCGATAAGAATATTGTCCACCTCATCGACCACCGCGTAGTTGAGCTCGCGCTGGACATATTCCTCGAGCGAAAATTTCATGTTGTCGCGCAGATAGTCGAACCCGAACTCGTTGTTGGTGCCGTAAGTGATATCCGACCGATAGGCCTCTTGGCGCGAAATCGGCCGGAGGTTGAGGTAGCGGTAATCTTTGGTCAAGTAAGTCGGATCGAACAGGTAACTCGCTTCGTGCACGATCGATGCCACCGAGACGCCGAGCTTGTGATAAATCGGACCCATCCACTGCACATCGCGGCGGGCGAGGTAGTCATTGACCGTGATTAGATGCACTCCCCTGCCGGTCAGGGCGTTCAGATACAAGGCCAACGTCGCGACGAGCGTCTTACCCTCGCCAGTCTTCATTTCGGCAATTTTGCCCTCGTGAAGAACGGCGCCGCCGATCAACTGCACGTCGAAATGGCGCAAGCCTATCGTGCGTCTGGAAGCCTCCCGCACCGCGGCGAATGCCTCCGGAAGGAGTTCTTCCAGGACATCGGCCTCCCTCTCGCGGAACTTTTTGCTTAGCTCATCGAAACGGGTTTTGACTTCCTCCCGTTCCTCGCCACCGGCGGTCGCCACCTCGGCGTTCGCTTCTTCCATCTCCCTGCGCAAATCGTCGGTTGACTCCCGGAGGCGGCCCTTAAACTTTTCGGTCTTTTCGCGCAGCTCGGCATCGGTGAGGCTTTGATAGTCCGGTTCCAAACTATTAATGCGGTCCACATACGGTCGAAGCCGCTTGATTTCACGATCGTTTTTGGTCCCGACGATCTTTTTGATCAGGTTGAGCATCGTATCAGTCTAACTCCTGGCTTGTTCGGGCGCCATGACGGCTAGCCACGGCCGGGGAATTTCCCTTGTAAAATACACGATCCTAGCCGCACCTGACAAGACATCTCGCGCTCACCAGGGCCTGGGCCTTTGTGGTTTCTGACATCTGATGCTTCTGACCGCCAACGGCTCCGCGCTCTCTTTCCTCTCATCGTTGTTCTGAGTGCAAGAGACAGGAAAACGGAGCTTGAGGCGGGCTAACGCTCGATGCGGACGGCCGACTCAACCTTCTCACCGAGAAACCGGCGGCCGACTTTGACAAAGCGGTCCGGGGCATCAGTGACAAAGAAGCTGTGAGCCCCATTGCCGTTCTTCCGCGCCAACGATCCCTTTTCCAACCGCGCCCCGACTTCTTTGGCGATCTCTTGCGCGGAATCGATCAAACGAACTCCGCTGCCGAGGAAGTGGTGAATCGCGTTTTTAAGCAGCGGATAGTGGGTACAACCAAGGACCAGCGTGTCGATGCCGCTCTGCTTCAGACTCCCCAGGTACGCCTCCACCGTCAGCTTCACGACGGCGTTGTCCGTCCATCCCTCTTCGACCAGCGGCACGAACAGCGGGCAGGCGCGGCTATAGACCTCGACTTTTGGATCTCGCGCTTTGAGTGCCCTTGTATAGGCTCCGCTCTGGATCGTCGCTTCCGTGCCAATGACGCCGATTTTTTTGTTCTTGGTAACCGCCAGGGCGCGTTTCACGCCGGGCCCGATGACTCCGATCACAGGAACCGAGTACTCCTGTTTGAGGGCTTCCAGGGCGATCGCGGTCGACGTATTGCAGGCCACAACCACGATCTTGACGCCTTTCTCCACGAGAAAAGCCGTATTCTCAAATGAATAACGGAGCACGGTCTCGACCGACTTGGTGCCATACGGCGCTCGCGCCGTGTCGCCGAGATAAACCGTGTTTTCTCTTGGCAGAGCCTCGGCGATCTGTTGTAAGACCGTGAGACCGCCGATGCCGGAGTCAAAAAGCCCGATAGCGTCCTCTTTCTTCATTTTGGTTTCGATGGCCAACGTGGGATGTCAGAATTGGGCGCCAAGTTTCCTGGTTCACAAAATCCGATCACAATTGGTGATCCGCCAACTGGTTGCCCAGTTCTCTTTCACAAGCGGGCGCATAACCGAAGACTCGCTCCCATACTTCCCTTGATTCCATACAGAGATAGACATGGACAGTCGGCGCCCCACGCCTGATCCAGTGTAGCATCTTACGATACATTTGAATGCGCAGCGGCTGGAAATAGCGGAGCTTCCCGTCCGGACAAACGACCTGCTCGCCGGTCGCTAGCCCAGTCGTCGGAAATCTCTCGCGCATGGTCCGCGTCAGGCCGGGCGTGTTGCGCAACACCCCCATACTGATCCAGGAGATCCTCCGCCAATCGACCGAGGCGAAGGTTTGAGCCACCATAGCTTCGTAATCTCGCTCCCAGCCCGGGTACTCGATCATGGGATCGAAATGAAACCCCAACCGATAGCCTGCGTCTTGGCACCGCCGTGCGGCGCTTAGCCGCGCGTCGAGGGAAGCCGTTCCATGCTCGTCACGGTCGATCACCTTCTGCGGGTTCATGGACCAGGAAACCACCACTCGGTCCTTACCGTCCAGTTTGAGTAGACCGCCCACGCAATCGCTTTTCGTCTTGAGCTCCAGCAACGCGTTGGATTGCTCGGCAAAAAAAGGCACCACTGCGGGGGTAAACCCGATGTAAGGATCGAGCGCGAGGCTGTCGGTAATCTCTCCGGTCCCGATGCGAAAAAAAAACCGGCGATGCCGGCTGAGCAGCCGGCTCGCTTCGGACAAAAGGTCGTCGATATTGCTGAAAACTTTGAGCCTTGGATTTTGCTCCAGGTACTCCTGAAGATAGCAGTAGCTGCAATCCATGGGGCAATTACTGGCGAAATTGATCACGAAATAATTGCAGCAGACCTGGCCGTCGCTGCCGGGGCACTTCTTTAGAAACTCGCCTTTGTGCCGCGTCAAGAAAAGGGTCCGCTTGGCAGCGCCGAACGGGTCGCGCAAAGCAGGGCCGGCTTCAGTAAGCGCGGAAACGTCGTTAACGATCCTGACAGGGACCTGCGGCAGAGCCTGCCGCAAATTCCGGTAGATCGGACTGCCCACCGAATTCTGCTCGACGATAATTTCGTCCGGTCGAAAAGGCTTCATCAAGTTCGCTGTGGGTTACGCGCTTTGCTCGTCTGGCTCCCCGGCCAGCAGAGCGAAAATCTGCCGCATGGAATCGGTATCGGCAGCGGCGGCGAGTTTGCCGGCCAACTTTCCGAACTCGGTTTGACTTGCCGCGTCAAATTCGGCGCGCAAGCGTCCTCCTTCCAACCCCGGCGCCACCGACAGCTTGATCCCGGGGTGGAGTCTCAGCTCTTGGATGTGCATTCGTATTGAATCCTCGAGATGGGCCAGTCGCGGGAAGCGGAGCCGGCGCATCCGTTCTTTGATGCGCTTGATCTTGTCGGCGCGGCCTAGACGGGGATCGGTCTCGGTTTCAGCGAGGTTCTTGCGCGCCAAGATCTCGTGGATTTTTGTCCGGTCACGAAGCGCAATTTCCTCAAGCCAATTCATCAGCTCGCGCAGATGATTCTCGCCGATCTTGAGCCCGATAGCCAGGCGAAATAACGCGGCCCGATCCAGCTCACCCCAACTTAGCCAACGCTGCAACGTTTGCGGGTGAAACGCCTTCTCTTTCGCATAACCGCGAATCTGATCGTCCAACATCCAAAGTCTCCTCAACACCGGCCAAAATGTTTTCGTAAGCCTCGGCTTCGGCTTCCTTGCCCCGCCTCCTCGCGCCCTGACACAGAATGGAAGCCTTACGCTTTAGCACATCACAAACCCACCGTCGCTTTTCCCCTCCCAAACCGGTCTGTAGAAGCTTCTGCAATGCCGCAACGCGATAGCGATCCATCCCCCACGTGGAACGGGACAACTGATCCGCATGCCCTCCCCTTTTTATGACCAGGGCCGCGGGTACCAGCGGAACAGGGCGCGCGACCGCGATCCGCAACCACAGATCATAATCTTCGCAGACCGGAAAAGTTTCATCGAAACCGCCTGCCGCGACAAATAGATCCTTGGTCATCATAACGGCTGAAGGGCTGACTAAGCAAAGCTCCAGACTGCGTCGAAAGATATCGCCTGAACTTTTTCGGTGTTTCGCTTTAGGATTGACCCGCAGACCGTGCCGAAGCCAGAGCTCTTCAGTCTGACAGATTTCGGCTCCTGAGTTTTCCTCCATGAAGGCGGTTTGGATTTCTAGTTTTTTTGGCAACCAAATGTCGTCTGAATCTAAAAACGCAATATAGCGTCCTACGGCCAGGCTTACACCCAAATTGCGGGCGGCGGCCACGCCCTTTCGCGACTGCGAAATCAGTTGTAATGCCGCTCCCCATCTCGACAACTCACCTCTTGTCCTGTCGGTGGACCCGTCATCGATGACGATAAGCTCAAAGTTCCCCCAGCTTTGAGCTAGGACCGATTCGACCGCTTCGCCGACCATCGGCCATCGGTTGTAACTAGGAATGACGACGCTGACTAATGGACGCATGGCCGTCCAGTATAAAAGAAATGAAATGCTCCTTGGCGGAGCGCCGAGGGCTTAAATGAAAGTTTCAACTTTCTTAAAGAATTGATCCAGCATCATCTTGGCGACGCTATTCAACATCCGCTGTCCGATGCTCGCGATGATTCCGCCGACTTTGGCATCGGTGCTGTACTTGAGCACGGTTTGGCCATTTTTTTCCTCAAGATCGATGGCCACATCGCCCTGCATAAAGCCCGGTCCGCCCGAGCCTTGGCCGCTCAAAATGTAATGAGATGGAGCTTGCTTGTCTTTTATGGCAACTTTTCCCTTGTAGCTCCCCTGGACCGAAGCAACGCCAACCTTCAACGTCGCTTCATATCGGTCCGGGCCGACTTCGGTCAGCTTTTCACAGCCCGGCATGCACTGGGCCATGATCTTTGGATCCAGCAAGATCTGCCAGACCCGCTCTCGGGGCGCGTTAAACGTGTAAGTACCTTCTATCTTCAAACTTTTCTCCCTTATGCATAGCAAAGAGCATAGCGTACGCGCCGATCTGCCATTCGGTCAAGAACCATAACTTTCAGCGGACCAAAAGACAATACCGGCGGCGATAACTCGAGAGGCACACGGATTTGTTGTTGAATCCGCTCCACACCTCCGCTACACTTTTGCTTGCAATGAGGTCCCTGCCGTCAGTTTTACTTTTTATTTTTGCGGCTTTCCCGCTGCGACTCTTCGGCCAGGAGCTCGACCCAGCCACCGCCTTTGCCAAAGCTTACGGCTATTATTCAGGGGCAAACATGACCCAGGCCAAGGAACTTCTGGAAAAAGTCGCCGATGCAAAGCACCCACTGGCGGATTACAGCCTCTACTACCTGGCAGTCATTGCCTTCAACGAAACAAACTGGGAGCTCTCACGCCGACTTTTGTTGCGGCTGAGAGAGCACTACCCCCAAAGCCTTTGGTTTCAGCCGGCCCAGCTGCAGCGCGCGAAAATTGATCTTGCCGAAAAGAAATATCCACAAGCGATCGAGAAACTTCGATCTCTGCGCGCCGTCAAGAGCGGCAGCCAGGCGATAGTCGAGGAGTCGTTTTACCTGGAAGCGAAAGCTCAGGAAGCGGAAGGTCATGCAGGGCAAGCATACTCGCTTCACCAGGAGTTGCGCGCCCTTTATCCCAACTCTCGCTGGACCCCTTTGGCAAGAATAGAGATCGCCCGGCTCCGGGCAGAGTACCCCGACCAATTCGGGCTTAATACCGACCAAGCAATGGTTGAGGAAGCGGGGCGTTTGGTGCGAGAGAAAGAGTTCGGCGAAGCCGGAGAGCTCTACAAGAAGCTGCTGGACAACAATTTCGACCCTGCCGGTCGGTTAGGTTTGCTGGCGAGTTTGGCGGACCTTCACATGGCGGTCAGAAAACGCAATGAGGCCATACCCTTCCTGAAGGCGATTGTCGGCGCTTCTCCGGCAAGCCCGGAAGCCGCCAAAGCTCTATACCAGCTTGGGCAAATCCTTTGGAATCGCCACGAAAACGTCCCGGCTCTGAGTTACTTCAAGCAAGTCATGGACCGACACCCGACCAGCGCCTATGCGGCCCGGTCTCAATTCGCCGCCGCCGACATTCACGAAGCACTGGGAAAAAAGGATCAAGCGATCGCGCTTTACAGCGCCATACCGATCCGGTTCCCAGGAACGCAGCCTGCCGACGACGCCCTGTGGCGGCTCGGCTGGCTCCATTATCGCGCTGGAGATCTGTCACGGGCGTGCGCAACGTTCAGGACCCTGGCGGGGCAAGCCACCCAGAGTGCCGTTCGCACCGCCGGGCTCTATTGGCAGGGTCGCTGCGCGGAAAAAGCAGGAGACACCGAACTGGCGAAGGAACTCTACCGAGAGGTGCATACTTCAGGGGGGGAGTCCTACTATCAGCCGCTGGCGGCGCGCGCCCTGGCTCGGCTCGGTTTGGTGGTGAACGAAAGCCCGGTCAGTAGCGGGGAATCTGTGCACGACGGCGACCCGCCGGTCAGTGCGGCCGCCGCCTTTCATCTCTCGCGCGCCCGCGCATTGACGGAAATTTCCCTCCATCAGTTAGCCGTGACGGAGCTCGATGAAATCAATCGTATAGCCGGCAGTCAAGCCCGTGTCCGTGCTCTGCTGATGCGCGAGTATTTTCGCAATCGGGCGTATAACCGAAGTCTCGCCCTTGCCAATCAACTCTCCGATGACTCCGGTGAAAAAAACAAATACCGGTTTCCGTTGGCCTATTGGGAAACGATTCAACGTAAGGCCCAAGAGCGAAACCTCGACCCCTATCTGGTCGTCGCCTTGATTCGGCAAGAAAGCTTGTTCGATGCCGGAGCCCGTTCGCCCGCGTTCGCCTTAGGCCTGATGCAGCTCCTTCCGTCCACCGCGACGAACGTTGCCAAGCAGCTTGGGCTTCCTCCGCCGTCGAACGAAGATCTCTTCGAGCCCGAACTGAACCTGACACTCGGCACTCAGTATCTCAAGGACCTCCTGAAGCGTTACTCCAACAACTGGTTCAAGGCGATCGCCGCTTACAACGCGGGAGAGCGCGCCGTGGATCGATGGGAAAAAGAAATTGCGACCGACGATATGGAAGAGTTCGTCGAGAGGATTCCGTACCTCGAGACTCGCAGTTACGTTAAACTCGTCATGCGCAATCATCGGGTATACCAGCGGCTCTACAATCAAGGATGAGCTCCCCTCGATCTCCTGGTGCGCCTCTGATAGGCATCACCGCCGATCTGTCGACCGATTCCCGTTCAAGCACCGGCGAAGCGATGCTCTTGCTGCCCCAGCGCTATTGCCGCGCCATCGAGAACGCGGGCGGCATCCCGCTGGTGCTCCCCGCCGTCGTGTCGGGCTCAAGCCTCCGCCGAATATTGCAACGGCTCGATGGCTTGTTGATCAGCGGCGGAAACTTCGATATCCATCCCGCCTATTACGGTGAGAAACCCATCGAGGCCGTCGGTGAAGTGAAACCAAAGCGGACGGAATCCGAACTCGAACTGGCCCGTTTGGCTGTTGCACGGGATCTGCCTCTGCTCGGGATTTGCGGCGGGGCGCAGGCTCTCAACGTCGCCATGGGCGGGTCACTTTACCAGGACATCTCCAGCGAAATCCCCAATGCCGTAGAACACCAACTGAGCGCGAAAAAAGCCACGGGCGGTCATCGCGTCGACGTCAAAGCAGGCACGCGGCTGCATCAGATCCTCAGACGGCGAACCGTGGAGGTCAACACGACGCACCACCAGGCTGTGAAAAGGTTGGGCAAAGGCTTGATCGTTAACGCCACGGCGCCAGACGGACTGATCGAAGGCATCGAGAGTCCGGTCCATTCGTTTGTCCTCGGCCTGCAGTGGCATCCGGAAGTCCTGGCGCCGAAAATCCCTGAGCAAAGAAGAATCTTTTCTTTTTTTGTGGCGATTTGTAAACGTGCTCGCCGACCCGCTTAGGCTGGCGTCGGCCACCTCTGCTCTGTACGCTGCTCCAGGCGGCACACGCTCACCGTTCGATTGTAGCATACCGCGCTTTTCCTCGAGTCAAACCGGGTCGCAAGCAAACGCCCGCTACTGAAAACTTCTGAATTGGTGTTGAATTCTTGCTGCCTCTGGGGCAAACAAGGAGCGCGTGCAGCGTCGACGGAGCGAGGAGAGGACATTTATGGCGCAACAAGTCGGCGACGGCGGGCTGCAAAAAGAGTTCCGAGGTAATCAGCCGTGAACGGCTGCCCCCGTGGCCATTTCGAACGATGAACCGTTACAAGCGTCTTGCACGGCGCGGGCTGCTTTCGATTTCCAAGCCAGAATGGTAAGCATAAACGAGCGAGGAGGAGGACTTACATTGCCTCAATATGACTTCTACGTGCGCTGCAAGGAATGTGGGACCGTGCATCCCATGGGGGTCGGCATCCATCTCTACGATGGCCCCGTCGATACCCAGAGTATCGGCGAGACATTCAAGGGACAATCGCTGCCACCGCAGATTTTAGCCATCGAAGGCCGCAAAACGCTGTGCCTCAAGTCGGGCAAACTCTTTATACAGGACGATATAAACCAAATTTTCTTGGTGCCCGCTTTACCTGCTCCCCAGCGCCGCGCTAAATCAGAGGCGCCGTAGCGTTAACTGCGGTCGCGGTTATTTTCGCGGATTTGCCCATTCGGGCGCTAAGGACAATTATATTTTTCAATCGGCGGTGATAATTTCTTTATTTGCCATGAAAAACGTCGAAAGCTGCGCTGGCATATTCATTGCTCCCTGCCTGCCAATGAAACTCCCGCACGCTCACGATGCGGCCTTCTCGCCGGGACGTTTCAAAAACGGGGGCGGGCAGGAAAGAGCGCCGTAAATACTTCGCCGCGTCTGATAACGACTCAATCGTGCCCGCCTCTTCAGAAGCACGCCAACCGATGCTATCAAAGCTTCGGCATATCCTTACCCATCTCGTCGAGAATGCGATCAAATTCACGCACAACGGCAAGGTCACCGTATCGGCGCGATACCTTCCCGAACGGAACGGACTGGAGTTCAGGGCTCTGAGCCCATTGAGAAACTCGTTAAAATTGACGACGCGGAGCTCCAGTTTATCCGAGTGAGTCTCGAGCAAGGTGGCGTACAGAATCCGTCAATCATCGCCAAAAGATCTCTCGATCGCTGCAATATTTTCGCCAAGACTCTCTCTTGGTCGAGCTTGAACGCTTCTCTTTGAGCACGCCGCCATAAAAAAGCGCCGCCATAAACAGAAATGGAACGTTGGGGGACTGAAAAAGTGACAAAAGTGTCGCTTAACTACAATTACGCGCTCAAATGGACAAACGTATCGGCACCCTTTTTCGGCCAAAAGGTTTGAAACAGATTAGCGACGACAGAATGTTTTTAGTTTGCTGGTCCCCAAACAGTGGAGATGATATACGCCGTGGAGGGAAGAACTACATGTAGGGAAGAACTAATGTCGCAACTTATCAATGGATGCGTGGAATGCGCAGAATGCAGACATGAGATTCAACATGGTGATGAATTCGATTGTTTTTACTGCGGCGCAAGTCTATGTGACCATTGCCTGTTTATGCACGAGGATGATTGCTGTGTCTCGATCAGGCCGCGTGAAAACTGATTGATCGTTGAAAGCTGTTCGCGCTCATCCGTTGATCGACGCTGTGCCGTCGTTTGACGATGCCTGACCCCGGCTAGGAGATCGGCGCGCTGTCGAGCGCCCAAAAAATACTTAACAGTAAAGTCGTCATGTAAAAAAAGAGCGCGAACACGACCGGACAAAGAAGGGCACACCATACCCAAGCCTGCATAACTTTCTGCTCCGGGGTCTCGTGAAATTCCGCCCTATAGACCGTCGTTCGCAATTTATATTCCAGCCGATTGCTCTTTTTGAATTGCCCGGAGTCCATTACCGGGAGAGTCGCGTGGGACAGGACTGAGAGATCCGCGTAGCGGAAATCCCAGCTTCACGAACGCCGACCTGCGATCGCCCGGTCGGAAGGCTTTTCCCATAAACCGTTAGTAAATCTTTCTGACAGTCGCCCGTAAGTAAATCTTACAAGTTCACTAATAACACCGATCTAAGGTGCCTATTTGATTGGTGTTCAAGATTGGCACTTTTGTTGCTCACTGCCTCTCTCGTTACTGCTGGTTACCAGGTTACGGGTGTATTCCGCCTCCACGTGGGCCAGTGATTCGGACCATAAATGAACCACGACATCCGATCGAAAACTGATCCGGCAAAGTACGCGGATGCCGAAATGCAACCAAACGAGCAGCCGAAAACCGAGGAGGGCCTATGAAAAATCGCGCGCCTACGGCTTGTATCGACATGAAAGATGAAATCGCGGAAGTAGTCCACCAGGAGCTTGTGACATTGCAGGATCTATTCATCGCAACGCTTGCAATGACGGAAGCTCTCTCAAATCTGCTGACCGAGAAAGGCATCATCGGCCACGAAGAATTTACGGCAAAACTTTCTGCGGAGCGGGCGAAATATCACAAGCTGTTGAACCGCACGTTGCAATGACCATCGCCGAACATATCGCGTGGTTGCTGCCGATCTTGGCTTGCGCGAGTGCATTCTTCTTTGGTTACTCCGTGCTGGAAGACCTCATCAAAGCCAGACGACGAAAGCGGCACACTCCGCCCCACCGAGTCATCAACACAAAACCAGCCCGGCCGAACACACCAGCACCGGTCGCACCGGCGATCCGCGGATACGATACGCCGGAACTGTTCCGGCAAGATTCCCTGCGACGAATTCAGAAACTGCAACAGGAAATCAACGCGTTACGGCAATCCAAATAAAGGCCGGGGAAAAGCAGGAGAATCCCGAGGTCCGCGTCGGTAAACTGCGTTCCTCTAGTAAATGCGCCTGCTTGCAGCCGATATGTATCGGTTCTGGCACCTGCTGACCCACCCGTGTCTCATTTTTGAGACGCACGCAGGCCGACAGTCCCATAAAAGCTGCATTCTCGGCGAGGTACGTCTATTGCAGGGCGTGAATACGGCCATGTTATGAGACGGGCCTTTTTTCTTGCAGTCATCAAACCTCAAGGGGAAAAACCGTAAGAGACCCTGTGATCGATTTCTTCGATAAAATAGTCGCTGTTTTCGTCGTCGTTCTGTACTTCGCGCCCACACTTATCGCCTACCGGTGGGATGCCAAAGATGCCGATAGTCTATTTTTAGTTAACGCCGTTTTTGGTTGGACGATTATAGGCTGGCTGTTTGCGGTGTTCTGGGCGATTTCAACATGCAAGAAGGAGGATACGGTTTCTTTCCGCACCCTGGTGAATCTCTTGGATCCACGCTC
>DASTOD010000830.1:0-11305 GCA_035762645.1 Binatia bacterium | reverse complement strand
GAACCGGTGAGCCGTTGCGGGTCGATGACGAAGTGTGCTCGGTTTTGGGTCTCGAGTGCGTTTTTGCGGTGGCGAGGGGGGACTCGAGACTCTAAACTCAAGACTCGAAACTGCTGGCTAGCACAGCTAGGCGAACTCTTTTTTCCACTTCTCGGCCATCTTTTGCGTCAGCTCGGGGCTGAGCGCGTTTACCGGCGGAAAGCGATCTTTCCAAGCATAGGGCCGGCACGCATTCAGGATCGCCCGGCTGTTTACGAAGTTCCCGGCATCGCGCTGATCGGGGTGCATGGCCGGATCGAGCGGCGTGCTCCAGCAGCCATCGATAATGCTGATCGCCGTCTTTGGATCGCAACGGGTCGAAACGGCCCAGATCACTTCGCGAAGATCCGAGGCATCGATGTCTTCGTCGACGACTATAACGAAGCGGCCATGGTAATTGCCGGCGCGGCAGCCGAGGGCGGCGATGCCCGTCTGTTGCGCGTGGCCGTGGTATCGTTGCTTGACCGAGACGATGATGAAAGGAGCGCCGCCGGCGGCGGCGGATCCGCCGACATAACACCACACGCCACGCACGTCCGGTATGTCGGCTTTATCGAGATAATTCCAAATCGCGGCGGCACCGATCGGTACGCCGAACGTGATAAACGGCGGCTTCATCGGCGGCGCGCCGGCGAGTATCGGATCGTTCCGGTAATAGAGCTTCTTTACTCGAATCACCGGCTCCTTGGCTGCTCCATGAGCGTAGTAACCCGGCCATTCTCCAAAAGGCCCCTCCATCTGAACTTGTTCCGTCGGCGGGGGAACCTCTCCCTCGATCGCAATTTCCGCGGTCGCTGGAATCGGCAACCCGGTCACCTCGCCCCGAATTACATCGACGGGAGCCTGGCGCAGCCCTCCCGCATAATCGAGTTCAGACATACCGTAAGGCAGCGATTGGCCGGCCACTAAAAAAAGCAGAGGGTCTTGACCAAAGGTCACGACGACCGGGCAACTCCTGCCGCGCTCCCAATACTTTTCGCGCATGATGCGCGCGTGGTGGCCCGGCGAAATATAGAGCCCGAGGGTATTTCGATCATGGATTTGTACGCGATAGATGCCGATATTGACCCAACCGCCTTCTTCGGGCTCGGCGGTGATCACGCAGTCTGCGGTGCCGATATAACGACCGCCGTCCAACTCATGCCACTGGGGGGCAGGGAAGAGGGTCATATCTATATCGGAGCCCGTTAGGGTGTTCTCCAAAATTGGCGCGCTTGAAACGATCCGCGGCGCTATGGGCTTGACGCCTTTCAAGAGATCTTTCCATCTAGCGACTAACTTGATTGGCGTCGTGTCCGCCGGCATGCCGACGGTCAGGCCGGAACGAACCGCGTTACTTACCAGATTTGAGGCAACGCGATAGTTGGGCGGGTAACCCGGGATCTGATCGAACAGCACCAAAGGAGACGGCTCCTTGAAAGCAAACATTTCGGTCAGCGCGCCGATCTCGATATTCCAGTGCGCGCCATGGATTTCTTTAACCTCTCCCAATTTTCTGGCCGCTTCGATAAACTCGCGAAGATCGTTAAATGGCATGGGGTGGATGCTCCCTAGGAGGAGTGTCCTAGCTGTTTGGAATGTTGATAAATTCCGTCGTGAAACATGGCGACATAATCGGCGTTGGTCAAGCAACAGTATTCCGGACTCCAGCCCGGGCGCGACCAGGTCAAGCCATCCTGCAGCAGCGTCTCGAAGACCATTCTCGCCACCTGCCCGTGCGCCATCAGGCCGTCCTCGTGCTCATGAAGATCCGCTTCTTCGTGGACTTGAAAGTAATGGAGATCCACGTCCCTGAGCTGGTATTTTTCAAGTAGCGCTTGACGCCAACGCTTTGCCCAGTGACCGAACATCTCTTCGTTTAACGAGCGGGCCCACCACTCGATCATGCTGCCTTCGTAAACCAAACCGCGGCCAAATTCGGTAAGGGCCCGGCACTCGGGGAAGACTTCGCAATTCACCATTTCATCTAAAGTGACGCCGAAAGCTTCGCCCTGTTTGATCAACACTTGAATATGACCGGGGATACTTGGATTCACCAGCTCATCGCTGATCTTGCCGACATAGGGCGCGAGAAGCTCACGGTGACGCGCGAAAAAGCCTTGGTGTCGCTGGTAGATGATCAGGTGGAAATTGTTGATCTCCACCGGATAGCTATACCAATGCTTCCAAAAGAGCCGGATGGTTTCAAACGGCAGCTTGCCCGCTTCGAGATCGCGCATGAACGCGCCGCCGAAGATCCTTTCATTCCAGCGCGCGTACATGCGGTATTTAAGCTCGTCGGTGAACGCCTTGGCTTCCCCGGGCGAAAGCTTTTTGCCGAATTCGAGAGCCAACGGTTGATGATGAGTTGGAGTCATGGCGATGGCGGTCTGCTACAGAGCGAACCCGGTTTTCGCCAGGCCCTCTTTTAGCTCGGCCCGGTCCTTATCGGTAAACGGCGCGCATTCCCAACGGGGAAACCGTTCCACCGGCAGACCGCGCAGCCGCATGAGCTCGCAGAAAACCCCGCGCCCGTGCGTGCGAAGGAAGCGGCCCACCACCTGCATTAGCCGGGTTAACAGATCGTGCTCTTTCTGGGCTGCCTTGAGATCGCCCGCCTTTAGCGCCTCGTACATTTTCACACAGGTCTCGGGAAATGGGGTCGACGGCGGGTGAATCGCTCCACGGACCCCGACGGAATAGCCGGTGTAGAGCGAAAAGATCCCGCCCGGGAAAACCCCGACCGATTTGGGCAGCTGATAGACGTACCCCAGAAGCTTGTCGTAGGCGATGAACGAGACTTTGATTCCCGCCAACGCGTTGGGCGCGATCGCTTCGATGATCTTGTTGGCTTTGGGCGGCGTGATTTCGACGTGGGTGGTTTCGGTATTGTCATAAATGAACAGCGGCATGCCGGGTACCGATTTCGCGATGGCCTTGTAATGAGCATAGACCTCATAGTCGTCATGAGGATAGTAGTAGGGAGGAACGATGCCGATCGCGTCCACGCCGAGACCCGCCGCGTGTTTGGCAAGCTCGATCGACGAATAGGTGTTGGCGGTGCCGATGTGCAAAACCACCGGAACTCGGCCTCGGACCCGATTGACGATCTGCTCGGCAACCTTTTTCCGCTCGTCGATCTCCATCACCATTCCCTGGCCGTGAGTGCCCAATGGAAAAAACCCGTGGACCCCCGCCGCCAGATAGAAATCGATAATCGCATCCGTGCCTGATTGATCGATTGCGCCGTCGGTTTTGAAGGCCACGGGCATGGGCATCAGTATTCCTTCGAGTTTTTTGTCACTCGCCATAAAGACTCCTTTCGCCGGTCATCAAACCGGTTTATTCGATGGTACGCATATCGCAACGGGACAAATAATTCCACCCTTTCGATATCACTTGGAGGAAAAAGATGTTACCAATGAGGATAGATTGAAATTTAGGAGGTTTGGAATGGCGGACGCACAAGCCAGTAAAAATCCGATGGTCGAAATGGCGACTAGCCTGGGGCGGGTTCGGATCGAACTGTTTGCCGATAAGGCGCCGGTCACGAGCAAAAATTTTTTGGCCTATGTAAACGAGGGATTTTATAACGGACTTATTTTTCACCGCGTGATCGCCGGTTTCATGATTCAAGGCGGTGGCTTCGACCCGCAGATGAAACAAAAGGGCACCAACGCGCCGATCAAAAACGAAGCGACGAACGGCTTGAAAAATAAGACCGGGACCCTGGCCATGGCGCGCACCAATGTCGTTGACAGCGCTACGGCGCAGTTTTTTATCAACGTGAAAGACAACGACTTTCTAGATCATCGCAGCGAATCCCCCGACGGATTTGGCTACGCCGTGTTCGGCCATGTCGTCGAAGGGATGGACGTGGTCCGCGCGATTGAAAAGGTGAAAACCGGCACTCGAGGCGTTTATCAAGACGTGCCTGCGGAGCCGGTCGTGATAAATTCCGTACGGCTGGAACCGTAAAACGTGCCCCGCAGTTTCGAGTTTCGGGTTTGGAGTATCGAGTCTCCTCCTCCCCAATGCGAAACCCGAGACCCGAAACCGAGAACACATTGCCATCGACCCGGACTTACGAGGTCCAGACTCGCTTTGGATCGTACTTTCTGACCACCGACAGCTCGTCTTCCGTCGGCGCCGCCGTCTCATGGACCTCAGGCGCAACACGCAGCGGCCAACCGGTTTCGGCCTTGATATTTTCGACCGACACGCCCGGGTGATTCGAACTTAAAACCATCTCGCGGCGGTGTGGATCGAATGAGAAAATTCCCATGCTCGTAATGACGCGGCTCGGGCCACCGCCGGCCAGGCGATGTTTTTCCCGCCAGCCGACTCCGCTGCCGTATCCTGGAGAGGTCACATAACGAACCTTCGGCACGAACCGGCGCCGTTCATGGTTCATGATGATGATGCAGCGCCGTGCCAGCGTCGCGATGTCGGCCGCGCCGCCGCTTCCGGGCAAGCGCACACGCTTTCCGCCTTCTTCGACCCAATGCGTATTCAAGTTGCCGAAGCGGTCGACCTCGGCGCCGCCGATGAAACCGACATCCACGCGACCGCTTTGCAAAAGGTACATGACGTCATTAAGGCCGCCGCAACAGAGCGCGCGAGCCACATTGGGCGGATCGCTCATCGTAAAGATCGATTCCAGCGCGGGCCAGTCGCGCACGACGCCGTTCTCGAAAATCCCCAGTGCATTGGGAGCATGGAGCTCCTTCGCGACGGCGAAACCCAAGAGCGGCAACCGCATCCCGACAAACACTTTCTCGCCGTCACGAATTTCACGCGCGGCGGCGGCGACCATCAGTTCTCTTCGCGTATATTCCATGTTGTCCACCGTGAGGCGTGAGGGCGTCAGGGGTGAGGCGCCAGCCCGTGAGTCGGAGATCAAGGCGGGTGAAAAAGGCCCCTTACCCCTGACGCCTTACGCCTAACGATTCTTTCACCAGCCTGATCAGTAATTGAAGCTGACCGCTGGAGCCAACAGATTACCTTCCGGTCTGAGCTTGGCAATTCTTTCGTTTCCCAAAAGATCGAGGAAGGCTCGATGGTCGGCAGTCGACAACACCCATTTCTCCAGCCACCGTTCGAAGCCTTCCCGCGAGCGTGTTTCCCTGTGATATTCGAAATAAAAGTCATCGTCGCGCCGCGTATACCCTTGGGTCGGCGAAGGGTGCGCGCCAAAGGGCTCGTGGACAACGCTGGACACCGTAAAACCGGGAATCAGCGTGCGGTTGGGGTCGCTCAGGATAATCTCATGTTCGACGACTTCCTCGCACGTCAAAATGACCTTTGTCGCGGCCATCGCGGCTTCGCGCATGACGCCAAAATTGCCCCAGACATGAGCATTGCCTTCGGGATCGGCCCGTTGCGCGTGCAAAATCGCCAGGTCGGGACGGATCGCCCGCACCGCCAAAAGTTCCTCGTCGGTAAAAGGGCAGCGAACAGAGGCGAATTGCCGGCCGTTTCGAAAGTCGCTGCCCCTGACGGTTTTCGTCGGAAGAAAGGGCACTCCTGCAGCCGCGGCTTGCAAGCCGAGCCCTATGGTAAAATTGGAATGCTCTTCGATTTCGATCGGATTGGGCACTCCCGCCTCGGCCGCGCGACGGTAGTTATGCCCAAGGCCGGCAGCCACATTGCCTATCCAGGAGGCCATCACTTTGTTCACGCAGCCCGCGCCGATCAGCTGATCGAATTGCATATCGGAGATCGGCGCGATCAAAGTCAGATTTTTCTTTTTCTGCCGAATGATCTCATAGCCGGCCGCAAAAGGAATCAACGATTCGAGCCCGCATCCCATGGCAATCGACATGCCATCCTGCACGTCGTTTGCGACGGCGGCGTGAAGAGAACAAAGCTTATTCATAGTTGTCATCTGTACCTGGCGAAAAGATAGAGTTCAACAGAAATCGCTGTGCGGATAACAGCTCAAAAATGGTCCTTAAGGGCGCTGGCGATTTAGGATCGGTCGGGTAAACGTGCCGGGGCGGAATCCGTTCGGCGAAGCAACACATAGCGATGGCCCGAGAAAAATCTAGAAATCCAAATTGATTGGATGACTTCGAATCCGGCGGATTGACTGACTTCTTTCACCTCTTGGGCATGCAGGGTCCACTTCGATCGTTTGCCGTTGGCTCGCCGGCGAAACTCGTGAGTGCGGTTCTTTATCGAAGCTGTATCAAAATAGGTAAAGACCACCCACTTGCGGCTGACGCGCATGATCTCGAGTAAATAGTGTAAACGTTCTTGAGGCTCGCGGATATGGTGGCAGAGGCGGACGGATAACACCAATTCAAACGCGCGATCCCGAAAAGGCAGGCAAAGTGCCGTCGCGCGCACATAGCCGGCGGGCGGCGCTAGATTGCGCTTGCCCGCGTGGTCCGCGTGAAATATCCGGGCTGCCCCGAGCAGGTGAAAGCTCCAGTCTCCCTCGACAACCGACGCGCCCAAGTCGTGCAGTATGGAATATAGACGCCCGTAGCCGCACGGCAAATCCAACGCCAAACCGTCAAACTTCCCCAGAGACACGGACCGCAAAAGCCGCCGCAGTAGCCGTTGCTCGTGCCAATTGTTGACGCGCTCGGTCCAATGTCGCTCGAACTTTCGTGAATAATCCGTGACCCCTTCCGGGCTGTTGTAACGGGAGAGAATATCCTTGTCCATGGAGTGACCTGATTACCGGAAACGTTCGGTGGACCGCCAGGCGCTTCTCAGGGTCCGTTTTAGGCTGTGAGTAAGCGCGGAGATCGGAGTAAGATTCTGTTTCGACCACATGGCCTGCTGCGCATGATGGCGCAGAGCCATGGGCGATCCGCCCAACGGGTCCGGGAGATAGCCTTCGTAGAACGACGTCTGCTCATTTTGTGTCAGGGCGGGGAAAAAGCTTGCGAGAAAAAAACCCAAATCTCGGTGCTGGGCCCAACGCGCCACGGGCCCCCAGCGCAATGTTCTCGCATAGGGAACATCGATGAAAAAAATCTCCGTTGCCGCCGCCGAATCTGTTCGAATAAGCAGATTTTTTGTCTTTGCCGTAAATAGAAAAAACCGTGCCTCATGAAGGCGCCGAAACATCGCTCCGACCTGCCGTAACAAAAAATGGGTCCGGCCGTGATCGAAGTGCTTGTCATGCGCGCTTTCGGATCTCCACTGGGAAAGATTAATGGCTCCTTCTACGAAGCTGGTGATAACAAAACAGGAACGGACAAATCCCAGCCGAGTTCGCTCCACGCCAAAAGCGACCGGATCGCCGGCCCGCACGCCCTGTTCATTGATGTAGCGCAAGCTGTTGAACTCTCGCTCGGCCTTGGAGATGCGAAACCCCGTCCTGAGGCGCGGCAAAAACGGATAACGATAAATTTTGAGGACGAACGAACGCATGGTTTTTTCCCAGGTTCCGGCTGCTTGCCGGTGCATTATGACGATACGTGTTCTTGGTTCCGATTTGACGGGATCGCCGTCGGCGTTCAGGAAGGCATCATAGCCGGGGCTTTCCGCCGCCGGAAAATAGGAGCGATACGGCTCGCGGACCAAGAAGCGCTGGCCGGGTGCGAGAAAGCGGGGCCAGGATCGCGTTGGCTTTGCCATAATCGCCGGAAGTACAGGCTTTAACAAAGACATTCGGCAGAGAGGAATGGCCGTGCTTCTATACTGAACTCAACTTGCCCAACCGGGTTCTAGCCGGCTGCTGAAAAACTCTGTCGGAGTCCTTCGACGCGCTCAGGACGAACGGAGGGAGATTGAAATGGTTAAGAAAATTCCGTTCAGGCTGAGGTCACTCGAAGCATTCCTATCTTTTTTCAGCAATCTAAGCAATCTAATAGAGTATAGAGTATGGACTGCTTGACTCGATTAGAACGTCCCGATAGACGATGGTCGAGCCCCGCTGCAGGAAATAGCGTAATAGGTTTTGTTTTCAGGGAAGCGTGAACTCATTCGATCGGCCTGCTGCAAGACATTCGCGACTAGCCTCTGTGCCTACGATTCAAGCACCGTGCTTAACTATTGAGCAATCGTCCCTCTGGGCGTTTTCACGGTTGCAGAATATCCCCCAAATAACACATTATTTTTTGTCAAACTGACGCCCAACCTTCTGGCACGAACGTTGCTCTAAAGGAATAAAAAGTGATGGCGACAAGGCCATCTATTTTGAGCAAACGCTTTCACCCAATGCCGTGGAGCGCCTCCGTTCCGCCAACGTCCCAACCAACTCAACTTGGCTCGCCTAAGTTTATGTCGCCAGTAACGAGGAGGGATTCATGAGAAAGGCAGGGCTCGAGCATCGACACGATCGTGAGTCGAATGGTCCCGTGTCCGAATCACCGCTTACTGACACTACTACGGACGCGAGCTCAACGGAGACATTGATCGATCGGGCGGTCGAAAGATCCGTCGCGCACGCGGTGTTCGGAGGGGAGTTACGACGACGGGAGTTTCTTCGCCTGGCTGGCGCGGGAACAGCGTCGACGATTCTATCCTCCGTATTCCCGCTTGGCGCGGCCAAAGCACTGGCACAGGAAAAAATGGGGCCGATCGAAAAAAAGAACCTCAAAGTCGGCTTTATCCCAATCACGTGCGCCACGCCTATCATCATGGCGGAGCCGATGGGTTTCTACAAGAAACATGGACTCGATGTGCAGGTCTACAAGGCCTCGGGATGGGCGATGATTCGGGATCTGTCGATCAATGGCGAGACAGACGCAACTCACATGCTTACGCCGATGCCGCTAGCGATCAGTCTCGGCGTGGGCTCGCAGGCGGTTCCTTTCATCATGCCAGCCGTCGAGAATATCAACGGTCAAGCGATCACCCTTCATGTGAAACACAAGGCCGTCAAGGAAGCGAAGGACATGAAAGGGTTCAAGTTCTGCGTTCCCTTTGACTACTCGATGCACAATTTTCTGCTCCGCTACTTCCTGGCTGAGGGCGGCGTGGATCCCGATAAGGACGTCCAGATCCGCGTCGTTCCTCCTCCGGAAATGGTCGCGAACCTCAAAGCAGGAAATGTCGACGGCTATCTGGCTCCCGACCCGTTCAATCAGCGTGCAGTGCACGAGGATGCCGGTTTTATCTTTAAGTTGAGCAAGGACATCTGGCCGGGTCATCCGTGCTGCGCTTTTGCGCTAAAAAAGGACTTTGCCGAGAAAAATCCAAATACGTTTCAAGCGCTCTTCAAGGCAATCGTCGAGGCGACGCAGTACGCGCATCAGTCATCGAACCGCAAGGAAATAGCCAAAGCGATCGCGCCGCGGAACTTTCTGAACCAGCCGGTGGAAGTGGTCGAGCAGGTATTGACGGGGGTTTACCCTGATGGTTTAGGAAACACGCATAACGTGCCGGATCGCATCGATTTCGATCCTTTCCCCTACCATTCCATGGCTGTTTGGATTCTTACGCAAATGAAGCGGTGGGGATACCTCAAACAAGAGGTGGATTACGGTAAGATTGCTCGAGAAGTCTATTTGGCCGCGCCATGTCGTGACGTGATGAAATCTTTGGGCTACAAAGCGCCGGTTCAGAACTCTACCAAACACCAATTTGCTTTTGGCAAGAACAAACTTTTCGATCCGGAGAAGCCAGCGGACTACCTTCGTTCATTTGCGATTCGCAAGACATAATGTTGACAGGGGGTGCGGAATTGTTCTTGTTCATGAAGACGGAAAGATTACGGACGATTCTATCGACACTCTTTCTTTTCGCTTTGTTCCTGTCGGTCTGGCAACTTTCGGCAAAACCTTCGATTCATGGAAAATCAGACGGTTTGCCGACTCCCGCGGCAGTCATGTCCCGCGGCTGGGAAATGATCTCTGATCCTTTCTACGATCGAGGCCCGAATGACAAGGGGATCGGCATTCAGCTTGCCTATAGCGTCGGCCGCTTATGCGTGGGTTATAGCGTGGCGGCCGTCGTAGCCATATCGCTGGGGGTTATTCTCGGTCTCTCGCCCGTTCTGTATGGCGCCCTCAACCCCTATATTCAAATTCTCAAACCGATTTCGCCTTTAGCCTGGATGCCCCTGTTTTTATATACGATCAAAGATTCGGGCTGGTCAGCGGTGATGGTCATCTTTATGTCGTCCTTGTGGCCGATCTTGGCGAATACGGCTTTCGGCGTGGCTGGAATCAAGCGCGACTATTTGAATGTTTCGGCCTTGCTCCAGCTTTCCTGGTTGAAGCGGCTTGGAACAGTGATCTTGCCGGCGGCCGCTCCGGCAATTGTCGCCGGCCTGAGAATTTCCATCGGCAGCGCCTGGGTCGCCATCGTTGCCGCCGAGATGCTCATCGGCGGCACCGGGGTCGGCTATTTCGTCTGGAATGAGTGGAACAATCTTCAGCTCACCAGCGTGATATTTGCGATTGTGATGATCGGACTGGTTGGAGTCTTGTTAGATAGCGGCTTCGGCAAGCTCGCCAAAGCGATCAGTTACAAGGAATAGCTTGTGGCGTTTCTGGACATCGACGACGTAAGCAAATCTTTCTTAGAGCCTGGCGGGGGCAGTTTTTGCGTGTTCAAGAACATCCGTTTGCGAATCGAAAAGGGGAAATTCGTTACTATGGTCGGCCATTCCGGCTGCGGCAAGAGCACCCTGCTCAACATTATCGCCGGCTTGGAAAAGGCCAGCCGGGGCGGCATCGTTTTAGACGGCAGGGAGATCGATACTCCGGGACTGGATCGCATGGTCGTCTTTCAGAATTTTTCACTTCTACCCTGGTTAACGGTCTACGCGAACATCCGAGTGGCCGTCAAAGCTGCCTATCCTCGCTGGAGGCGTCTCCAAGTGCACGAGTACGTGCAACGCTATATCCAAATGGTCGGTCTCGCCGGGGCTGAACAAAAGAAACCGGCGGCGCTTTCAGGAGGGATGCGTCAACGCGTGGGGCTCGCGAGAGCTTTTGCCGTGCAACCCAAAGTCCTTCTGCTGGATGAGCCCTTTGCGCAAATCGACGCACTGACCCGCGCAACGATTCAAGAGGAACTTATGCGCATGTGGATGGAGACAAAAAACACCGTGTTCATGGTGACTCACGATGTCGAAGAGGCAATTCTTTTGTCGGATAAGATAGCGCTGATGACCCAGGGGCCGGAGGCGCAACTCGCCGAAGTGGTCGACATTGATTTCCCGAGGCCGCGAGTGCGGGAGCAACTCTCGGAGACCTCTGAGTATACCCGCATTCGGAAACACATTATTCAGTTCCTTAGAGATTGTTCACATGACCGTGAGCGAGACGGTAAGAAAGCGCCGGCCGCGGCATGACAGTTCGACGATCAAGAGCGCGAA
>DASTOD010000829.1:0-8505 GCA_035762645.1 Binatia bacterium | reverse complement strand
GTGGCCAACGATCGTGGACCAATCTCACGCTCGCGGCAAGCCTGGTCGTATTGACATTTTTAGTCTACCTGCCGGCGATGGGCGGTGGATTCGTTTGGGACGATGATTCCATGTTAACCGACAACATCGTCCTCAAGGAACGCGGCCTCTATCGTTCCTGGTTCACAACGGAGCAGCCTAACTATTGGCCACTGACATGGACGTCCTATTGGCTCGAATATCAGCTTTGGGGGTTCAATCCTATAGGTTATCACGTTGGCAATGTTCTCTTGCATGCTGCCAGTGCATTGCTCGTATGGCGTATCCTGGTCCAGTTGAATATCCCTGGTGCATGGGTTGCTGCAGCCGTCTTTGCTGTGCACCCCGTGAATGTCGAGTCCGTAGCTTGGATCACTCAACGCAAGAACACGCTTTCATTGTTCTTTTTTCTGCTTTCTTTGCTGTGTTACCTCCGATTCGACTATCGTGGTATCGCAGGTTTGTACTGGACTGCGATCGCCTCTTTCGTCCTTGCGATGTTGAGTAAAGGTACAGTTGTCGCGTTGCCTGTGGTGCTTCTCATGTGTGCATGGTGGCTACGCGGCACGATTGGTCGTCCCGATGTGCTACGGAGCATACCGTTCTTCGCGGTGTCGGCGGTCATGAGCGTCGTGGAAATCTGGTTTCAGTATGTTCGTGCGATAGGCGAAGAGGTCGTGCGTAACGACGCCTTCTTTGGGCGCCTGGCCGGCGCGGGCTGGGTCGTATGGTTTTACCTTTACAAAGCGCTGCTGCCGATCGACCTTAGCTTTATCTATCCCCGTTGGAGGATCGATCCAACAAACTGGCTTTCCTACATCCCTGATCTGGCGCTGCTCGCCGTCCTAGGTTTGTGTTGGCGGTTTAGGCGGAGTTGGGGGCGGGCGCCGCTCTTTGCCCTCGGCTATTTCGTTGTAACGCTAACCCCCGTACTTGGCTTCTTCGACTTTTATTTCATGAAGTATTCTTTCGTCGCAGACCATTATCAGTACGTTTCGATCATCGGTATCATCGCCTTAGTTGTTAGCGCGGGACGGGCGGTCCTCAAACGTGTTGGGCGAAGCTACGAGCGGTTCGCCTATCTTGGCTCTGCAGTGGTGTTGGTCGCACTAGGGCTACTGACTTGGCGGCAAGGCCAGATCTACAAGGATCATGAAACATTGTGGCGGGAAACGCTCCGGCGAAATCCCAATGCCTCGCTCGCGCATAACAATCTCGGCTTTATCTTGGCATTACAGGGCAAGACCGACGAGGGGATCAGCCATTATCGTCAGGCCATAAAGCTCGAGCCCGACCATGACAAAGCACATTCCAATCTCGCATCCGCCTTGGTATCCCAGGGTCGCCTCGAGGAGGCGGTCAAGCATTACCGCCAGGCGCTACGGATCAACCCCCGCCACGCGGGTGTGCATAACAACCTCGGCATTGTCCTGGTATCCCAGGGTAACCTCGACGAGGCGATCAGCCATCTTCGTCAAGCAGTGAAGCTCAAGCCCGACCATGCGCGAGCGCACTACAATCTGGGCGGAGTGCTGGCTGAGCAAGGACAGCTTGACACGGCAATTGACCATTTCCGGCACGCCCTGCGGATTGATGCAGACCGTGCTCACGTCCACGAGAGCTTGGGTCGGGCTCTTGCCCGTCTGGGCAAGAGTGACGAGGCAATCATACACTACAATGAAGCCCTCCGAATTATGAAGTCCGGCAAGGATGAAGAGAGCGAGAGAGGGTCACCCAATGCCGACGCCGGCAAGGTAAAATAAGCTCCCTGGACTCTGCCTCTTATTTGCAAATGAACTCGGGCGGGATTTGTCTCGTTCTCCATAGCGCCGCTAACGGAAAAATATCGCAGGGCGTCCTTACCGCGTGAGCCGCTTTTCATGCGCAACAGGACTCATCATGGAAGGTTTGACAATCGCCCGGCGACTTGGATAGGCTGACGCCGCTTCAGCAGGGTCATTTTGCCGAAGAGCGTGCCGAGACAGGGAAACCGTTTGAGGCCTTGCCCTTTGGATAACTCGATCCCGAGGCGACAAGCGTTCGTTGATCCATTTAAGGAGGGCCAGGATGGGAGCGAAGCTATACGTTGGAAACCTTCCCTATTCGGTTACGGAAGAGCGGCTCCAGCAGCATTTTGCTCAACACGGGTCGGTGCTCAGCGCCAGGATCATCACCGACAAGTTCAGCGGGCGGTCTAAGGGATTTGGCTTTGTCGAGATGGCGTCAGACGAAGAGGCGCAGCGGGCCGCCACGGCACTGAACGGCCACGAGTTCGAGGGCAGAAACATCGTTGTCAGTGAAGCGCGGCCGCAACAACAACGCGCGCCGCGCCCCAGCAGCGGCGGCCGGCCCCCGCGGGGCAACCGTTATTGACTAGCAGGCTGCTGAAAAAGCCTCATATGCTTCGTTGCGCTCAATCACCTCGCTACAACGTACTGGCTGGTACGCCTCCGCTCGTCGATTCTCGCGCGCCTCGCCTCTGAGAGCTTTTTGAGCAGCCTGCAACCAGAGCTGACTAGCTCTCCAACAGCGCCAGCAGCTCCCGTTCATCGAGGATTTTTACGCCCAGCTCTCGGGCCTTCTTGAGCTTGGAACCCGGGTCGGCGCCGGCGACGACATAGCTCGTGTTGCGGCTGACAGTGGAACCGACGCGGCCGCCCAGGCCTTCTATCCTTTTTTGCGCTTCAACCCTCGACATACTCTCAAGCCCGCCGGTAAGGACGAAGGTGGCGCCGGTCAGTTTGCCTTGCTTTTTAGGCTCGGTTTTGAAACGGACGCCGGCCGCAAGAAGCTTGTCAATGACCTCGCGGTTTTGTTTTTGCGCGAAGAACTGAGCGATGCTTTTGGCGACTTGCGGACCGATCTCTCTCACTTCGGTCAATTCCGCCTCGGCAGCTTCCATGATGGTTTTCAAGTCGCCAAAATGATCCGCCAGGAGTTTGGCCGTGGCCTCGCCTACGTGACGGATACCGAGAGCCGTCAAGCACCGGGGCAACGTCGCTTCTTTGCTGCGCGCTAAAGCATCGATCAGATTTTGGGCCGATTTTTCGGCCATCCGTTCGAGTCCCGCCAATTGATCCTTGCCGAGGCTGTAAAGGTCGGCAATGTCTCTGACCAACCCGCGTTCCACCAGTTGATCGATGAGCTTTTCACCCAATCCCTCGATATCCATGGCGCCGCGCGAGCCAAAGAACTTGAGACCCTCTTTTAATTTTGCCGGGCACGAGATTCCGAGACAGCGGTAGGCGGCTTCGCCTTCTTCCCGATAAACCGAAGCGCCGCACACCGGGCACCGTTCCGGCATGATGAAGCTTTTTTCACCGCCGGTTCGGGCGCTGGTAAGGACTTGGACGACGTAGGGAATCACGTCGCCGGCACGCTCGACCACGACCGTGTCGCCGATGCGAATGTCTTTGCGCTTGATTTCATCCATGTTGTGCAGCGACGCGCTCTTCACGATGACGCCCCCTACGGCGACGGGCTCCAGGCTCGCGACCGGCGTCAGCGTACCGGTGCGGCCGACCTGGGCTTGAATATCGAGGATGCGAGTGGTTGCCTGGAGCGGCTTGAACTTGTAAGCGATCGCCCAGCGGGGAGAGCGGGCGATCTGGCCCAACCGCCGTTGCAGCGCCGTACTGTTGACCTTGACGACCAGACCATCGATCTCATAGGGGAGTTCATCACGCCCGGCCTCGACCTCTTCGCGATACTGAAGAACCTCTTCCAGGCCGCGACAAGAGCGGGCCAGCGGCACCGGCCTCAATCCCCAGTCCTTGATCGCGGTCAAGAATTCCAGATGAGTGGTGAAGCTCGTCTCGGTGACCGTGCCGGCGCCATGACAAAAGATGTCGAGGGACCGCTTCGCCGTGATCGTCGAATCCAGCTGCTTTAGCGAGCCGGCCGCGGCATTGCGCGGATTGGCGAAAACGGGTTGACCTTCTTCTTCCCGTTCCCGGTTCATGAGCTGGAAGGCGTGACGCGGCAGGAACACTTCGCCGCGGACCTCGAGAAGCGCCGGCGCCGGTCGGCTCGCTTGGTGCAGCGTCAGAGGAATGGAGCGAATCGTTTTCAAGTTGAGAGTGATGTCTTCGCCATGGATACCGTCTCCTCGCGTGGAACCGACCGTAAAGCGTCCGCTTTCGTATACGAGCTCGACCGCAACCCCGTCGATCTTCGGTTCCGCGGCATACTCTATGACATCGGTCGTCTTGAGAAACCGTCGGATGCGGTCTTCAAATTCCGCCATTTCCTCCCGGCTAGCGGCGTTGTTGAGCGACAGCATCGGCAGCGTATGCTCAACCGTTTTGAATCTTGCCAGGGGCGGCGCGCCCACTTTTTGCGTCGGGGAGTCGGGTGTGACGAGTTCTGGATATTCTTTTTCCAACGCCAACAGGCGCTGAAACAGCCGGTCGTAATCCGCATCGCTGATCAGAGGATCGTCCAGCACATAATATTGGTAATTGTGTTCATCGATCTGGCGGCGTAGATCGATGATTTCCTTTTCGATCTGTTCCAGGGGGGATTTTGTTCTCGTCATGATGATTCGCGCGTGGGCCAAGGCTCATCGCATGAGAATTAAAAAAACTAGCACAATTACGAGAGTGAATGAAGCCGTAACGACAATCATTCATTGACCCTCTGGGGCTAGTATGTTAACCCTTTGTTGAATGGGTAAACGCGTTTTTTGCAGGGTCGGACTGCTGCTCCTGTTGGCGGGTTGCGCGCCCGCCGTAGCCGATATCAAGCCGCCCCCGGAGGCGCTCGTCTGGTCTCCTGAAGCCCCGTTCCTGAACCAAAAAAAACCCGAGGTTCCTTCCGAAGCCAAAGCGCTCTCTCATTTCCTCAGAGGTCATCTCCTTCTCACCGAGGGGGATTTCGAGCAGGCACTGACCGAGTTCGAAGCCGCCGCTCAGATAAGCCCGTCGGACGGGTTTCTCCGCTACCGCCTGGCGACGCTTTATCTCCGAAAAGGGGAATTGAAGAGAGCTTTGGCAGAGGCAGAGGCTGCCGTGCATTTAGAGCCCAAGAGCGCGGAGAATCATCTGCTTCTCGCCGGGTTATACTCTTCGCTGGGGGAGAACCGAAAGGGCATCGCCGAATACGACGAAGTTCTCAAAATCGATCCGAAAAATCAGGAGGCCTTGCTCTACCTTGGAGCGCTCTATCTGCAGGTCGAGGACTATCCGAAGGCGACGCAAAGCTTGGAGCAACTGTTAGAGCGCAGTCCTGATTCCGTCTTGGCCCATTATTACCTCGGCCGTGTGCGCGCCAAGAGCAAGCTTTACCTCGCCGCCGAGCAGAGTTACCGCAAGGCCCTGGAGCTGAATCCCAAGTCTGAAGCGGTGCTGATGGATTTGGCCTTGGTTTATGAGCTCGAAGGCAAGACCGAGGAAGCCATCCAGACCTATCAACGATTGCTGCAACTTAACGCGAAAAGCGTGTGGGCCAGAAAAAGGCTCGGCGAAATCTATGTCGGCCAAAACAAGCTGGATGAGGCCCTGCATCAGTTCCAGAAGCTGGAAACCGCCGAGGCGGATCCGCGCGAGACGAGGATCAAAATTGGCTTGATCTATTTCGAGAAGGCGGACTTCGAACGGGCGGCGACCGAGTTCAATCTGGTGCTGGCCGGCGATCCAGACAATGACCGGGCGCGCTATTACCTCGGGGCTTCGTACGCCGAAATGAAATCCAACGACAAAGCCGCGGAGGAATTTCTGCGGATCCCTGAAAAGAGCGAGCTCTTTGTGGACGCGCGTATCCAGGCGGCTTACATCTTTGACCGCATGGATAAAATGCCGAACGCCGTCGAAGCGCTGCAGGGGGCGCTCAAAAAGAAGAGCGACCAGAAGGAAATTTTGGGGCTCCTCTCCTCGCTCTATCGCAAGCAGAAAGACTACCCCAAGGCGATCCAAGCGATGGAACGGGTCACTGCATTGGATCCGAAAAACGATCAAGCCCACTTTCAGCTGGGCGCCCTCTATGACGAAAATAAAAACAAAGACAAATCGATCGCCAATATGAAAAAGGCGATTGAACTGAATCCTCAGAACGCTCCGGCCTTGAATTACCTCGGCTATACCTGGGCGGAGATGGGTGTGCAGCTCGATGAAGCCGAAACCCTGATCCTGCGGGCCCTCAAGATTGCGCCCAATGACGGGTTCTATATCGACAGTTTGGGCTGGGTCTACTACCAGAAGGGTGATTATACCCGGGCCGTCGAACAGTTGGAGCGCGCGGTCGAGCTAGCCGGGGACGATCCGACGATTATCGAGCACCTTGGTGACGCCTACGAAAAGGTGAACCAGCTGGATCGAGCACTCGGGCGCTATCGCGAAGCCCTGAAGAGATCCACCGAAGAGGAACAGATCAACCGGATTCGGGAAAAAATCCACCGTTTGGAGAAGAAGGTTTGAACCGGTACCGGTGGGCAATTTCCTTGTGGCGCTCGGGGGTCTTATTTTCGGCCGTCTGTTGGGGACTGGCGGCATGCACGACCGTCTCCCTACCCTCCATCCCTGAGAAACCGGCAAAGCCGTGGGAAGCTCAGGAACTGATCCAGAGCTTGTCTCAGCGACATGAACAGCTTCGTTCCATCAAGAGTTTGGCGCGAGTGGATTACGCCGGCCCGGACGGCAAAAAGGGTTTCCAGGAGGCCGTCCTTGTGGAGCGTCCGGATCGGCTGAGATTAGAGACGCTGTCGTTTCTAGGGGCGATCTTTGTCGTGACGGTCAATGACAGAGAAATCGTCGGGTACGATCCTCGGGAAGGCGTTTGGGTTCGGGGCCCGCGAACGAAGGAAAACCTGCTGCGTCTTACCAAGATTCCGCTCGAGATCAATGAGGTAACGGCTCTGCTGCTTGGTCTACCGCCGGTGGAGCCTCGGGCCCAATGGCAGCAAAACGGCAACAGCCTGGTCTTGACGAAGACCGGGGGGTCAAAGGACGTGGTCAGCTTTGAATCGGCGCAGCCGGTTCCGACCAAATGGCAGAGGATCAATAGCCACGGGACCGTTGAGCTGAGCGCGACTTTCAGCGAATACACGTCAACCCCGGCGGGGCTGTTTGCCGGCACAATTCAGCTGGAATCCATGGGCCAGAAGCGTCGGCTTGAAGTTCGCTATCAAAGCCCGGAATTGAACGTGGACATCCCCGATGAAGTCTTTTCACAAAAAAAGCCTGCGCACGTGACGGAACTCCCGATTGAGGCTTTGGGTGGTTGAGACCGGATTATTTAGAGAGCGAGCAATGATACGCTGCAGGCCTCCGGCGAACCCTTCCGGACGTGGTCTATAAAAAAACCCGTTCTAAGTTTCCGGCTTCAAGCTTCCGACCCGTGAATCGGGAGCTTGAAACTGATTATCCGGCCTGAACTCCCTGCTGACTCGATACTCGCGGACAGGCGTAGTGAAAATCTCGGTGTCCATAGAAAGAGAGCCGATAGAGGCATGACCATGCGGACTTACATCGCGCTGCTGGTTTTGCTGCTGGGGATTTTGGGTGGAGGGGTTTATTTCATCATGAATTCAGGCTCCCGTCAGCCCAAGACGGAGGTCGCTCAGCCCAAGTCACCCACGGCCCCGCGCTTGGGGGCCTGGGTTGACGAAGTGGTATTTCGTGAAGAAGGCGATCCGGCCAAGGCGGTCGACATGATCGAGGCGGGAGAGATCCATACGCATGCGTATGGAATCAACGACCCCGAACTGTACCGCAAGATTCAGTCTTCCCGAGTCATGCAACACGAGATCTCCTATGGATCAACCTACGAGTTAACCTTTAATCCGGTCGGCCCGACTTTTCCCAAGACCGGCGAGCTCAACCCATTTTCAGTCCCGGCCATCCGGGAGGCGATGAACTGGCTCGTCGATCGAAATCATCTCGTGGAAGAGATCTACAGAGGGCTGGCCGTCCCGAGATTCCTGCCGCTCAACACCTCTTTCCCTGACTATGCCCGTTTGGCCGACGTGGCGCGTCAGATCGAGCTTCAATACTCGTACAATCCCGACAAGGCGAAAGAGATCATCACCAATGAAATGAAACGGCTTGGGGCAACGTTTACGAATGGAAGGTGGACTTATCGGGGCAAGCCTGTGAGGTTATTCTTTCTTATACGATCCGACGATCACCGGCGCCGGGAAATTGGGGACTACGTCGCCACGTTGCTGGAGAATTTAGGATTTGTCGTCGAACGGCAGTATAAGACCGCCACCGAAGCGTCTCCTATCTGGGTGTTAAGCGATCCAGGAGACGGCCGCTGGCATATGTACACCGGGGGCTGGGTGTCGCTGGCGATCGACCGCGATCAGGCGGACATGTTTAATGCCTACTACACGCCGCGCGGACGGCCGGATCCCCTGTGGCAGGCATATAAGCCCAGCCCCAGGCTCGACAAAGTAGCCGAGATCCTTGACCGACGCCACTACAATACGTGGAAAGAGCGCAAAGATCTCATGACCGAGGCGCTGCGGCTGTCGATGAAAGACTCGGTTCG
>DASTOD010000828.1:0-3542 GCA_035762645.1 Binatia bacterium | reverse complement strand
GCGGATTCGCGGAATACATTCGCGTGCCCAAAATCAACGTCGAGCTGGGGACCTTTGGCCTGCCCGACGAAATGACGTTCGAGGAGGGGTCGTTCATCGAGCCGCTCGCCTGCGTTGTGCGGGCGCAGCGGTTTGCCCGTTTGAGCGCCGGCCAAACCGTGCTGGTGATCGGCAGCGGTATTTCAGGCTTGCTCCACATTCAACTCGCGAAGGCGCGCGGCGCGGGGCGCATCGTCGCCACCGATATCAGCGATTTTCGCCTCAAGGCGGCGACCGCGTTCGGGGCCGACGCCGCGATCCACGGCACCGAGGACGTGCCGGCGCGTCTTCGTGAAGTCAATGACGGCCGGTTGGCTGATCTAGTGATCGTTTGCGCCGGCGCGCTGCCGGCTATTCAGCAGGCGGTCAAATCGGTTGACCGCGGTGGAACGCTGCTGTTTTTTGCGCCGACCGCCGCCGAAGTCGATGTGCCGATACCGCTGTTTGATTTCTGGCGCGACGAAATTACCGTTGTCACTTCGTACGCGGGGAGCGGTCAGGACCTTCTAGAATCCATCGAGTTGATCCGCAATCGCCAGGTCCGAGTAGCCGAGATGATCACGCACCGCCTGCCGTTAGCCGATACGGGCCACGGATTTCTGCTCGCAGCGAGCGGCCAGGATTCCATCAAGGTCATCATCGATCCGTTGCTTTAACCGTTTCTGGTTTCAATTTTCTCGTTTCAAGTCTAACCAGAAACCAGAGACTAGAAACAAGAAAGCAATCAGTAAAAAGTAATTAACGGACGAGCAGTTTGAACTCGAAATATCGCATGATTGTCCTCGTCGGGCGAGACTGTACGGCTGCGCGATATTGTAGATGGTTGCAGTTTTTGGCCGCTTGTGCAAAGAAGAGTCGGTTACTTGCGTTGATCCCGAGGGACGGAAAGTGGAACACGCGGTCCGTAGACCGATTGATGTAGATCAGCTCCCGGAGACCGAACTTGCGCTGCCCTCTGCACATAACGTTGTCGTGGTGCTCCTGGTATGCGCGGGTTACTATTTCGGAGCTTTGATAGCAAAGTCGCTGACGTTTCCTGACTCTCACCTTTCACTGATCTGGCCACCTACCGCTATCATGCTCGCGGGCCTCCTGCTTGCGAGTGCCCGCATGTGGTGGATGCATTTGGTTGCGCTCGCGCCGGTGCACATTTTTATTCAACTGCAAGGAGGCATGCAGCCGTGGGCTGTGATGGGCACACTCATCGGGAACTTCAGTCAAGCATTGCTGGCTGCGGCGACCGTACTTTACTTCAACGGGGGCCAGCTGCGTTTCGACACTTTTCGAAGCATCGTTGTTTTCACTTTGTGCGCTGTTTGCTTTGCGCCTATCGCCGCCTCAAGTCTGGCCGCATACCTCTATATCCTGAGCGGTTGGGAAACAGACTATTGGTACGTGTGGCGGGCCCGGATTCTATCTAATGCGCTTTCAACGCTCTCGATCGTGCCGGCCCTGATCTTCGTAGCCCATGTAATCATCCAGGCACAGAAAATCAGGCTACGATATATTGGAGAAGGGGCAATCATTGTCGCCGGCCTCGTTATTGTAGGAACCGCACACCTTTGGATAAAAACTCCCGCCGCATTCTTGCTTTATGCACCGCTGCCGTGGCTGCTCTGGGCTGCCGTGCGATTTGGTGTGGGCGGCCTCTCGAGTGCGCTGTTGATCACCGCATTGTTTATTTTTTTAGGCACCTCGAGCGGATACGGTCCTTTTGCCGCCCAATCACCGGCGGAGAACGTGCTTTCGTTGCAGTTGTTTCTAATTACCATTTCTTTTCCTCTCGTGTTTGTGGCGGGGCTTCTGGAGGAACGGCGAGCCAATGAAGAAGCTCTGCGCGCCAGTCAGGCCCGGTATCGAGCCCTGGTGATGGCCAGCGCAGATATGGTGTGGCGCGTGGATGCGAGCGGTGAGATCACTTTTGTGGGACAGACCTGGCAAGACCTAACCGGACAAAAGGATTCAGAAATTCGCAACTTTGGTTGGTTAACAGCTGTCCATCCCGGCGACTGCGATCGTACCAGACGATTGTGGGAGCAAGCGATAGAAACGAAACGCGCGCACGAGAATGAGCTGCGCGTCCGCGTGTGCGATGGAACGTACCGGCATTTTTACTTCCACGCCGTGCCCATTTTAGCCCCTGACGAACATGTCCTCGAATGGGTGGTGGCTATTACCGATATCACCGAGCGCAAACGAGCGGAATCAAAACTCCGCCAGCAGCGCGACGAACTCGCTCACTTGACGCGCATCTCAGCCATGGGCGAATTGGCGGCTTCGCTCGCGCACGAGCTGAATCAGCCATTGACGGCTATTCTCAGCAACGCGCAGGCGGCGCAGCGTTTTTTAACCGCCGATACTGCCGATCTAAAAGAGGTAAGAGAGATTCTGACCGACATTGTTGATGATAACAACCGCGCAGGGGAGGTCATCCGGCGAATGCGCGCGCTCGTCAAAAAGGAGGAGCTTGAGTACGCGCCCTTCGATTTGGAGGGTGTTATTCGCGACGTCGTTGCGCTGGTTCACAGCGATGCCATTATTCACAGTACCCGGATTTCAGTGGATATCGGCGCGCATTTATCGCGGGTTCGCGGGAGCAGGGTACAATTACAACAAGTTATTCTCAATCTCTTGCTCAATGCGTTCGACGCTATGAGCGCTTGTCCGTCTAACGCACGGCAGATCGTGTTACGGGTGGAACTCGATCTCGGCCGAGTGATCAAAGTGGCAGTCCGGGACCGAGGCACCGGTCTGACTGGCGACACGCTCGAGAAGATTTTTGAGCCGTTTTACACCACTAAGCGCGACGGGCTGGGCATGGGACTTTCCATCAGCCGCTCGATTATTGAAGCCCACGGCGGCCGGCTCTGGGCCGAGAATAATCGGGATACGGGGGCAACGTTCTATTTCACACTGCCGGTGCGATTTGTAGCGGAGAATCAGTAAGAAGTAATCAGCGAACGCTAATCAGTGAACAGGCGCGTCATTCGCCCATCTTTCATTGGACCAAGGTCCAATATACAGAATTGCTACCGTTCGCTAGGGTGACCGTAGCTATGACATTCCGGCTTTCGGGCTGAGTAGGCTGAGTAACGCGCCGTGAGTCGCTCATGTGGTTACGTCATTCGCTGCCGTGAGCGTCGCTTTACGAACCGCAGGAAGAGGGTGTGAATATGAAACCTGCGCAAGACACTACCGCGACTCGCGAAGACTGGCAGCAGCACGCCGCTAAAGGCAGATGCAGCGCCACTCCGGGCGGCAGAGACAGATCGATGGGGGAACGTACATTGTTTCGTCGTAAATTGTCATCCGTGGTGGTGTCCTTTCTAACGGCACTTCTGCTGGCTGCCTGCGGGACGACTACTGTGACGCCGATGATTCGTCCGACCGGCGGGTTACCACGGCCCGACCGCGTGCTGGTATTCGATTTCGCCGTGACGCCTCAGGAAGCGGGGCTCGAAAGAAGCCCCCGGTTTGTGAGACAGACCGAAGAGGAGACTCGG
>DASTOD010000827.1:0-6287 GCA_035762645.1 Binatia bacterium | reverse complement strand
CGGCTCGGCATAAAAACCGAATGAAATCAGAGAACCTTAAGGCTTACCGCGTCCGCGGGCCTGTTGTTCGGCGGGCGTACGATCACCCGCCTGTTTCGAGCCGCCCGATTTAAAAATCTCGCTGAGGACGATTCCGCGTGGGTCCTTCTCTTTAAGAGTGGCGATCAGCGCCTCACAATTGATGTCACGGCCGGTTGCGAGATCCCGGGGCTGAAACACGCTGGTGGCAAGCGTCACCAACACATTGAAAATTTTCTTGAGCAGCGAATCAGTCCCGGTTTTAAGCGGGTCGGGAAATGCCGAGATCTTCTTGAAAGGCCCCGTCACACGGACGAACGACCGAAGACTAAGCGGGCTAAAGTCTTTTGGAACCGGCGTGAGAATAATGTTGACCTTCTCCTCTCCGAGGTCGATCTTGCCTTCGCCGAAAATAATAGTATCGGTGGTGTCGAAGACAAGCGTCCGAACACCCATCTGCCCATCCTTTCCTTCGAGATCCAACACGGCACAACGGATGGGGATCGATTTGTCGCCGCGGACAGCGATCCCCAGCCCTTGAGCGACGTCTAGCCCGACCAGCTCCACGAGCAAGCCGCTGATCTCGCCGCCTGACATCACCAGAAACGTATTGCCCGAAGCAGTCGCCATTAGCTCGCGAAAGGAGTCGCCGGTTCCCGAAAGGGTGATTCTTCCCGCGATAGGACCGAGCGTTTTTTGCGCGAACGACTCCTTGCTGATGAATTCCCTGAGATCGAGCTGCCGCAGGCGTGCATCGATATTGATTTTCGGCGGACGTTTCGATCCATCGAATGTGCTGTAGATTTCGACCCGACCGTTGGCAACTCCGAAAGTGGCCGGCTCGAACTTCAAAACGCCATTGTTCAAGCTCAACTTCGCGTCGAGGTTCTGTATCGGCAGTCGGGGCGCAACGATATGCTTGGCGCGCAAGCGCACATCCGCGTCCATAGCCGTCAGGCGGTCCAGATCGTAACGTTGATCAGGAAAAATCCGATCGCTTCCCTTTTCGGTCACAGCTTGTTTTTTTTGTTCTTGAGACGCCGTCTCACCCGGCGCTGTTCCCGGCTTGCCGCCGACGAACCCGGCCAGGTCGTCGAAATCGAGCAAGCTAGAAACCAAATCGGCCTTCATGAAGTTGCGCTTGGGTTTCGTGTCCACCCGGATATTGCCGAAGAGATCGCTATCGCCGACCCGTCCGGAAAAATCAGAAAATGCCCAGATGTCGCGTTCGCGCTTTAAATGACCTTTAAGCCGGTAAGGCGGCGTCGATGGGAAGACGAGCCGGGTGAGCGGGAAGAGATTCGCCATATCGTCCCCTTGAATATCGAGCATGACGTCTTCGCCTTTCAGCTCCAAGGGCTCCGTCAGCTTACCGTCTAAAGTCGCTTTTAATTTTCCGACATGCAGGTCGATCTGCAGAGGGTAAGGCTCGCTAGAACTCGTCAGATTCTGGTAAGAACCGCCCTGCAACGATAAAGTCATCGGCTGTTTCTGGTAAGTGCCTTTCGCTTTGAACGTGACTGGCCCCTCCCAAAAGCCTTCAGCTTCCGCATGGGTGAGAACCAATTCAAAACGGGCATTGCTTTCCTGACTGGTAAACAGCAACGTGCCGTCGTTTAGAATAAGTTTCTCGATAACCGGAAATTCGGTGCGCTTTTCCGGCACCACAGGCTCGGTCACCGCGGGAGCCGCGCGAAAATCCCAATTCGACGAGCCCTCGGCGTTTCTTTCGAGTCGCACCTTCGCTTGGGAAACTGTTACGGAGGGAAGCACAAAGCGCCACTTCAAAAGTTGCCACAAGTCGAGCTCCAAATCGACGAGCCCAACTTCGACCATCTGGGGGTTCTTGCTCCAGGGAGCGTTCTCGAACTGTATCTGGCCCGCGCTCACCCTGGTAATCCAACCCAGATCTACGTTGAGGTGGCCGTTGATAGTGAGTTGGCGTCCGGTGGCCTTGCTCACCGTGGCCGAAATGTAGCCCTTGGCCCTGCTCCAATCGAACGTCGCAATAAAGATCACCGCAACGATGAGGAGAAGCCCGAGAATAGCGCCAAGCCAAATCAAAACGCGACGCATGACAATCCCGCTGTTCTCAGATGTGCGCAAAACGCGTACCACGCAGTGATTATGGTAGGGTCCGGAAGATAGCTATGCCGACGGCGGCAAAAAAAGTGAAAAGTGCAAATGCGGGACAGATGGAGGGGTTCTGTCTCAGTATTGCGTCAAACGGAAAACGGACAAACCCAAAGGCTCCCGACCACGGCGGCCGCTCGATAATCCGCTTGCCGGCAAAAAAAGCTTTTCAGCGGCCGGGACGAGTACGTAAAGAGGATTTCTAAAGCGATCGCAACCTCCCGTCCAGTGACCGAGATCTTCACCGCCGACGGGGTCCAGATCCCATCTCCGTTTTTTTACCGCATGCGCGGTCAAGTCACGCTTGACGCAATCAAGAGCTGCCAGGATTTCATGACTAGTGTTTGTCCCTTTTCTCTCCTTTAGTCCTAACGATCCTACTTTGTAAGATTTCCACCCCGCCCGCGCTGGCACAGCGGTTGCTCCTTCATCTCGCCAGGTCGAAAGACATAAAAGCCGCTGGCCAGCTGTCCTCCGTTTTCACTTATTGTCCAAAACTGCGGTGTAAGGATTTTCCGGTTGAGGAGCTGGCCGGCGATTGTTTGCAGAATTGTACAGAAGTCAATCTGACAGGGAATACTGACGCAAAAATGCTGAGGCTCCAGGAGGTGCTTATGAGTCCATTTGATGCCACGGAACTCCAGCAGAGCGGCACAGTGGCTGAATTAATCGACAAAGAGCCCGCTGGCGTTCAAAACCAAGAGAGCAGTTCTAGCGCCCCCAAACAGATGGGGGGAAGAAGCGCGATTTTAACAGTCTTCGCGACCGCGATGGTGGCAATCCCTATGGCTACCTTGCTCTTGACAGGAGCGCATCGCGTACCTCATCAGCCGATTTTTGTTGAAAACCAATCTCGCTCCGAGAAGCCCGAGAGCGCTGTTCTCGCGGTGGATACCTTCGGTTTCAACATACGCGCTAAAAACGCTTCCGCGCCGGCGCAAGAGATTTTCGAGCAGACTGCCGTGCACCACCTCGCCAAACTGCACCGCACCTACAGTCGTTGGGCCAACACACACGACGATCTCATGGGAAGCCTTGTGCTAAAAGTGACGGTCGATGGCACGGGGACGGTGGTCAACGTCGATCCGCTGGCTTCACAGGTAACGAATGCGAGTTTCACCAATACTGTGATGGCCGATGTTCGCCGGTGGAAATTTCCCAAAGGCGGACTGGAAACCGCCGAAATAACCGTTCCCTTATTATTCGTCCCTAAAGGCATGGATCCGGAGACGGTCGTTCAGTGGGAACGCAAAGTCCGCAGCGCCCAAGAGGCCGAAGCGCCGGCAGCGAGCGAGCGCACGGTCAAGAAGCCAGCCATACCGACCGCGAGCAAAGAGGCTCAGCAACCGTCGCCCCCGGCGCCCCGTTCGGATCGGGTGAGCACAACCAGGCCCGCCTCTGTTCACTCGCCGAAACCTAAGACGGAAGCAATTAAGCCTAAGACGCAAGTACTCCTGAGCGTAAAGACAACCCGCGCGGTGGCGATCAGAGAAAATCCACGCTTTTCATCCAAAACAATTCACGAGGTCGATGGCGACACGCAGTTAAGCGTTCTCGAAGATACGGGAGATTGGCTCAAAGTCAAAATAGCCGATGCCGGGTTGATCGGGTTTGTGAGAAAAGAATTCGCTTCTCCCGTCAATTAGCGACCAGTCAAGTTCTTCGCGAGTCGGATATCACCACGGAGGCTGCGGTCTTTTGTCGTTTCTTTTTTTCTATCTTCCATCCTCAATCTTCCATCCCCATCTCTCCCGTCTTCACCGCTTTGCGCTTAGCGCTTTACGCCAAACACGCTGCGCCGAGCCGCAGTCAGATCCAGGTTTCGACCCGAAGACCCCGAACACGTTGGAATTCGCTAACGTTGTTAGTTACCAACCGCACGTTAAGACTAAGCGCGTGCGCGGCAATCAGCAAGTCCATTGCACCGATTGGGCGACCCGCCTGTTCCAGACGGCTCCTTATTTCCCCGTAGGCCTTCGTGGTCTGCCGGTCGAACGCAGCAACTTCAAGCGGAGAAACGAACTGCTCCAGGGCTCCACGATTTCTCGCTGTATCACTGCTTTTGGCCGCGCCATATTCCAACTCCGCAAGGGTTATCACTGAGATTCCAAGCTCGCCCACCCGAAACGAGGTGAACTTTTCCAGCACCCCCTTGGGCCGCTGTCTGATGATATAAATACAGATGTTTGTATCGAGCATGAGTTTCATGAAAAAGTCCGGCCCCGCTTTTGAACGGGTTGCTGGTTACGGCCCTTCTCCATGAAATCGTCTGTGAATTTGTCCAGGCTTTGGATAACCGCCGCCCAGGTTTTCTTTTTCGGACGCAGTATCAACGTTTTTCCCCTTTTGAGGATTTCGACTTCATCCCCTTCCAACTGAAACTCTTTCGGAATCCTCACCGCCTGACTATTGCCACTCTGAAATACCTTGGCCGTTTTCACGTTTCGTCCCTTCTACGTATATACACGAGGATATACAGAGCCCAACCCCCTGTCAACTGACGTCGAGGATAGAAGATGGAGGATCGAAAATTGTAGATTTAAAAAATTAACGCATTGGAGGAGCGAGGAAACAGCTCGGCAGGCTCCTTGAAGAGGTCTATTAGCTGACCACCAGAGGGCTGAGGATCACCATCAAACAGCCGGATCGTTCATCATGGAGGCGCCGAGGAATCAACGCTTTGCGCCTGCATCATCACCTCTGCGCTCTCCGCCATCGTGAGAAAAAATCGCCGTCCGCCCTTCGGCGTGCTCAGGCCGAACGGCTAAGTACCTGATCACCAATGACTCCATACCGTTCGTGTGAGGTTACTCGAAGCATGAACGGATTTTTTCTCACGACCCCCGTCTCTGCCGTGGACAAGAGGAGAACCTCTAACCTCTTTCAGAGAAAGTTCTTAAAGTTTTCACGCAAATTGAAGAAAGCAAGGAGTTCTACCTCAGTGGCGGGGGTCGCTTTTGCGCAGGCCGACAAGATTCCAGATGACCCATCCCGGCTAAAGGTCAACCTTCTAATGCCGATCGACCCCAAAGAGATAAAATATTCTCGAAAAACACCGCCCTTAGTTCCGTTGGAGTTGCTCGAAACAGAGCAATTTCTCCGCAGCAGGCTGCGGGAAAGTCCAACCCACTTATCTTCCCCGCACCCCTGCTGCGAAGGATTTTCTGTGCGACTCCAGCGCAAGCGTTAGAAACCGGCGCACTGGCCGTCGCTGAACGTGACCACATTGCCCGAACCGGTCGGAGCGGGATTGTTGCCCGAGCAGAACAAACCCTCACCGGTGTTCTTCGTGATCGACACGCCGCCGCTATTTTTCATCACGTCGGCATCGCTGAACCCAAAGCCGGAGCTGCACGTCGCGACGGCGTTGCCCACGTTGTTGCTGATTGTCACGGCGCCGATGTTCTCGTTGACGGTGAGCCGCATATCGCAATTGTTGTCTATCACGATCGTCCCACTGTTGCCTGAGACGTGAACGTCCTCCAACGAGAACGAATTTTTGGTCATAATTACCATCCTGTTCCGACTTATGCTGACATCGCTGCCGAGAACGGAAGAGTCGATCGTTACATTTCCATTGTTCTCCGAGATCGTTGCATCGCTGTCGGTCGTTACCGCCTTCAGCGTAATGTCGCCGGCTTTTCCCTTCTCGACCTTGACGTCACCGACCGTCGCGCAGCCGTCGCATGCGCTACCATCCACCACGACTTCGCCGGTTTGCTCGAGCACGGCCAGGTCGCCGTTCAAGGCCGCCCCTACGAGCCGTACTTTCCCCTCTCCTTTCTCGACGACCACGGAGCCCTGAATGCGGCTGGCGGCACACGCCCCCTCGGCAACCACAAGCAGATCGCCTTTAGTCTCGAGCATGCTCACGCCGCCGCTGCCCTCCTGGCCCTGACCCTCATCGTCGATCTGCACGCCGATTTTCGAATCGCAGATGGTCAACGAGCCGTTCGACAACTTCATTGTGATGCCGCCAGGAAAAATCGTCGCGTCGGTGACGGTTATATTCTTAGACTCAGTGCTCAGAACGTCGGTTACGGCAGAGCTCTCGATGGTCAGCTGGCCGGAGTTCTTCATGGAGATGTTCGCGAGAGTCGAGCCGGACTTGACGCTCAGGTTCCCGCTCTGCTCCA
>DASTOD010000826.1:0-3048 GCA_035762645.1 Binatia bacterium | reverse complement strand
GAACTCTGCCGCCTTGGTTTCGTTGCCTGGCGGATTCGTGGTATCGATCCGGATATAGCGGGCCAGGAGAGAGGCGGCCTCATCCTCCAGACTTTCGCCATCTCCGCGCGTTTGCGCGGCTAATCCATAGCCAGCGAACGCAAGCGCCAAAACGGCCGCAAACCACGCCGGCACAACCCACCAACCAGTGCTCCCTATTCTTTGCATCCTTGCTCCATGCGCCTTGTCCTCTGTTGTTCTTCCGTCCTTCGTGGCTCTTCGTGGCCTCGTTGCGAAGTTCGGAACCTCCACCTCTTTTCCCCCACGCGGCGTGGGGAGATCAAGGAGGGGGAATGCGACTCACCAAGAAATCCTTACCCAGACGCTTGATTTTTTCTTTTTCCCGCTCCGGGTGAAGCCATAGGATATCGTCCTCGCGGCGGAACCACGTGAGTTGTCGCTTGGCGAGACGGCGGGTATCGCGCTTCATCAAAGTCACGGCCTCATCGAGCGTCATGTCGCCGCCTAAAAACAGCCCCACTTGGCGATAGCCGACGCTCTGTAAGGATTTGAGGCCGAGACTGTAACCCTTCGCGACGAGTCCTTTCACTTCCTCGACCAGCCCCGCGGCAATCATTTGGTCGCAACGTTGGTTGATCAACGTATAGAGTTCCGCGCGCTCTCGAGCCAATCCGATCTGGAGCACCTCGAAAGGACTCTCGCTGAAGGCGTGCTGTTTTTGCCAGAAGCTTATCGGTTTTCCGGTGAGCTCATAAACCTCCAGGGCGCGGACGATCCGCTGGCGGTCATTCGGGTGGATCCACACCGCGGCAACGGGATCAATTCGCTCAAGACGGGCGTACAAGCCGCCCAGACCTGCCGCATCGATTTCATCCGCTAAGACCCCTCTGATGGCCGCGTCTTGGCCCGGCCCGGTGAACAGGCCTCGAGTCAACGCCTTGATGTACAACCCGGTGCCGCCGCAGACGATCACTGGTTTATTGCGCGACCAAATATCTTCTGCGGAGCGGATCGCGAGCGCGCGAAACATCGCGACATTGAATTCACCATCAGGGTCGACCACGTCGATCAAATGGTGCGGAATTCTTGCCCGCACCGCCATCGCCGGCTTGCCCGTGCCAATATCCATGTAGCGGTAAACCTGTTGTGAATCGGCGTTGATAATCTCAGCGCCGATTTCGGTGGCCAAGTCGACGGCGCTCTCGCTCTTACCCGCCGCCGTGGGACCGAGAATGACGACCAGCCGCGGTTTCATGAAAGAACAGACCGTTCGTGAGACTGTGTGAAAACTCAATCGGAGCCCTTCGACTGGGCTCAGGGCGATCGGTTAAGTATTTAATATTGCTTGTTCCACAACCGCTCGTGGTGAGGCCCTCGAACCATGAGCGGGAGTCTTCACACAGTCTGTCGTTGCGCTCAAGCGAGACGGGGTGTGTTGGAGTGCTGGAGTATTGGGTTTCAATCGCATCACTCCATTACTCCATCACTCCAGGTTCTGCAGTCTGATTCGATTCATACCCGCTTGAACATGCGTTCCAGCTGTTCGCGGCGGAACTCGATAAGGACCGGCCGGCCGTGCGGGCATTGGGTGGCAAAATCAATCTGGTCCAATTCACTCAGCAGCGCACGAATTTCATCGGGCGCGAGCTTACGATTGGCTCGTATGACGCTGTGGCAGGCGATCGTCGCCAAGCGCTCTTCCAGGTGCTGCCGCAACCTATCCGAGTTGTCGATTTCCGCCAGCTCCGCGATCATCTGCCGGACCATCTTGCGGTAGTCGCCTTCAGGCAAGAGCGACGGAACCGCGGTGATCGCGTAAGAGTCCGGTCCAAACGGCTCCAACAGAAAACCCATGCGCTCCAATTCCGCGAGTCTTTGCTCCAACAGCATCACTTCACCGGCCGAAAGCTCCACCGCTTGCGGGATCAACAAGGCTTGCTTTGTCACGGTGCCCATCGCCATTTGCCGGCGCAATTTTTCAAACGCCACTCGCTCGTGGGCCGCGTGCTGGTCGATGAGCGCCAATCCGTCGGCAGAGGAGCAAACCAGATAACAGCCGAGGATCTGGCCGAGAATCATCATGGAGGAGAAGAAACCATCCTGCGCCGCTTTCTCCGCGTGCGCATTCGCAAACGCCTCGTGGTCCCCCGGCGGTTGCACGCGAGTCACGGCCGGCCTCGTGTACGGCAACGGGGATTCCAGGACTGCCGCCACCGGCTGGCGCTGTGGCCATGGCGAGCGCGCCGACGGCTCCTTGGCTTCTCGCCGGAGCGCCAAGCGAACTGCGCTGGCGACCGCTTCATGGATCTCCGATTGCCGGCGGAACCGGACTTCGTACTTTGCGGGATGAACATTCACATCCACTTCAGAGAAGGGAACATCGAGAAACAGAACGACCGCGGGATACTGCCCCTTCATAAGCAGATTCTCGTAGCCGTGAAGCACCCCGTGGCTAAGAACCTTGTCGCGCACGTATCGCTTGTTGACGTACGTTAGCAGATAGCGTGTATTCGGAAAGGAGCTTGGAACAGCGCTCAAATAGCCGCTGATCTTCGATGCGCCTTCGCGAGACGAAAACGGGATCAATGCCTTGGCGATTTCGCGGCCCAGCACCTGGTACAGCCGGTCCCGATCTCCGGTGGCAGGCGAGTAATCGGCGATCGTGCGCCCGTCGTGGAACAAACGAAAGTGAACGGCCGATTGCGCCAAAGCCATCCGATTCACCGCGTCACAGACGTGGCTCAACTCGGTGGCGGGTGATTTTAAGAATTTTTTGCGCGCGGGCGTGTTGAAAAAGATGTCCCTTATCTCCACGGTCGTTCCCAGCGCCGCCGCCGCGGGAGTTAGGTCGCCTTTGCGCGCCCCTTCGACAGCGAGCCGGTGGCCAAACTCGGCCGAGCCGGGGCGTGAAACAATCTGCATCTTTGCGACCGAGGCCATACTCGGCAGCGCTTCACCGCGAAATCCGAGCGTCGGTATACAAACCAGATCCGCTTCGGTTTTGATTTTGCTCGTCGAGTGTCGCTCGACGCAGAGACGGAGATCTTC
>DASTOD010000825.1:0-3334 GCA_035762645.1 Binatia bacterium | reverse complement strand
GGGAAATTCCGCCCGGCGTAGGGCGAGTAACCTGGTTTCTTGAATATCTGGCCGACCGTTTCTCGATCCGGTGCGCCGACATCGCTCCGGACTTGCCCCAGCGCCGGCAGCGCAACCGATAAGGATAACGCCGCCGCAATGGCTATTTTCGCGAGGTGCGTGATTTTCATCTGTGCTCCTTTCTCAACGATATAAGCAATCCAGGTTTCAGGTTTTGGGTGTCGGGTGTCAGAACTGAAACCTGAACACTGACGGCTGAACCCTTCTCCCCTTCGTTCACTGCTTACTGCTCACCGTTCACTGTTCACTGTTCACCAATCACTTCCATCCCCGCACCGCCCATCCAACCATCAGCATTCCCACCGCAGCGATCCAGCTACCCGCAATGCGAACGCCGATGCGCGCCCAGGCCGGCTGGAGCCAAACAACAAAGGCTGCGACGAGCGCTGTAACACCGAAGACCGCAGAAGCGATGCCGATCAGTCCGGTCGCTCCAAGTTTAGCGGCGACCATTGCCGTTCCGTTCAAGAATCCGTGCAGGACACCGAGAGTCGCCGCGAGGCCAATGACCATCCCGATCGGAGGCTTTCGGTCAAGCGCCACCAGCGCGCCGACAATGAGAAACGAGCCAATCACGGCAAGTTGCGACGCAATCTCCCTCGACTGGGCCAGTCCTGCGAGCCCTCCGGCAATCCATGCCCCGGTCAGACTGAAAAGCATAATCCTGCCGGAACGAGAGCCGCCAAGACCCCCGAACAGCCCGAGCGCGACCACAGTGAGCAGATCTTCGGGTGAAATAAAGAGATGCGACACGCCGTCGTAAAAAGGGCCGAGACCGGTATTGACCAGATGCGCTTCCGCCGGTGTCGGCAGCGCCAGCAAGAAAAACAACAGCCGGATCAGATACGGGATGCGTGATACGAGATGCGGAATACCGGAGAAGATACGAGATAGGGGATGCGGGATAGGAGAAACGAAGACCAAGTCATGTCGCATTCCCGGGCCCGTATCCCGCATTTCGCATCGCGCATCATGCATGACGAATCTCGAATCCCGCATCGCCTATCTCGCATCTCGTATGTTGATCTACTTTCATGAGATTGCTCTCCACAGGAAAGCCATTCCCGCAATCGAGACCACCGCCCCAGCCGCCCGTAGCGCCACTCGCCCGATCGGCCAGCGATGAGCCAAGCCGATCAAAATGCCGCACGCATGGAGTAAGCCCGTGGCAATGACAAAACCGATGCTATAGAGTAGCCCGCTTTGCCCCGCCGGCAGTTCCGTGCCATGGGCGTGGCCGTGAAAGATCGCAAAGAAACCGACGATGACGAGCGCAATCCACAACCGCGGTTGAGCGCTCGCGAGCACGACGGCGCCGAGCACCACCGCCGAGACGGCGATGCCGATCTCGATTCCGGGAAGAGGAACTCCCATCAGTCCCAGCATGCCGCCGATAGCCATGACCATCGGAAAGGCAACGGGAAGCAGAAACACCGCGGGTGTGCCGAGCTGCGCGCCCCAGAGTCCTACTGCGATCATGGCGATCATATGGTCCAGCCCCGACACCGGATGCGCAAAACCAGTCAGAAAACCAGCCGCCGCTCCCGTTTGCTCGTGAGCGAACGCGGTCACAGGTGACAGTACGAGCAGAGCTGTGACTCCCGCAAAGCATGTCCTGAGCCATGTCGAAGGGACGTAAAGCATGCCCTGAGCAGAGTCGAAGTCGGCGCCAAGGAAACATGCTTTGTCATTTCGACCGAAGGGAGGAATCTTTCTTAGATCCCTCGCATTCGCTCGGGATGACAGACCTTCGCTCGTCACTTTGCACGCTTGGCGCCTTGGCGCGATAAAACCGAACCGCAAAGACTTCATTTGATTACTCCCAACATCATCACCGTTCTTTCGATCGTCCAGAATGCGCCGAGCGAGCCGACGGCATACCCTGGTACTAGTTCCACCCAGCGGGGCCATTTGATTTCCAGGAGACGAAAAGACTTGTCGAGCGCGAAGATCATAACCAGAAACCCGATCTGACCTAGCTCGACCCCCACGTTAAAAAGGAGGAGCGCGACCGGAATCTCTGCCCGTGGCAGGCCGAGTTCAGTCAAGCCGCTGGCAAAACCGAATCCGTGCAGCAGTCCGAAGGCAAAGGCTACGATCCATGGATAGCGTGTAGTAAGAGATACGTGATTCGCGATTCGGGATCCAGCATCTCGGATCTCGTTCCCCGTATCCTTCATATCGTATCGCGCATCGCGTCTCACGTATCGCGCATCGTGCTGTCTTACGATCTCCGGGCCGAGAAAAAGAATGCTCAACGCAATCACAGCACTGAGCGGTGGCACAGACACGCTCGCATATCCGAGAGTAGCAGCGCCGAGGGTAATACTATGAGCGACTGTGAACGAAGTAATAGTCTTAAAAAGCATCCAGCGATTCGCAACGATCAGCAAAAGTCCAAGCACGAACAGCAGGTGATCGATGCCACGCAAAATATGGTCGATACCGAGAAAGACGTACTCAACGGCGACTCCTCCGAACAACCGTGCTTCCGGTACGACAAACGACGGCGACGCGGGCTTAAGTAGCCGCGTCTGGGTTCGACCATTTCCGGTCTGAATACGCACCAACGCATCGGTAATACTCGCTTCCAAGCCATCGATGGAGATCGTTTTTCCTGATAGACCCTCTCCGCACGTGATCACCCGCCGTTCGGTCAACGAACCGAGCGTAGCGTAACGGGTAGGCGCTTCCACATCTTGGCAGCTCCCGGGCAGGCGAAGATCGAGCGGCAGGGCGACCTCGCCAAGAATGGGCCGCTTCCACAGCATGCGATACTGTCCGCTCGCGGTTTCTTTAATTTCTAAATATGCCGGCCGCGTCTCGTGGCTGCGGGCCGGCGGCGAGGAGAACAACAGCATCGGCGCGATCAATAACCAGAGCTTCACTTTTCGCTACCCTGAGGGCTACCGTTATGCGCGATGACACCAGCGCGCAATGCGCTCTCATCGATCACAACTTCGTAACGTTCCCTGAGCTTCTTGAAAGCCGCTTCCTTTATCTGCCGGCGCCGGGCGTCGAGCCAGTCTCGTTTCACTTGCTGGCGAACTGCGTCCAGTCTCGAAGCGCGAGACGTTTCATGTTCATCGACTTTGACCAAATGCAGCCCGTATCCCGAAGCGATGGGTCCCTGCCATTCCCGTAGGGGGATTTTGGTCAGCTCGGCGGCGAACCCATTTCCGAAGATTTTGTCGATTTCTTCCAGCGTGGCTCGTTTGTGCGCGTACTCCAAAAGGAACGCGTCGCCCATTTCGTCGACCGCTGCCGCAGGCGC
>DASTOD010000824.1:0-5805 GCA_035762645.1 Binatia bacterium | reverse complement strand
GTGTTATCGAAGACGATCGTCCGTTTTTGTGACAGCAGAAACAGTGCGATGCAAAAAAGGATGAGGTTCATTACCGGGAAGTACCAAAGCGATCCGGCGGGACCGATAAAACCCCGCAGCCGCAGAGCTTCCAGTATCGGGATCGAGATGGCGAGCAGCACAAACGCAATTCCCAGGCACAAAAATGCCGGAAATCTTGGGCCTTTCCAGGTTAATACCAAGCATTGGTTGCTGTCGTCGATAACTCGAAAACCAAGCCGGTTTCCGATGGCTTCGAACTCAGCCGGGTTTCCCTGCGTCGTAATCGTCACGGATCTCGGGATCAAGAGAAAACGCCGATCGTGGGGCGACACTTACTGCTTACGATCTTTCTGGTCGCGATAGAATTCTCTGAAGCGATAAGCCTTCTGACTAATAAGATCGCGGTAGGAGCCGAATCGTTTCGCTGGATTTTCGACGGTATCGAGCACGTCCAGGGGGCCGTCTTCCGCGTCGAAGACTCGGATCTTGCTGTAGGTCGTAGACCTTTCCGCCGGGATCCGTCCCATGTCCCGGATCAAGCCGCGGAACCGCGAAGGCTTCATCAGCTGGCCATAGCTCGCGCCGGCGGCCGTCGAGATGCTTTCGTTTATCAGCGTACCGCCGAAATCATTGGCGCCCGCCATCAGTGCGATCTGTGAAAGTTTGGGTCCTTCCTTTACCCACGAAACCTGCAGGTGCGGGATCCAAGAGTTCAGCATCAAGCGTGATACGGCATACATTTTCATGACCTCGGCGCCGCTCGCCCCTTGGCGCAGTCCGGCAAGTCTTTTGCGGTGAGACATCGGAGCTTCTTCGTAGACAAAGCTGAGCGGGACGAACTCGGTGATGCCGCGCGTGCGTCTTTGAATGTCGCGCAAAAGGCTCAGGTGAAGCGCTTTGTGATGAGACCTCTCTATGTGGCCATACATAATGGTGGAAGTCGTGGGAATGCCCACCTCGTGCGCGGTCTGGATCAGGTCTGTCCACTGTGCCGTGGTGATGCGCCCCGGGGAGAGTTGGTGCCGGACCTCGTCAACAAGAATCTCAGCGGAGGTGCCGGGAAGACTGCCGACGCCTGCCTCTTTAAGCGCTAGGAGGTATTCTCGAATAGAAACGCCGCTAAGGGTCGCTCCGTACAAAACTTCTTCAGGCGAAAAACCGTGGATATGGAGCTCCGGGAGCGCTTCTTTGAGAGCGCGGCAAAGCTTAACGTAGTGCCATCCGTCCATGCCAGGAGCCAACCCAGCCTGAACGCAGACTTCGGTTGCTCCCAATTCCCGCGCTTCCCGGGCGCGGCGAACGATCTCGTCGGGCGGTAAAAAGTACCCCTCTTCGGCCAGATGCCCGCGGCTGAAAGCGCAGAAGCCGCACGCCTTGACGCAGACATTGGTGAAATTGATGTTCCGGTTGATTACGTAGGTAACAACATCGCCCACCGTCTGGGAGCGGAGATAATCGGCCGCGGCGATCAGCGCGAGCAGTTCCGAGCCCTCACTGTCAAACAACGCCGCGGCTTCGCCAGTGGTTAACTCGCCGCCGCTTAAGGCGCGATCGAGAATGCGCGCGGTATCCGGCCTCACGGATGAGAGAAGCCGATCGACTGAGTTTTGAAGATAAGGAAAGTTCATCCTAATCCCGGCTGGGCTCCATCCAGTATCTCGCAAACTCGTTTAAGAACGTGAGCGTCGTAAACTCACGCATCCGGTCGAGATAAACCTTTCCGTTCAGATGGTCCCATTCATGCTGGATCACCCGCGCATGAAAATCATGGGCGACAAAATTTATTCGTTTGCCGTTTCTGTCCCATGCTTCGACCTGGACGCTCTTGTAGCGCGGGACTCTGCCCCTCAAATCGGGGATGCTCAAGCAGCCCTCCCAATCCTCCGCCGTTTCCTCGGTCACGGCTTGGATCTGCGGATTGACGAGCACGGTTAGAGGAACACTCGGTTTGTGTGGATAGCGCGGGTTGTCGGCCACTTCAAGCACCGCAATTTGCCTGGAGTCGTGCACTTGATCGGCAGCAAGCCCAACGCCGTCGTATTCTCTCATGGTTTCAATCATGTCGTCGATAAACTTTTGCGTTACATCCGATTGAAGCTCACGTTCTGAAACGGCCGCGCTCACTTTACGGAGCACGGGATGGCCGAGCCGCGCCACTTTAAGAATCGACATGGTTTTTATCTAGCATAGCGTCGGAGCCGTAGAAAGAGGTGGATAAAAGCGACCCATATGAAGTACAAAGAACTTTTTCGACACAGATAGGCTCCGATGAGCCAACAGACCCTCAAACAGATCGACGTGGCCGCTGCCCTGATTTCTCGACAGGGCCGGATTTTAGTGTGCCAAAGAGGCGCAGGCGGGGCATTTCCCTTAAAATGGGAATTTCCGGGTGGAAAGGTGGAGGAGGGCGAGAGTTTTGAGGTCGCCCTGCGACGGGAGCTGAAGGAAGAGCTGGGAATCGATATTGGAGAGGCAACGGAGGTGTTTGCTTGCCAACATACCTATCCTGCCATTTGTCGGGTTAATCTTAAATTTTTCGAGGTTCATAGCTTCAAAGGGACTGTAAGTAATCGCATCTTCCAAACGATTGACTGGGTTGCCGTCAGCGAGCTCCCAAAATTGGATTTTCTCGCCGCTGACCTGCCGCTTATCGACAAGCTGACCGGCAATTCATGACCACGGACTCCCGACAACACGCGGCCTCGCCGCTGACCACACAGCACTTGCCAGTAGTCCTGTAGTCAGTTTGCGCTCGTCCGAGCCTGTTTGACAGAGGGCGGCCGTGAGGCTATCCTACTGCGACTTTTTCAGGTGAGATGACGATGAGACCGAGGCAAATGAGTTGCTTGTTGGTCTACTTTGTCGGTCTATTTCTAGTTTCTGGACTGGCCGGGGCCGACGTGTACGTTTACAAGGACAAGCAAGGCGTCTTGATTTTCACCAACGTTCCGACACACGGTGGGTATCGGAGAGTCATCAGAGAGAACCACGTCGACCCCTCGGGAGCCGCGGCTTTACACAACGCGTATGAGGGTCTCATCCGCTCCGCCGCCGACCGGCATAGTATGGATCCGGACTTGGTTCGCGCGGTGATCAAGGTCGAGTCAGATTTCAACTCCAATGCGCGATCTCACAAAGGCGCCATGGGTTTAATGCAGCTCATGCCGGACACGGCTCGCCTGCATAACGTTACTGATACTTTCAATCCAAGCGAAAATATCGAAGGTGGAATTCGACACCTAAAACTACTGCTGGACCGTTTCCAAGGCAATCTGGAGTTGACGCTTGCCGCCTACAATGCCGGAATGAAAGCCGTCGAGAAACACGGCGGCATACCACCTTTTGCTGAAACCAGAGACTACGTGCGGCGGGTGTTGCGTCACTACGACGCCTATCGCGGCAGCGGACTACAGGCCGTCCAGCAACTTCGGCCTTAAGCTGACGGGGGCCGGGAACTCAGCTGGGCATCTGCTGTGGTTTGGACGCTGCCAAATCTTTTGAGTCTATTTCGGATTCTGATCATTCCGGTGCTGGTCTATTTGCTCACTTACACAGACCGGCTTTCGGCCGCCTTGGCCGCATTCTTGTTCCTCATCGCTTCTGTAACCGACTATTTCGACGGCTATTTCGCGCGTCGACACCAAACCGTTTCCGACTTAGGTAAAATTCTCGACCCGCTTGCGGATAAGCTGATGGTCGCCTCAGCCCTGATCATGTTGACGGCTTTGGACCGCGCGGGCGAACCGAGCGTGCCTGCCTGGTTGGTTGTGATTATCATAGCGCGCGAAACCGCCGTCACGGTTTTGCGCTGCATCGCTCTGACCGAAGGGATTGTCCTGCAAGCGGAGCAGCTGGGCAAATACAAGTTTATTCTTGAAGCGTTCGCCGTGACGGGTCTCATCGTTCATTACACTTACTGGGGCATAGATTTTTTTGCCGCGGGCATTTATTTTCTTGCACTTGCAGCCGTGATCGCCGTCTGGTCAGGAATCAACTATCACGTGCAATTTTTTCAGCTCAGGCAAGCCAGGGTGAGTAGCGGCTGAATCCGCGGTTTCGTGATTCGTGTCTCGTGTTCGTGTACGAGGACGATCACATCACGAGCACGATTCCGACCGAGGCGATTGAGCGCCAGCCTCGCCAAGAAATTGACAAAGACCCGGTATTCAGGTAGGAAAAATATCCATGCGGGTGTAGCTCAGCTGGCTAGAGCGTATGCTTGCCAAGCATAAGGTCGGGAGTTCGATCCTCCTCACCCGCTCCAGATTTAAGGCCCTCGAGAAATCGAGGGCTTTTTTAAGATTCATCTCCTCCGACGTCGTACATACCGACTCAATGAGTTCTATTCCGGTCGATCCATGCCTTGCAGAGTTGGAGCGCGTAGCGCTCCGCCTGTTTACTACTAGTGCAGATGAGATCCGGGCATTCCAGGCGTTTAAGCTCTCTCGGGCGCTCTGGCTCGAAGACATGGCCTCTCAGGTTCCAAAGCTTTCCTGACCTTCGGGGAATCGCGATGCCGTAAATGCGGTGATTTTTATAGTCCACCATTGCGGCAATAAAAGAGCAAAAAACCGCCTGACTGGCAATATAGCTTTAGATATATTTCTGCCCAGTCTGCCATCGGCCACTCTGACCAGTTTCGGGTGCGAAAGCGTTTTTGGCTATCAACGTCCGATAAGTCGCGTCCGTAACCCATTGAAATTGGAGATTAGCTATTCACAGATCATCTCACGGTACTCACGTAACAACGACAAGCACCTAACTCCACAGGATTCTAGGCCTTTTAACGCCCTTTAATCGGGCAATTTGTTGCGCCGCCCCTTTTCCCCGGATCACATTTGGCAATTGAGTGAGTTATCCACTGTTTTATCCACAGATTTTGTGGAAAGGTCTGCTACCCCGAGTGACGTGAGATTTATGCCTGGGCTTCGGATATCGCAATCGTCGCCTTTGCTTTGATGAGACGGCACTTTTCAGCAAGCATGTGCTTGAAATGTGTGACCTATATAGCGGGGCCGCCGGCCGCGACCTCAACGTTCAGCAGGAAATATAGCAGGCTGTATCAGGTTAACGGAGTTTCTTCGAGACGTAGTCATTATGGAGCTGCCTCACTAGAAGACGATTATTCACCCAGTGCTTTCCCACGCGCAGGGCGATTTCTTCAGCCTCCTCTTCGGTCCTGAGACTCCTAGGTTCGTGTACATCAACGACTCGCTTGCCGACTGGCCCCGAGATTCGAACATGAGGCTCCCACAAACCCTGCTGATTTCTTGCCGTTCCTATGATCGTATAGCCGCGATATGAGATTTCCTTCATTCAACCTTAGACGCGTGGACACCCAAAACGTTAACGCCGGTGAAACCGTGAAGCGGAATTGGCTGTGAAGGTTTCGCGATGCCTTTCAAAAATTCTTCGGTCCGATAGAGTAATCTAATGCGGTACCGAGTCAGAAATCCCGAAGAAGTGAGTGGAACCAGCAGCGACGCGAGCGCGGCGGCAAGACGAGTTTTATTTGTCAGGTTTCTGGCCGATCTGCTGGACCAGCGGTTCACCATTCCCGGAACCACGATCCGGGTCGGCCTGGATCCCATCCTAGGACTCATTCCTGTTGTCGGAGATATCATCGCGAACCTCACGGGCTCGTCCATTCTCCTTTTCGCAGCTCAATTTCATGTCCCCAAAATCGTACTGCTGCGCATGGGGCTGAATGTCGCCTTGAATGCTATCATAGGCGGCATTCCAGTCTTCGGGGACATTTTTTCGATTTGGTTTCGGAGCAACGTG
>DASTOD010000823.1:0-13983 GCA_035762645.1 Binatia bacterium | reverse complement strand
GCGCCTAGTCCAGCCAGAATACCATCTGGCCCGCCAGTGACCGCTTGCAGCGCCTGCGTGTCGGCGATCATGGAAAAGATGATCTCGGTTGCCTCGGCGACGGCACGCGGGTTGTCGGCCCACCTCATCCCCGCGTCCAGCAGCCACTGCGCCTTGGAGCGAGTGCGGTTGTACCCGGTTACGCTATGGCTGGCGTCCAGCAGTCGTTTCACCATGCGGCTGCCCATGACACCAAGACCGATGAAACCGATGTTTGCCATAAAGGTTTAAAAACTATTTTCTGCGAAAAAGCCCGGCGCCGAAGGTGGATCAGCGCGGTTTGTCCGGCCCCTATCTATCCCAAAAGTCGGAGCTTCACAAGTTTGCTTGCCCAATAACATCCAGGTATTTAAGTCCGGACGCAGTATTGAAGACGAGCACCTCATCGTTCGAGCGAAGCCATCCTTGCTCGATCAAGCGGCGAAGAGCGGCTATGCAAGCGGCGCCCTCGGGGCAGAAAAAAATTCCCTCGGCTCGGCCGACGCGAGGAATCTCCGCCAGCAGTTCCTCGTCGCCGACACTCAATGCCGTGCCATGGCTCTCGCGCAGCGCCCGCAGGATCAAAAAATCCGCCACGGCTTGGGGGACCCGCAAGCCGGCTGCAACGGTCTTGGCCTGCGGCCACGGCTCGGCCGTGTCGTTACCTTCGATAAACGCTTTGACAATTGGAGCGCAGCCGCTGGCCTGCACCGAGACCATGCGCGGCCGTGCACCGCCGATCCAGCCCATCTCCTCCATCTCTGCAAATGCCTTCCACATACCGATGAGGCCGGTTCCGCCGCCGGTGGGATAAATAATCACGTCCGGCAGTTTCCACTCGAGCTGCTCGGCGATCTCATACCCCATCGTCTTCTTGCCCTCCAAGCGGTAAGGCTCCTTGAGCGTTGAAACGTCAAACCATCCTTCGGCCGATTTTCTTTCCGCGATCACTCTGCCGCAATCATGGATCAGCCCGTCGATTAAAGTCAGCGTTGCGCCGTACTGCCGCGCTTCGATCTGATTTGCCGCAGGTGTGTCTCTGGGCATGAAAATGAAGGCTTCGATGCCGGCGCGCGCGGCATACGCGGCGAGCGAGCCGCCGGCATTTCCCGCAGACGGAATAGCGACTTTCTTTACTCCCAGTTCTTTGGCGCGTGAGATAGCGAGCGAAAGACCACGGTCCTTAAACGAGCCGGTTGGATTCTGCGATTCGTCCTTGATCCAAAGGCGCTTGAGCCCGAGCTCTCGTACCAGTGTCCGGGCTTCCAACAGCGGCGTGTACCCTTCGCCCAACGAAACCTGGTTGGCGTCGTCGCGCAATGGCAAAAGCTCGCGGTAGCGCCAGAGCGTTGGCGGCCGGCCTTTAAGCGACTGTTTGGCGAGGGCGGCGGAAGCCTTTCTGAGATCGTAGCGGACGAGCAGCGGCGCCCCGCACGTGCAGAGATTCAAGATTTGGTTGAGCGAGAAATGGTTATCGCACCGAGAACAGACAATCTCTGTCGCAAACGTCATAATCGCTTCATTTCGAGCGTCGCGGGCTCTGTGGGCACCTCGAAGCTAGGCCAGATCAGGTGCGGCTGTCAAACCTGTTGCTTGACAACGGCGACGCCTCGGACGATAGATGGCGGAAGGATTTTTGCAGACACGGCTTTGCAACGTCAGGCGTATTTTTTGCCACAAGCGTTATGTCTTTCGATCTAACCATGATCCTGGTCGGTCTCGCTCTTGTGTTTGCCGGCTTGGTCAAGGGAGCTTCGGGAATGGGCTTCCCGATGATCGCCACACCGACTGTGGCGCTACTGTTGGATATTCGCATCGCCATTACGATACTCATCATCCCCAACATCGTCATGGACGTGGCACAGGCCTTTCGCGGCGGGGTTCCATTTGAAGTGCTTCGCCGCTTTGCGTGGTTTTTCCTGGTAACGATTATCGGCGTCTTTTTAGGGACCAAACTTCTCGTGACACTGCCCCTGTGGGTGCTTAATCTCTGTCTTGGTGTGATGGTGCTCGTCTTTGTGATTTCTAATTGGCTTCGTTTCGAGTTTACCATTCCGCCCCGGCTGGAAGGCATCCTTGCTCTTCCGGCGGGGTTCATCAGCGGGTTTCTCAACGGTATGACGAATGCCGCGGGTCCGGCTCTGGCGATCTATCTCTACAGCTTGAAGCTTCCAAAGATGGAATTCATCAAATCCATTGCGACAATCTTTATCATCACTAAGCTGAGCCAGCTGGTGGCTGTCTCGACGTGGAATCTCTTCAACTGGTCGACTCTATCTCTCTCCTTGAAAATTACCCTGTTTGTGTTGCTGGGATTCTATGGAGGACTGAAGATTCAAGACCGTGTCAATCAAAAAACCTTTAGTCATGGTCTGCTGATTTTGTTGTTTGTCATCGGGGTGACTCTGGTTCTTCGCGGGTTGACGCAGCGCGCGTGAAGATCATTCAACCCCACACGGCTTTGCTTGTCTTGACCACAAGTTCCAGTTTTTGTCGCTGATCCGCTAGAGAGATGTTATTGCCGATGATCGAAGAGGCAAACCCGCACTGCGGGCTCAGCCCCAATCGCTCCAGCGGAACGTATCGACTGGCTGCGGCCACGCGCTCCGTCAAAGCGTGCACCGATTCGAGAGTAGACCGCTTGGTCGTGATCAGTCCCAGAACAACAAACTTATCCTGAGGCAGTGCCCGGAGCGGCTCAAAAGAACCGGAGCGCGCATCATCATATTCCAGGAGCAGTCGCTGCGCGTTCAGCTTGTGGAACAGCTCGCGGCTGATCGATTCATAGCCTCCCTCCGACAGCCACCGGCTGCCCTGGTTGCCCCGTCAGACATGGAATCCGAAAGTTACGTCGGGAAATCCAGCCATGATCGCATTATCGAGTTCTATGCCGAGGGAGAGCCACCGGTCGAGACCCCAGCCGAGATTTTCATAAAAGCCTCGCGTCCGCGCGTCCAGAAGCAGACCGTAGTGTGGCGCGTCGATTTGAATGTAAGTCGCTCCCAGGCGAGCGAGCTCTGCAACTTCCTCGCGCAGAATGTTAACGATATCTGCTAAAAAAGCATCGAGCGTCGGATAAGCTGTTTTCGAACGCTCCGGCGACCAGAAGTTGGCCCATAGACCGGGGCTCGGCAGTGTCACTTTGGGAATTCGGCTCGTCTTGCTCTTAAGGTAAGAAAACTCGTCTGCCGAGAGATAACGAAACCGCTTCAATTTTGCGACTGTACCCAACCGCCGGGGGCGGCGTTTCTTCTGCACGCCCCGCTCGTCATACCACTCGCCCCATAGAAAGGCGTCGAGGCTAAACTCACCGAAGCCGCTTACGGCTGCGGTCATCTGGCTTTGAAACGACTGACGGCGCATCTCGCCGTCGGTCACGATCTCAAGTCCTACTTCTTCCTGGAGCGCGATCGCCTCATCGACGGCGCGATCCTCGATCTGTTTAAACCGCTCTGCGCCAAGGCTACCATCGGCCAATTGCTTTTGAGCATGAAGCAAGTGTCGCGGCCGGATCAGGCTTCCGACAACATCGGCATGAGCGGTGATCATCATATCCTATCGCGGCGCTTGGGCTGGACTCCCGTTAAAATTAGGAAAGCCGCAAACCGAAAGCAAGGACTGCCTTACCGAGTGAAGGGCGGGTAGTTCTACTAACTCGCCGAGGGAAGTTTAGCCGGAAGTTTTGAACGCCGGCAAACGGGGACGATCGCGGCCAGGAAAGGAGCGGTTACACCGTGTGTCGTTATCAGAGCAGGGTTAGTGCCTCCGGCAGCGCGTTGTTTTTACGGACGGCACGAGCCTGTGGTAAATGAAACACCGCGCTGCGATTCAGAATCCGCGAAGAAGACCAGACCGAAACTCAGTAGAGTATCGAACCTCTCTCTAACTGCCGGCGGCGGGCTTCATACTCTCTGCGCCCAATGCGCTCGCTACGGTAATCGTCTTCGAGTCTGTCCGCCTGACGCTTGGCATTGATCTCATAACCAGCTCCGGTAGCCAAAGCTCCAGTCGCGGCACCGGCGACGAATTCGCATCCGGCGAGACCCAAGCTTCCCAAGAGCAGTAGTGTGGCTAGACTTTTCATTTTTGCATCCTCCTTCAGGGTCGGGCCGTTCAAGATTTATTCAGTCGACCCACACTTGTTGGACGTTCAGTTTCCGCAAGATGTTACAATACGGCCAGGATTTGACGGAAAATCAATCACTTTCAGAGATTGCACAAGTCGGGAGGTCGGCTGCCGCGAGTAAAAAAGTACGACTGTAGGGAGAAATTACTCGCCGCGGACGGAGTAGCTCAAAGAGGACAACTTTAGTCTGCTAAAGTCGAGACCCGAGACGCGAAACGAATTTATAGCGGCGGCGCGTAGAGGTTGTCCGGCAGGCCGCGGATGTATTCAATGGCTTCCTTGAGCGAAATCACATCGGCGTACTTCATCGCCATGTCGAAGAGATTGATTTTATGCGAGGCCTGGCCCCGATCGAAAACGCACTCTTCCACAACCGATACTTTGAGGTTGTATGAAAAGGCATCGATGACGCTCGCCCGCACGCAGCCGCTGGTTGTGGTGCCAGTGACGAGCACGCTATCGGCGTGGACTTCGTTGAGCATGCTCATCAGGGGTGTGCCGAAAAACGCGCTGGGTTTTTGCTTGCGCACGATAATCTCGCCGCCCTGAGGCGCAATTTCGGCCACGATCTGATTGCCCTTGTCCCACTCTTCTGTCATGTCTTCCGTTGAGCGGCTGTTTTTTGCCTGCCAACGGCCAAAGGCTACGGTGTTGGTGCGATCATCATGGCCCGTTGTGTAAAAAGTCGGGAGGTGTTTCTTTCTGCTTTCGGCCAGAAGCTCGCGAATGCGATGAACGCCTTCCCAACCTTCGTTGCCACAACTGTTGCGAAAGCGTTTAACGGATTCAAGGATCGGTTCGGGCTTGTCGCCGACGAAATTGTAGTTTACGTCTACAATTAGAACGGCTGGCCTTTGTCCGAAGCCCGCGCGCTTTCCGTAGCCGGAAAGAGCGAACACCCGTTGGTCCCGTTCCGTCAGAATGTCATCCCAAGTCGCCACGGCGCGCCTCCTTTTGGGGCTGGCTTGAGTTGCACAAAATAACAATCTGCCGGTCTTGTCAAGCCGCACAAGGCGTCTCTGAGACGATCGAAAAAGTGTGACTCGCGCAAAGGCGCAAAGGACGCCAAGTTTCGGAGAAATAATTATTGGTCTCCTTTGCGTGCGTGGCGTCTTGGCGCGATAACATTTTTCATCACTCAGTTACAATGCTAATTTTCGTTTCAAGCATAACCCGCGCGCAAGCGGGTCGCTGCGCTGATTGACGCCTGAGTGGCGGATACTCTATAAACAGCGAGTTCGGAAACTGGATTGTGAGTTGAGAGCTCGAAATGAAATCATCCATGCTTCGCGTTGCGTTGGGTTGGGGGATGGTTATTCTGAGCGGCTGCTCTCCGGTCGCGGTTTGGACCGACGGTGAAGTGCCGTTTGTACCGACGCCACCGGAAGTGATCGACGGGATGCTCGAGATGGCCCGGGTAAAGAGTGGCGACGTCATCTATGACCTCGGAAGTGGCGATGGCCGGATAATTATCCAGGCCGCCAAAAAATACGGCGTGAAAGGCGTTGGCATCGAGATCGATCACGCCTTAGTGCAAAAAGCGCGCGACATTGCTTTCAAAGAAGGAGTAGAGCATCTGGTCGAATTCCGTGCGCAGGACGCGCTAACCGTCGATATCTCGCCGGCGACGGTGGTGATGCTTTACATGCTGCCAGAATTTAACGCCAAACTCCGGCCCATTTTTGACAAACAACTGAAACCGGGTTCGAGGGTGGTCTCACACGATTACGAGATTGAAGGGTGGGTGCCAGACAGGGTGGAGAGGATCAAAGGCAACTTTCTGCACGACCATACGATACTTCTTTTCGAAGTCCGCTGATCGTGACCGCCCGACGCTTAGAAACCCGGCGCGGGATGACGGGCTTTTGGCCCGTCACTTAGCGTTCCTGGCGTCTTGGCGCGAGGATAAGGTCCCCACGGCCGACTGGCAAGATAATTTGCGTGAGCTCTCTGTGGTCAGAATGAACGCCGCCGACGTTCAGTGCCAGCTTCGGGTGGGCGGATCGGAATGCAACAAAATGTCAGAAAGAATATAAGCGACCACACGATAAGCGGCTTCGTGATCCGGCACGCAGCGCGACGCTTCCTCCGTCAAAGCAACGATTAGATCCCCAAGGGTTGTCTCAATAGTTGGATTGTTCGCCATGACTTGTTCCTCTTTTGGCACAGCGCTTCAGATAGGGCCTTGGCAAACCGCCAATATGCGCGCTGTCACATTGCTTTTCGCAATGTACGTACCAAAATATTGCGCGTCGGGGTTTTCTGGTGTTACGCAGTTTCACCCCAACCCGATTAGTGCATTGTTAGCTTTGTTGGAGGTATTTCCCTACACTATGACTGTACCTTCGAGATTTCGCGTCACTCAACCGGGTCTTTTCCTTAATTCTTTTAATGAGCTCATCTAAAGATTCGTTGACGAGAACTCGATTGAATTGCGATCGATAATTGTTTACGAGGCTGATGTTGGCAATGATTACGTCATATACCTTCCATTCGGACCCAACCTGGTGAAGTTTATAAATAATCGGTGTTTCTTCGCCTTTAGGGGAAACAACTTTGGTACTCACCTCGGCAAAATTCCCCTCTATACGTTCGTTAACAAAAACAACTTTGTCGGCGTTGGCTGCTTCTATTTGATCTGCATAGCTCTCCTCCAAAAGTTGCGTAAAAGCCTTAACGAACTCGCGTTGTTTGTCCGGATTGCGGCCCCAGTGGTTACCCAGGGTTCTTTTAGCCATTTCTGAAAAATCGAAACGAGGGAAAATAGTCTCTCTTAACTTGGCTCGTCTTGCGTTTCGGTTGTTTTCACCTTTTAATTTTGGGTCGTTTACGATTTTCAGAACCTGATTAGCGGCGTCTTTTATTTCCTGGCCCGGCGATGCGGCCGAAACCGGGCTGATGCCGATCCCTGCGACAAAAAAGCTCGAAAACCCGAGCACTAGCGTGATTTTGGCGATATCTATCATCGGAGTCTCCTTTCCTTACCGTCTACTTGTCTACTTGTCGGGCCACCTCGCTTTCGCTAGCAAAATTCATCCCATTGCAAGTTGCCGTGTTCTAGGCGCCGAAATCGGGTAAAGATGAGACCCCGAAAACTACTCAACCGACTTCGATGGATTCACTGCGAGGAAACGATGCAGCGTCAATGAGCGATTCCGCCTTCCGGTCTCGATAGGCTCGCGCAACCGATAGAACTTTGCGCGTATAATCAAAAGGTACGGGCCGATTAGTTTCCAGTTTTTCCTGTATTCTCGTCGGTCCCCACCGGCATGCAGCGAGGGCAATGCTCACGTCATTGAACCGCTCTTTTAGATAGCTCAGATATAAAAGACCTATTTTCGCATTGACGATCGGATCATAGAGACTCTCTACTCCAGCCCACTCCTTCAGTCCGGTTTGTTCTGCCAAGGGAGCAGCCACGCTGGGCAGGATTTGCATCAGCCCACGCGCCCCGGTTGACGAAACAGCTTTGTGTTGAAATTCGCTTTCGACCGAAATGACGCCCAATATGAGGACAGGATCCAATAAATATTTTTCACATTCATCTAGGATTGTAGCCGCAAGGTTGTCGATGGTCGACTCGCTCAGATCACGGGTATGAAGTTTCAGTATCGAGTAAATTGTTGCAGCCAGGCGTGATCGGCGAGATTCAATGACCTGCGTAAGTTCTTGATCCGGGCTCGCGTCCTCTGCCAGGAACGGAGTCGGAATGAGAAGCGCCATGAAAAAGCCTAACAGCGCAACGGTGAGAACCGCCCTGCTACATCGAAATCTGCCCGGGCGCTCCCTGGCGAGTCTTTTCCAAGAGTATTCCATCGGATGCGTTGGCGAGAAGTGGTTTCTGTGGTGACAAGGTCGTCAATTGTAGAGCGAAGATTTAAACAGTTTCTGGTTTCTCGTTTCTGGTTTTTGGTTTTTAGGAGAGCGGTGGAACGAGAAACCTGAGCGAAGCGAGAAGCTATGCGGAGCCGGAGCGGAGTGAGCGCGCTCATTCCACTCCGGCTCTGGGCAATTTTTCTAGTTTGAGGCGACGGCTAATACTCGCTCTGGCGTTTCAGCCGCTCGATTTCCTGCCGGTTACGTTCGGTTTCATACTGGTTCCGTCGGATCTGTTGCTCCTGGCGATAATTTTGGTGCTCCTGCCCTTGCAGTTGGTCACCGATCAATGCTCCCGCGCCGAGTCCTAGACCACCGCCGATCGCAACTCCTGCTCCCGGGTGACCAACCGCGGCACCGACAAGGCCTCCCGCGGCCGCGCCGCCGAGAGCGCCGATGCCGGCTCCCTTCTCCCGTGTCGTCAATGGACCACCGGAACATCCGGTGACGAAAAGAACTCCCGCCAGTAGCAAGGCGGAACTTCCGGCCAACAGTTTTTTGGTGTTATTCATGTTTAGTTCCTTTCCGTCGTTATAATGGGTTACTGTTTTTCTTTGTTGCCTTTGTGTTTTCCATTCGACTGTTTCTCGTGCTTCGACTTGGGCTTTTTTTCGTGCTTGTCATGCCGCTCGTCCGCCCTAACCCAGCCACGCTCGGGGTCGGCGGACCACTGGGCGTTACTATTCTCGGCTCCTTTGCCGCTCATATGCGTGGCGGCGTTACCGCCAGCGTTGGACTTTCCGCCTTTCGCCTGGCCTGCGTCACCAGGCGAGCCGCCAGCGGCCATACACAGCGCGCTTAACGCGAGCGCGATTACGTATGTTGCTTTCTTCATGACTGTGTACCTTGAAAAATTGCTTTTACTCTAATTGACCGGTTCTTCCTTTACCCTTGAGTTAGCGGCCATCTCCGCGACGCAACGGACCATTGCATTCAGGATGGCCAATATCGCGGGATAATTAGGCGCTTGCGTGACTTTTGTATTCATTTTTGAAGCCCTCCTGGCATTGGTTGGAGCAATGGCCATACCAAGGCAAAAAAGCCCATAAAAAATAGCTAGTTAGAAAAACCCGAGGCCCGTTGGAGAAGGTAAAAAGGTAGCGAGGCGGGAGAAATTACTCTCTATTGTAAAGCGCCAATTTGGCGTTCAACGTTTTCGGAGTGATGCCCAGCAGACGGGCTGCTTGAGTCTTGTTACCGCTGGTGACGCTCAGCGCCCTTTCGATGGCACGCCGTTCGGCGTCGGCTAGCGAGAGCGGCTCACTATCGGTTTTGCTTTCCACCACGGCATTGAGGCAAAACTGCTGAAACGCAGCCGCGGTGAGACTCGGACCAGGCGCCATGACCGCCAACCGTTCCATGGCATTACGCAGCTCGCGGACATTGCCGGGCCAGGAGTGAGATTGCAGGGCGATCGTGAAATCGGCATCCCAGGAAAGCGACGGCCGTTGATATTTTTCGGCGCATGATTCCAGGAAATAGCGCGCCAGCAGCGGAATATCCTCGCTTCTCTCCCTTAGCGGCGGCAATTCCAAATGAAAGACGCTCAATCGATAGAAGAGATCCTCTCTCAGCTTTCCTTCTTTGACGGCAGCAGAGGGGGAGCGGTTGGTCGCGGCCACGATCCGAACGGAAACCGGGATACTGGCGTTTCCCCCTATCCGGCGCACCTGTCCTTCCTCCAACACGCGAAGAAACTTCGGCTGTACTTCGGCCGCCATCTCAGTGATCTCATCGAGAAACAGTGTTCCGCCGTCAGCCTGCTCGAAACAACCCAGGCGCCGCTCAATGGCGTTGGTAAAGGCTCCCTTTTCGTGGCCAAAAAGCTCACTCTCCATCAATGTCGGAGAGATCGCCGCGCAGTTAAGCGGTAAAAAAGCTTCCTCACGCCGGGGTGAAAGATCGTGGATGGTGCGCGCGACGAGCTCCTTACCGGTGCCGCTCTCGCCGCTCACCAAGACGGCGGCATCCGTCGCGGCTACTTGACTTAGCTGGTGATAAAGCTGGCGCATTGGAGCGGATTTTCCGATCAGCTCGCCATAGGATCCCAACGGCGATTCCAGCCTTTGACGCAAGGCGCCGGCCTCGCGCGCCAGCGCTACGTGTTTAAGCCCCTTTTCAAGCACATGGCGGAGCCGTTCTGGTTCGAGCGGTTTGGGAAGATAATCATAGGCGCCGAGCTTGATGGCCCGGACCGCAGTTTCGATGGTCGCCTGGCCGGTCAGAACGATGACCGCAACTTGTTGAACGCGCTCGCCCAAAGTCTCCACAAACTCGAGCCCGGTCATTCCCGGCATCATCAAATCAGTTACAATCGCGTGGGGAAGTTCCTGATCGCAGATCTTGAGAGCGGTTTTGCCATCAGCGGCGGCAACGGCGCTGTAATTCCATTTTTCCAGCAGCTTGGTAAGACCTTCACGAGTCGAGGCGTCGTCGTCGACTACGAGAATTTTGGCATGGGAGCGGGCCATAATCAGTGCAATTCTTCGAGCGGTAGCGTCAAGCGGAAGATCGCTCCGCTGCCCGCGCCATTTTTCTCATGGTAGACGAGGGATCCGCCGTGGGATTCGGCGATCAGCTGACTGAGCGGCAAACCGATTCCGCTGCCACCGGCTTTTGTGGTTTTGCCGAATTCAAAAAGCTCCGTGCGCCGTTCGGGGGGAATGCCCGGTCCGGAATCACCGAAGTCCAGTGTCAATTGTTTACCGTCTCTTCGCGCCGCCACATGGATGGCTCCGCCATCGGGCTGGGCTTCCATCGCATTGCGTAGAAGATTATCAAAAGTTTGCCGCAGCCGGGCCCCATCGCCCCTTATGAGCCATGGCCCGGGCAGGAGATCTTTAGTAAGGGAAATTTTTTTCTCGGAGCATTGAGACGACACGGCTTCGAGACTGGCGGCCAACACCTCTGACACATCGAGGGGGTTTCGCTCCATCGTAACCGGCGCCGAGTAATCGGTGAAATCGCGCACCAGACGATCCACCTGTCGAATGCTCGCGTCAAGCGTCGCCAGCGAACGTTCTGTTTGGCTGTCGGAAGCCTCCTCGGCGTCACGGTTTGCGCCGCGGAGCAGCTCCAGGTGAACCGCCAGAGCATTAAGCGGAGTTCGAACTTCGTGAGCGAGGGTCCGGGCGGCCATGGCCAGCCGCTGGACAGGCGCGGGCATGCTCGAGGTTTTACGCTGTTTCATCACCAAGCGATCGATCAAGTCCAAACTTGTTGCCACCTCATCGTGGCTGGAATAGTGCGGCCGAGCTTCGTAGGTCCCGGCTTCGGCTTGGCGCAGGGTCTCCGCGATCAAGTGAAAGCGGCGGCTATAAAGGGCCGTGGTCAGAAACGCGCTGACCAGGGCGACGCCGCCGCCGAGGGCGAACAGGAGAGTCAATTGGCGCCACATTCCGGACAGCAACTCTGTTAAATTGGCCGGATTAATCCACAATCTGAGCCCACCCGGGCCACGCACTCCCGACGGCATTTGCAGCGGCACGAGCACATCATAATAGGTGTAGTTTCCCTGACGCTTGGTATTGATGGTGGTGATCCCACGGCGCAGATTTTGACTCTGCTCTGAATCCATAGGAGAGTCGGATTTTTCATTGCCCAGAGAGCTGTACAGGGTTTTACCCTCGGCATTTAGGACCCACATCGCCTCGATGCTGCCGCTGCGATCGATAAACGCTTGCATGAGCCCTTTGACCTCAGTCGTTCGGCTGGGCGCCGAGCTGGACGGCGATCTTGCCGCCGGTTTTGTGCCGGGAAAAACGCTGCCGAGAAAACTCCAAAAAGAAGAAGATTTTTGGGATTGTTGGGCAGCGCGTGGCTGGGGTGCGGGGCGCTGCCGCAAGCTGTCGGCCAAGGCGATCTCGACTTGATGCGCCATAAGCAACGCAGTTTGCAGCGTTGCCTCTGTGGTGAGTCTTTGTGCGATTAACCAAAGGCCGGCGGCAAAAATCCCAAAAATAACAAGCACGGTGCCCAAGAATACGGCAATTTGCTGCTGGCGCAGGCTCATAGCCACGTAGAATAACAGATCACCGCTAGCGAGCAAAGATTATTTCAAGGCTGCCCCGCCGTCCCAAGGTTGCGCCGCTAACCCAGTTGATGCATAGTAAAAACCTGGAAAAAAGCTATGTTGAATGACCGCTATACCCGGCCGGTCAAGGACCTCCGGATCTCAGTCACCGACCGGTGTAACTTTCGCTGCAGCTATTGCATGCCTCTCGACAAATACGAATGGATCAACAAGGAAGAAATCCTCACGTTCGAGGAAATAACGAGGCTGGCAAATCTGTTTGTCCAGCTTGGCGTCGACAAGATCCGGCTCACGGGCGGAGAACCGCTCGTCCGGCAAGACCTCGACTACCTGGTCGGCAAGCTTTCAGCCATAGAGGGTCTGAAAGACCTTTGCCTCACGACCAATGGCGCCCTCCTGGCCGAAAAAATCGATGCGCTAAAACGAGCCGGGCTTCGGCGTGTCAACATCAGCCTGGATACCTTGGATCCCGAAAAATTTAGACAGATGACCAAAAGAGGTGATCTCAAGAGGGTTCTCGAAGGAATTTTTGCGGCAAAAAAACACGGCCTTGATCCCATTAAGCTGAATGCCGTCGTCGAGCGTGGCGTAAACGACGAAGACATCCTTGACTTGGTGGAATTTGCGCGGGACAACGGTTTCGCTCTCCGCTTCATCGAGTACATGGATGTCGGCAATTCCAATAATTGGACGTCCACAAAACTAGTTTCCAAGAAAGAAATCGTTGCCAAAATCAATTCTCGTTATCCATTGAGGCAGGTTGGCCGAGAGCAGGGAACCGCGCCGTCTGTGGATTACGAATTTGTCGACGGGTGCGGTGATGTTGGGGTCATCGCATCGGTGACGGAGCCGTTCTGCTCAAGTTGCACCCGAATGCGTTTGACCGCCGATGGAAAGTTGGTGACGTGCCTATTCTCACAGGTAGGAACTGACGTCAAAGCGCGCTTAAGGGGCGGCGCTTCAGATGAAGAGCTGGTGGAACTGATCAGCTCTGTTTGGAGAGCCCGAACAGACCGCTACTCCGACGAACGTCTGGACGCGCTGCGCTCATCCAATTACGATCCCAAAAGTCACAAAAAGATCGAGATGATCTCTCTTGGCGGATAGCTTGGCCGGTCTTTTTGTCAGACTACATGCGCCTCAAAGCCTTGATGCGCTCGTCAGTCCCCGGGTGCGTCGACAAGAATCCTCCCCCGCTGTGCCCCTGAACCTGCACGATCCAGGTGAGCGCGTTGATCAACACGTCTTTGGAAAATCCGGCTCGGCGCAAGAGCGTCACGCCATGCCTGTCGGCTTCCAACTCCTGGGGCCGGCTGTAGCTTGACGCGATCAGGCTACCCGCGATCGGTGTAACCGCCCCGCTGCCCGGAAACACCTTCTCGAGGAGCGCCACTCCGAGATTCAAACCAGTCCCCACGAGCTGCATCTTGGCGGGATGCCCCAAATCGTCGTGGGCAATCTCGTGCGCGAGGATACCGCGTAGCTGGTTGTCGTTTGCTTTCTGTAAAAGCGCAGTCGTGACCAGAAACTCCCCGCCTCCCGCGCTTCCGGCATTAATGTTCTGGTCAGCCACGATCTTGACACGGATCTCACCTAGCGGGCGCGGGTGATCCGCGGCCTTCAGCAGGGGCACCATGATCCGCCGGAGACGTTCGAGGTCCCGTTCCCCAACCGATTGTCGAGACCCCCGTCCTCGATCACCCAAGGCATCATCAGGGGCAACGGTCACATCGAAGATGGCCAGTGCCAAAAGGCCAAAAATAAGGGCAGGCAGCGTCTTGCAGCTCTTGGCGGTCATAGGGTTTCCTATAGTCAACTTATTACAAGACGGCTCCAAGGGTAAGTGAAACTGTTGTAGATGGCAAGAAGCCGGCGTTCAGGAACGGTTTAGGCAAAGCGGGTGCCAGTCGAAACCCAGAGCAACAGGGAG
>DASTOD010000822.1:0-3174 GCA_035762645.1 Binatia bacterium | reverse complement strand
GTGATTAATCTCAAGACCGCAAAACAGATCGGCCTAACTATTCCATCTCACGTGCTGCTGCGCGCGGACAAGGTGATCAAGTAGCTTGTCGCCTTCCGCAGGATTGAACTGAATTCTCCAACGGCTCATTTTTGTGAGATTCGTCCGTTCCGTACAGTTCGATCCTACCTCGAAATTTGCCTTTTCCCCCTCGATGAATCTGGTTCGCCTTCTGCCGTAAATTACACTTTTCTTTCCCTCCGTCGGCGTGATAAGTAACGCTCGAAACGAGGTGCGCGATGAGGAATCCTGCGGTGCCATCAATCTTGATCGCAGCGATATTGCTTGCCGTTGCGGTCGTAGCAGACGCGCAGCAGCCGAAGAAAGTCCCCCGGATAGGGTATCTAGTAGGGGGCGATGTAAATCGTGAACGTTTCGAGGCAATTCGGCTGGCTCTGCGCGAGCTTGGCTACATAGAAGGACAGAACATCGTCATCGAGTACCGCTATGGGGAGGGGAAGCTCGATCGATACCCTGAGCTTGCGGCTGAGCTGGTGCGTCTCAATGTCGACATGATCGTGGCGGCAGGAGGGTACGGTCTGATACGAGCAGCCCAGAATGCGACCAAGACGATCCCGATAGTCATGGTAGGCTCTGGGCCCGATCCTGTCGAGGCAGGCCTAGTTAAAACCCTTGCCCGTCCCGGCGGCAACGTCACCGGCGTTACTCTTCTTTCCAGCGAATTAGCCGGCAAGCGGCTGGAGCTGCTCAAAGAAGCCGTTCCGAATGTTGCTCAAGTCGCGGTTCTTCACGATCCTAATTTCGGTAGTGTACGCGAGGCGAAAGAGGTCGTCCCGGTCGCGGCGCGCGCTTTGGGCTTGACTGTTCGGTCTTGGGAGGTACGCAGTGCTAACGACTTCGAGAAGGTATTCGCCGCGGTAAGTAAGGATCGACCGGATGGGGTGTACGTGACCATCGGCCCGCTAGTGAATGCTAATGTAAAACGGATCGCGGCGTTTGCATTAAAGAGCCGGTTACCCTCGGTGTACACCAGACGAGAAGCTGTGGATGCCGGTGGGCTCATATATTACGGGGCGGACTTCGCGGACAGCTACCGGCGCGTCGCATATTACGTGGACAAGATCCTGAAGGGCGCCAAGCCTGCCGAGCTACCTATCGAGCAGCCGACGAAGTTTGAGCTGGTGATCAATATCAAAACCGCCAAGCAGATCGGCTTGACCATTCCATCCCACGTGCTGCTGCGAGCAGACAAGGTGATTAAGTGAAAAAAGGCAATAGGCACCACGCAATAGGCAGCAGTAAAAGAAAGTCATTTGCCTTTGCGCTTGGCACTCTCCTCTTTGCGGTTTGCTTTTCCGCCCACGCTCAGCAAGCCAAGTCCTATAGCGTTGTGGTCCTAGTGATCGGCAGCTCCGAGATCCCACAGATAAAAGGTCTACGCGATGGACTGAAAGAACTCGGATACAATCAAGGAAAAAATCTTTCCTTGGATGTTTCGGCTAAGAGCACCTACGAGGAACTCCGCCCTCTCGTTAAGAGCTACAAAGAAAAGAAGGTGGACGTGATGGTGACTATCGGCGGCACGGCCACCGTTGTCGTCAAAGAGATCGCTCCGGAGATTCCCACGGTATTCTCGTTCGGTTCAGACCCAGTGCAGGCTGGATTCGTCGATTCCATCGCCCGTCCCGGATCAAATCTTACCGGCGTAACCACACGTACCGGTCCTGAATTCCAAGGCAAGCGCCTGGAAATCTTCAAGGAGGCTGTGCCAACCCTCCGGCGCGCAACTGTGCTCTACAACGCCAGAGGAGACAATCCAGGTCACGAAATGAACCTCAATATGCTACGTCAAAGCGCTCCCAAGCTGGACATCAAGTTGATAGCAAAGCCGATCAAGGTGATTTCCGATCTGGACAACTCACTTCAAACTCTTTCCAGGGAAACTACGGACGGCGTCTTCGTGATTGCAGCAAGCATATTTAGAACCCGCTTCAATAAAATCGTACCCGCCGCAACAGAGAAAAAACTCCCCGTGTTGGGTGCCGAAGCATTTCATGTTATCGACGACGGGGCTTTGCTGTTTTACGATTCTGACAGATTTCGCATCGGTCAGCGGTTGGCGTGGTATGTAGATCGAATTCTCAAGGGCACAAAGCCACAGGACTTACCAGTTGAGGCCCCAACGTATTTTGAGCTCATGATCAATCTGAAGACGGCCAAGCAGATCGGCATTACGATTCCGCCGAGCGTGCTGGCCAGAGCGGACCGGGTGATCAAATAACCACGCGGCAATCGCAGGATTGAACTGAATTCTCCCTCAATCAAATTTCAAATGTTTGTCGCCGGCAATCAATTTATCGGCCCATCCTTCCGGACTCGGTTTCCACACCAATTTGATTGAACCATAACAATGACGCCTTCCTCTTCTCACTCACCTTATTTTTGTTGCTTTTTTTTGGCTGCTTTACTGTGTCACCGTGATTAGATCCGTAGCTACCGCTTGAAACCCACGACGAGATGGGCGCGATGGGATTCCGGAAACGGTTCTCCTTCGCACTTGAGCGTGACGATGTAGGTACCCGGCTTTGGGATCGCCTCGGGTGAAATAGTCGCCTCGAGCTCGTTCTTCGACACGAAACGGGTCGGGAGCGGCTCTCCGTTCAACATAGCCTTATGAAATGGCCACATCCCACCCTGCCCTCGTACCTTCAATGCCGTGGGGCCGGATGCCTCGGTGAGAAAGAGCGGCGATATCCGCAGGTCCAGCGGCAAGCTCTGGTAGGAATAGAATGACGGAATCGGATTCTTGTATTTGTGAAACCCGATATCGATGACTTTCCCGTCCATGATGACGGTCTTGACGTTTTGCGTCATCCAGATGTCTTGCAGCGGGTCCCCCTCGACGATGGATAGGTCTGCGACCTTGCCTGGCTCGACGCTGCCATAGTCCCTGTCCTTCCTGAAAGTCTTGGCGACGTTGAGCGTGGCCGCTTGGATCGCCGTCATCGGCGGCACCCCCGCCTCGACGTCCATCACCAGCGCCTGATGCATCAGCAAGGCCGCCATTCCCCGGGGCGGGTCCGAGCCTTCCTTCAGGATGCCCCCGGCCTGGACGAAACGCCGGATGAATTCACTGGCTTTTTCATAGCCGATTTTGGCTTGCTCGAGCTGCTT
>DASTOD010000821.1:0-4015 GCA_035762645.1 Binatia bacterium | reverse complement strand
GACGATACCAAGTCGCGGTCTTGGAGCCGTTTCACTTATCTGGGGAGGCTTCATACCTACTTCGATCTCACCGATAATCACAACGTCGAAGTGGGGTCGAGCCTGGCGTACACTCCGTCGCTACGCTTGAGCGATACCTCTGGAAGCGATCGGAGCTTGGCCGGAATCGATCTTACCTATCGTTATCAACCTCTGGACAGTACTGTGTATCAAGGCTTCACCTGGGGTAGCGAGTTGTTTGTCAACAGCGAGCGCAGACCGTTGGAGCTGGAAGACGGCAGTATCGTGGGCAAGCGTCGACGGGCCTTCGGCGGCTACAGCTACGGTGAACTGAAGCTCAATCGGAGCTGGTCGACCGGCTTTCTCTTCGACTATGCGCCGAGCATAGACAATCCGGGGAGGAAGACCAGGGGTTATTCACCGTTTCTCACGTGGAATTTGAGCGAATTTAATCGCCTGCGCTTCCAGTATAGCTATCTCGATGACAAGGTGCGCGAGGAGAAGAGCGAAAGAGGAAATCAGTTCTTCCTCCAGTGGACGACGATTCTGGGCAGCCACACGCACGGCTTTCGCACGCGTTAACGAATTGCAGAATAGGAGATATTTTTATGAAATCGGATCGAAGAATCTGTCTTAAATTCCTTTTGCTGGTTGGATTTTTGTTTGGTTTCCAAACCGTAGTTAACGCCCAACAGATCCGTGTTATAGCGACTACTCCGGATCTAGCGGATATAACCAAGCAGATCGGGAAAGAGCTGGTGCAGGTCGAAAGCTTGACCAGAGGTGTCGAGTACATGCACGCGGTTCCCATCAAGCCAAGTTTCGTGCCGAAGCTCAACCGCGCTGATCTTTTAATCCTAATGGGGCTCGACCTGGAGGTCTCGTGGCTACCTGCCCTTTTAGAAGTGGCCAACAATCCGCGAATTCTCCCCGGGCAAACAGGATATGTCGACTGCTCGGTGGGAGTAAGTGTACTGGAAGCTTCTACTCTCATGGATCGTTCCGAGGGAGACGTCCACCCTAAGGGAAACCCACACTATAACTTGGACCCGGTCAACGGCAGGATCATGGCGCAGAACATCGCTGCAGCGCTCTCGCGTAACTTCCCGCAACACCGCCAGGCGTTTGAAAAGAACCTTAAAGCTTATGTTGCGGAGTTAGACGGCTGGATTACCCGCTGGCAGGAGCGGGCCGCGCCTCTAAAGGGAGCGAAGTTTGTTACTTACCATCTGGAATGGAGCTACTTCGCTAATCGTTTCGGCCTCGAGTGGCTGGGCACTATTGAGTTGAAACCGGGCATCGAACCGACACCTAATCATCTGGTCAATCTGACTCAAAAGATGCAGCAAGAAAAAGCCCAATTGATCATTTACGGCGCGCAAAGCGACCGTTTCCCGCGCCAGCTTGCGAGTCAGACTGGTGCCCGCGTGTTGCGCTTGCAGAGCATCGCCGGTGGATCGCGTGAAACCGATACTTACATCAAGTTCATCGACTATAACGTGAGGAGTTTGCTCGAAGCCGTGAAGAAGGGGTAGAAAAGATCGATCGAAATGTCGGAATCCCGTGCCATCGTGAGGGAGAGCATGCCAGCGGAAGCTCTCCCTCTTGTCTCTCTTCGCGCTGTCAGGCTTGGGTATGACTCGGAAACTGTTCTCCAGGAAGTGGACCTCGATATCCGTCCCGGCGATTTGATTGCGATAGCCGGTCCCAACGGTTCCGGTAAGACGACTCTGTTTCGAGCGATCCTCGGCTTTTTGCCCTTACTGGGGGGTTCGCTAAAACGAAATTGCCCGCTCAACGAGTTCGGCTATGTTCCTCAGAGCAGTGCGCTGGACCCCAATTTCCCCGTGGCGGTCCAGGAAGTTATCGGGATGGGCGCCTACGGGCGGCTCAGGCCGTTTCAGGCGATGCCTGGGGAGGAAAAGGAACGGCTAGGACATGTGATGGACCAAGTCGGTCTGCGGCACCTGGCGGCGCGCGCGTTTTTCTCACTCTCGGGCGGGCAGAAGCAACGGATTCTCATCGCGCGCGCTCTCATGGTGCTGCCGAAGATTCTCATCCTGGATGAGCCGCTTGCCGGCGTTGACACAGAATCTCGGACTGCCATTACCGAGCTTTTGCTAAGGATCAACCGAGAGGAGAAGAAGGCGATTTTTTTTTCCAGCCATGATCTGCGCATGGTGCGCAGCGTGACCCGCAGGGTTCTCCGAGTGGACGGCGGGAGAATGCAATGGGAGGAGGAGACGGCGGGAAACCTTCCATGGTGAGTCCTCTTGAAGTTTTCCGGCCGTCGTATTTGCTCTTTCCCGCGCTGCTTGGCAGCGCGATTCTCGGGCTGGTGTGTCCGCTGGTGGGTGCGCACCTGATTTTGCGACGGCGGGTGTTTCTTGGACTCACGCTGCCGCAAATAGCGGCGTGTGGCGTGGCTTTCACGTTCTGGGTTTATCACGAGGCGGGCTTCGCCCATGGCGCAGGGGGCGAACGGGTTGCAGCCATGGCCGGATCTCTGCTTTTCACTCTGGCTGGAATGGGACTGTTGGCCTATCTCGATCGCCACGCCACCGGATCGCCGGAAGGCCGTCTGGCCGCGGCATACGCATTCGCCTCGGCGCTGACGATTTTGTTCGTGGTTTTCAATCCGGCCGGCGAGCTGGAAATTCTCAACTTGTTGAAGGGCGAAGTCATCGCTTTGTCCGTCGACGAGCTTAGGCTTCTTGCAATCGTATATGGAATCGTGTTTGCAGGACTGGTGCTGTTTCGGAGAGAGTTTCTCTTGACTTCCTTCGACCGTGATCTGGCTTTTCTGCTTACCGGCGGCAAGGTCCAGTGGAATATCCTGCTCTATCTGCTCTGCGGTCTGAGCATTGCGGTGGGGGTTATCATGGCCGGCCCGTTGCTGGTTTTTGGCTTCATGGTATTGCCGCCGCTGGCAGCGCGACCGTTCGCGCGTGGGACCGCTTCTTTTCTCGCGCTGTCGTCGTTGATCGGTCTCATCACCGCGATGCTCGGCTTCTATTTGTCCGTGGTACTAGATCTGCCGCTCGGGCCGACCGACGTAACGCTCGGCTGCGTGTTGCTTTTTATCAGTCACGGGATGAGTCGTGTCCGAGTTCGGCGCACAGCCGGGGTGGCAATGTTGTGTTTTGCCGCAGCATGCATGGGTTCCGGTTGCAGACCAGGGGAACGGATCGCTCTTCCGCTGGCTTCGGTCGAGGCGCTGAACGAGTCGACGGTTTGGCTTGCCAAGGTCAGAAACTCCACCAGTTCGGAATTGCGCCTGCCGAGCGGCAATCCGCTTCGCTCGCTTGCCGAAATGGCGGGAAAAGTGTCGTCGGATTACCGGCCCACGGTCATGGACCTGCTGCGAGACTCGCTGCAAACGGAACTGGAGCAAAGAAAGATCAAGATCGCTTTTCCCGAGGCTCGTGATGCGCGCTTGGGAGCTTTCGCCCCCGATCCTAGCAGTGCTGCCGAGACCGCCCGCGAGGGCAAGTTGTCGGGCCTGCTTCTACTTACCAACATTCAGCGCTGGCATGCCGATGGACGCCAGCTGCTGAGCACGCGGGTCGATTTCAAGTTGCTGCGGATAGGCGACGGCGGCGTCTTATGGGAAAAAACAGTGCAGCGAGTTATTCCTACCACAGGCGCCGGTCACTTGGGTCAAGCCTCCTCCGATGCAGCGAAAGAGATCGTGCGGGAAATCTTCGGCTCCTGAGTTTCTCTCACTGGGAGTTGATCCCCAGGCTTTACTCCCGCACAAGCTCTGATATAGTTCGCGAAGGTTTTGATATGGCTTCTCTTCTTATCAAAAACATCGGAACACTGGCCACGGGAAAACTGGAGAATCCGTTACGTTCCGCCGACTCGATTTTTATCGACAACGGATTGATCAGAGAAATCGGCAACGTCATCAGCCGGAGAGCCGATCGCGTCATCGATGCGGCCGGCATCACCGCAATCCCCGGGCTGGTCGATTCCCACTCCCATCCTTCCATCGGCGAATACACCCCGGCGC
>DASTOD010000820.1:0-3078 GCA_035762645.1 Binatia bacterium | reverse complement strand
CGATCCGCGGTCGGCCATCGAGCACCATCCGCCATGAGCCATACGCTATCAGCCCTCACTGTGGCCGTGAGAACATGCGCGAGAAAACCTTTCTCGCATTGCCCTCGGTAATCTTGCGGCGCTCTTCGGCCGAGAGCCACTCGATCGATTTAAATAGAGGAACGATATCCTCAAAATTCCTCCCGGTCTTTGGATCGATCGCATTGACTGCGCCGAACATCTCGGTGGCGAAGAGAACATTGTCAACGCCGACTCGCCTGATCAATAATTCCATCGACTCCTTGTCGTAGATTGCCATATCCCAGTAAACTTTCCGCACGGCTTCTTCAAACGGTTTGAGGCCCTCTTTGACGTGCATGCCGCGGTGGCGGTTCCACTGGTACGGAATCGCTCCGCCACCGTGGGGAATAATGATTTTCAGTGTGGGAAAATCTTCAAAGACGCGCGATTTTAACAACTCCACGGCGCCGGAATGATGCTGCGCGATGTAATAAGAGTTGGTGAGATGCATGGCGGGATTGAGCGATGCGCTGGCGTGGATCGTGCACGGAACGTCAATCTCCACCATTTTTTCCCAAAGCGGATACCACCATTCGCTTCCCAGAGAAGGAGTCAGCGGCTCGCGGCCGCCGGCGACGTCGGGGTTGACGTTACAGCCGACAAACCCGAGTTCTTTCACACAGCGGTCGAGCTCATCCACCCATTCCTTGGGGCTGACGCCCGGCGACTGCGGCAGCTGGCATACGGGAGATATCTTATCCGGCCATAGGCGGGCTACGCGAGCGATGAGATCGTTACAAGCCTCCGTCCAGTAGCGACTCACGAGGGGCGGCCCGAAGTGATGCCCCATGGCGGACGCCTGCGGCGAAAATAGCAACCGGTCAATCCCCGATTCCTGCATGCGCTTGAACTGTCCCTGCATCGAGCGCTCCAATTGTTCGTCGCTGATCTGCAGTTTCGCTCGCATAGGCTTCGCAAGGTCAGTGATCTGTCGTCCCCGATAAGCCTGTAGCTCCAGAGGGGCGGTGGTGTAATGGGTGTGAGCGTCGATAATCATAAGTTGTTCCTCCTCGCGCCGGGCAACTCCGGAGATCAGAGCTCAGAAGTCAGAGGTCAGACATCAGCCAAACTGATCATCGCGCCAAGCATGTCCTGAGCCAAGTCGAAGGGACGCCAAGAATTCCGACTCAAAATCCGAAATCCGAAGCACGAAATCCGAAACAAACGGAGACCATAAAATCCTGAATTCAACCCGAATTTTCCCCCTCCTTCATCCTCCCCCGCGAAGACGCGGGGGAGGAAAGAGGTGGGGGTACTCATTTTATTCTTTGAATTTGTTTCGAATTTCGGATTTAGTGCTTCGAATTTTTCCGCCGGCTCTCACTCCCTTGGCGCTATGCCTTAGCCCCTTTGCCTTGCGATCGTCAATCCTCTATCTTCTATTCTCGAGATCTCGTGCGCTTCGCTATAGGTCGCTAATCTAAGGTACAGGAGTCCCATGGCAGAGATACCTCGCCTTAACGGCGTAATCAAAGCCCTGGAAGCCGGCCAAACCGCCTTCGCCTCATTTACTCCAGTGGACGTCGAGAGCGCGATCGCGTTGGCGAGCTCTTCTCTCGACGGCGTGGTATTCGAAATGGAGCACGCGCCGCTCGATGTTCCCGGCCTCAGGCAGGCGCTCCAGTACATGCTCGATCGGCGCGAAATCGTCGCGCGCGCGATGCTCAGTCCCAAGGTGACGCCGATGGTGCGAATCCCTCCTAACGGTGGGGAGATGAATCAGTGGATCGCCAAGCAGGTGCTCGACATCGGCGTATTTGGAATCGTGTTTCCGCATGTGAGCAGCGTCGAAGAGGCTTGGAATGCCGTGAGAGCGTGTCGCTACCCAAGGCTCTCCACCGCTCCGCTGTACGACCCTCCGGGGATCCGCGGCGACGCGCCCGCTCGCGCGGCGCGCTACTGGGGAGTGACCCAGCAGGAATACTACGCCCGCGCGGACGTGTGGCCACTGGCACCGCAAGGCGAGATCCTCGTTATTATTCAATGCGAAGATACGCGTGCGATCGACAATCTGCCAAACATTCTGAAAGAGGTCCCCGGCATTGGCGTCGTTCTGATCGGCGAAGGGGACTTGAGCCAGGAACTGGGCCATCCGCGAGACTACGACCACCCGGTCGTGGCCGACGCGATTCATAGCATCCTTAAGATCTGCAACGAGCACAATATTCCCTGCGGCCATCCCCACCCCGAGGGCAAAAACATCGAACGACTGGTGTCAGACGGTTACCGTTTTCTGATGCCGTCGGCGCCCCGGTCCTTCGCGGTGCTTGAACAGGGCCGCAAGCTCGCAGGAAGAAGCTGAATTTGTCCTGGCGTCTTAACTTTTGGTTCTTCCGGTTCAAAGAGTTTGCACCACAGCTAAATCTTATCATCGCGCCAAGACGCCAAGAACGCTAAGTGACGGGCAAAGGCCCGTCATCCCGAGAACGGAGGGATTTGACAAAGATTTCTCCCTCCGGTCGAAATGACACCTTGGCGCCCTTTGCGCCTTTGCGCGAGAACTCTTCCTTCGTGCCCTTCGTGGTGATCTTTACCTAAACCTCTGCACCGCACAATGTGCGGCGAAATTTACAATCTCCTGTCCAAGCTCCGGTACTGAATCGCCTCGGCAATATGCGCCGGCTGGATATCTTCGGTGCCGCTTAGGTCCGCGATCGTGCGACTTACCTTGAGCACCCGGCTATAGGCGCGGGCGCTCAGGCCCAACTTGTTGATGGCGATCTCTAGCAGTTTTTCCGCCTCGTCGTTCACCGCACAGTAACGCTTGATGTCTCTGGCGCCCATCTGCGCGTTGGCGTGAATGTTTCTTTTATGAAAACGTTCGAGCTGGATCATCCGCGCGGCGTTGACTCTCTGACGGACGGTTACCGAGGGTTCTCCGGCATCCTTGCTCGCCAACTCCTGATAGCGCAGCGTCGGCACTTCGATTTGGATATCGATTCGATCGAGGAGCGGTCCCGAGACTTTGGAACGGTAGCGCTGGATCTGCAGGGGCGTGCAGGTGCATTCTTTTTGTGG
>DASTOD010000819.1:0-6883 GCA_035762645.1 Binatia bacterium | reverse complement strand
TTGCCGGAGGAGGTCCGGCGATCGCAAGATAAGCCTCGGCAATTCAAGGAGTACGCGGGCTTCGCGCAGCAGCGCAGAAGCGGGGGACGGCTCGAGAGCCTTAATCATGGTTGACCATGTGGAGGGGAAGCTGGGAGTGCCTGGGACCTTTCAGATGTGTTGCCAAGGACGTGGAGAAGCGAAGCATATTTTGCCATTAATAAACGTATATCGATAATTTTGCAACGGTTGGGCCTATTGACAATAGCCGTTCCGAGAGAAAACCCTTCCTGTCTGAGTCAGGATTTCGCGGTTTCGAGCTTCGAGTCTTGAGTTTAACCCGAAAACCCGAGACTCGAGTCCCGAGAGGTCGCTTTGCTATAAAAGCCCCATTTTACGCTGGCGTTTTGTCCGGGTAGGGACAGAGAGGGCGAACCGTGCAGTCGGGGCAGCGGGGCCTTTTCGCGACGCAGATGCGGCGGCCGTGATATTGGAGAAGATGGCAGAAGCGCACGCGCTGCCTTTCGGGAACGAGCGGCGTCAGCTCGAATTCGATTTTATCGGGATCGGTGTGCTTCGTGAAACCAAGCCGTTGCGATAAGCGCATAACGTGAGTGTCGACTCCGATGACGGGCTGGTCAAACGCGTTGCCAAGCACGATATTGGCTGTCTTATGGCCGACGCCTGGCAGCGCCAGAAGCTCGTCAAGCTTGTCCGGGACCTTGCCGCCGAAACGCTCGACGAGGGTCTTGCAGCAATTTCGAATCGCCCGGGCTTTGGTGCGGTAAAAATTGATCTTACCAATTTCCTTCTCGAGCCGCGCCTGGCTGGACCGGGTGTAATCTTGCGCGCTGCGGTATTTTTTGAAGAGTTCGACGGTGATTTGATTGACCAGATCGTCCCGCGCTTGCGCCGCCAAGATCAAAGCAACGAGGAGCTCCAGCGGGTTGGTGAAGTCGAGGTCGAGCTTTGCGTCGGGATGGGCTTTCTGCAGAGCGCCGATGATTTTTTGCAGCCTATCGTGATTCAGACGGTCTCTCGCCGTCGACTTCCGCGGGGTGGCCATTTTGGTTTCAAATGAAATTATGATAGCAGGAGATTAGTTGTCAAAGGAGGAATCGGTCGATGGACCTGAAAGAGCTTAGAAGAATGACTTTACCCAAGCTGCGGGATCTGGCGAAGCAGGAAACCGACCTCAAGGGCGTCCTTGGCATGGAAAAGGAGGCTCTGATCGAGGCCATCGCGCAGGCCAAAGGCCTTTCCTACGACCTTCCGGCCAAAGACTCAAGCGCGATCCACTCGATCAAGCACGACATTCGAGAGCTGCGAAAACAAAAGGCGGAAATCTTGGCATCCTCGAAGGATCGTAAGAAGCTCAAGCGGGTTCAAAGCAAAATCAGAAAGCTGAAACGCCTGACGCGCCATCTCGCGCGCGAGGCAAAGCAAGCCAAGACCCCACAGCCCGCCGCGGCCGCGCCCGCGAGCGCGCCCGCACAGCCGTCGCCGAGCGCGGGATAAATTCTATGAAAGCTCCGCCTCCGCCCCGCGGCCGCGGATCTCCGAGCAACCCCAAAAATCGCTTCGAGTCGATCGAGCGGATTCCCGAGCCAGCGGACGATAACGACGAACATTCCGCGCCGCATACTCAATTCTTCGCCGACCGTTCCAAGTCCATCATCGCTTATAACGACAGCCCCGATGTCGGTTTCGACGCCAGCGTCAATGCCTACCGCGGTTGCGAGCATGGCTGTATCTACTGCTACGCGCGGCCGACCCATGAGTATCTGGGTTTCTCTTCGGGCTTGGACTTCGAGAGCAAAATCATGGTCAAGGAAGAGGCGCCGGAACTGTTGCGCAAGGAGCTGTTGAGCCCCAAATGGAAACCGCAGGTGCTCGGCATGAGCGGCGTCACCGACTGCTATCAGCCGGCGGAGAAAACACGCAGGCTCACGCGTCGCTGCCTGGAAGTCTTGTTGGAATTTCGCAACCCGGTGGTGATCGTGACGAAAAATTACATGGTCACTCGCGATATCGATGTCCTTTGCGACCTCGCGCGCTATCAGTGCGCCGGCGTGACGCTATCCCTGACGACCCTCGATCCCAGGCTGTCGTCTGTCATGGAACCCCGGGCCTCCAGCCCGGCAAGGCGTCTGGCGGCCATTCGAGCGCTCGCGCAGGCTGGCATTCCGGTCGGCTATCTTCAAGCGCCGATGATCCCGGGTCTCACCGATTCCGAAGCGCCGGCCATCGCCCAAGCCGCGGCTGACGCCGGCGCGACCTTTGCCGGGTATGTCGCGTTGCGTTTGCCGTTTGCCGTCAAGTCGCTGTTTGAGCAGTGGTTGGAGCGGCATTTTCCCGAGCGAAAAGAAAAAGTGCTCAATCGGATCCGCGCCATTCGCGGCGGCAAGCTCAACGATCCGAACTTCGAGAGCCGAATGCGGGGCGAGGGTGTTTTCGCGGAGCAAATGGCGGAGCTGTTCCAACTGGCCTGCAAGAAAGCCGGGATTGGGAAAAGATGGCCGGAATTAACCACCCAGCATTTTCGCAAGCCGGGGATTTCTCAACTCAGCTTGTTCGAGGCGCAATCGGAAAACACGTAGGAGCCCTTCGACGGGCTCAGGGCGATCGGTCACGTACTTAATCTGCCGGCTCCGAACCGCTCGTGGTGAGACTCTCGAACCATGAGCAGGGTTTTCCCAGTCTGCCGGGTTGGTGATTAACCAAAAAGAAGCGCGCGCGACCACTTTCAATCACAATAGTACTCGATCCGGTAACCGTTAGGATCGCGGAAATAAATTGCGTGCTTGCCGCGCCGCCCATCAACTTTGATATTTTGCTCTTTGAGCTGCTTCTCTAAGCGCTTCAGAGCAGCGCTCGTCGTCTTAAAACCGAAATGCTCCAGTGGCTCGCTCGAATGCAGTTTCTTTCGGGTGCGAATGAAGTTCAACAGGTCCTGGCTTCCAGGGGAACGGAGAAAAAGCATGCTGGGCGGGACGCGGAACGCGACCTTTAGACCGAGGATTTCTGTATAGAAACGTTCGGTCTTATCGAGATCCCGACTTAGCAGCGCGATATGAAGAAGACCTCGGCTTCGCATGACGGTTCCCCTTTCCTATAACTTGCCGTGAGCCCCAGAATCAACCCGCCCAGGCACCGTCCTTTTAGAATACAGCGATCCCTGTTAGTTTGGGAGGCGAGGTTCGAGACGCGAGACTCGAAACCCAAAACACCCCGATGAAGCAGGCATCCTCTCCGACTGTGACATTAAGGAGCCAAGGAACGCGCGATGGCGCCTTTACCTTGGCGATCGAAGGCCGCCTGGACTCCGCCAGCACGGGCAAGATCTGGCGCCGAGCGATGGAAACGGTTGCGCGCGCGCGCAGCCGGCATGTCACGCTCGATGCTACGGGGATCGAGTACTGCGACGGCTCAGGCATCGCGCTGCTCGCGCAGATGCGCCAGCGGCAGGAACAGACGGGCGGCATTTTTCAAATCCGCGGCTTGCGGCCGGAGTTCCAGGAACTCCTGGACGCTTGGCGACCTGAAGACCTGGAGCGCTTCGAGGCCAAGCCGAAGGCGCGCCCTAATTTCGTTGCAGGGGTCGGCCGCGGTGTCGCCGAAGTTTGGCGCGACACGCACGCGCTCATCGCTTTCGTCGGTGAATTGGCGGCGGCTCTGGTGCGAGCGGGTTTTCATCCGCGACGCGTGCGCTGGGACGATACGCTGCGCGTCGCCGAAGCCGTTGGAGTCAACGCTCTACCCATCGTCGGACTCATTGGCTTTCTCATGGGCTTGATCATGGCTTTTCAAGCGGCGATTCCGTTGGGCCGGTTCGGCGCTCAGGTTTTTGTCGCGAACCTGATCGGGCTTTCTATTCTCCGCGAAATGGGACCGTTGATGACCGCCATCGTCCTGGCCGGGCGTTCCGGTTCGGCCTTTGCCGCGGAACTGGGCACCATGAAAGTTCGCGAAGAGATCGATGCTTTGATCACAATGGGGCTCGATCCCGTGCGCTTCCTGGTGGTGCCCCGCGTGATCGCGGCCGTGCTGATGACCCCGCTGCTTACGATCTTCGCCGATTTTATCGGCGTCGTCGGCGGCTCGGTCGTCTTATTGTCACTGGGCTTTTCATGGAACACCTTTCTCCACCAGGTCCAATCGGCCGTGACCTACCGCGATTTTCTCGGCGGCATAGTGAAGTCTTTCGTATTCGGCATTCTGGTGGCCGGGATCGGTTGCCTCAGAGGTCTGGAGACCAAGACGGGCGCCCGGGCCGTGGGGGAATCCACGACCAGCGCCGTCGTCAGCGGCATCATTCTGATTGTGATCACCGACGGGATTTTTTCCATCATGTATTATTACCTTGGGATTTGAACGGCAGTGAGCGACAACCAAAAGGCGATTGTTCGCGTGCACGACTTAACGGCCGCCTACGATGGGCAGGTGATTCTAGAACGAATCAACTTTGAAGTGTACAGGGGCGAGGTTTTCATCGTTGTCGGGGGCTCCGGGTCCGGGAAGAGCACGCTGCTCAAGCACATGATCGGATTACATCGGCCAGCCTCGGGCCAGATACTAATTGACGGAGGCGACATCATTGCCGCAGGGGGGGAAACCCGGCTCGCGATCCTAAGAAAGTTCGGCGTGACGTATCAGAGCGGCGCGCTGTTCGGATCGATGACGGTGCTCGAAAATATTTGCCTTCCGTTGGAGGAATTTACGGATCTGCCGCCCGAGGCCATTCGACTGATCGGCTTGATGAAGCTCGCGCAAGTGGGACTCGAGGGCTTCGGCCATTACATGCCGTCGGAGCTGAGCGGTGGCATGCAGAAGCGCGCGGGGATCGCGCGGGCCATGGCGCTGGACCCGGAACTTCTGTTCCTCGACGAACCTTCAGCCGGGCTGGACCCCGTGACCTCGGCCGAGCTGGACGATTTGATTTTAAGCCTCGCGCGTACTTTGAAAATCACCTTTATCGTTGTGACACACGAGCTGGCGAGTATCTTTGTGATTGCGGATCGCGTCATTATGTTGGATAAAGAAGCGAAAGGGATTGTGGCTATGGGAACGCCTCGGGAATTGCGCGATCACAGTGACAATCCGTGGGTCCGCCGGTTCTTTTCACGTCAGCCCGCGCGCGAAACCTAGCCGTAAGCCAGCCAAAGCGGCGTTCACCATCTTCTACCGGCCATGGAAAATAAAAAGTACTTCAAGCTCGGTGTGTTCGTCATCACAGCGGTTGTCATCGCCGTCGTCGGTATTATTGTTTTGGGGGGGGGCAGGTTTTTTCAGAAGCAAAATATCATAGAAACCTACATCGATGAATCGGTGCAGGGTTTGGACATCGGCTCGCCGGTCAAATTTCGCGGCGTGCCGGTAGGCAAGGTTGACGAGATCGCGCTCACCAGCATCGAATATCCCACGCGCCGGCGATACGTTCTTGTCCGCGCGGGTATCTCGCAGAACATGTTTCGCTTCCCCCTGGGGGATCCCACAAGCCCGAGTTTCACGGCGGAGGTGGAGCGCGGCCTGCGTCTTCGGTTGGCGCCGCAGGGGTTGACCGGGCAGGCTTATCTGGAAGCGGACTACTTGGACCCGAGGCTCAACCCGCCGCTGGAGATCGATTGGCGGCCGGACTATCCCTATGTACCGTCGGCGCGGAGCCGGATTACGCAATTCACCGACTCCTTCGAGCATATTTTACGCAACATCGAGCAAGTCGATGTCCAGCGTCTCGTTGAAACCATGGAAAAGTCCCTCGACACCATGGGTAAACTCGCCGAAGGGCTCGATTTCGATAAATTGAGCGCGCAAGCGGTTGCATTGTTGAACGAGCTGCGGCAAACCAACAACCAGCTGAGGGAGGTGGTCGGTGGAGCCGATTTAAAAAGGGCGGTCGGGGACGCGGCGGCTGCAGCCGGGACGGCGCGGCAAATTCTGGAGCGCGCCGATAAGCCGGTGACGCAGCTGGTTGCCGATTTGCCCAAGGCGTCCGACAGCCTCAATCGCTTGATACAGCGGCTGGACGAGATCTCGGCCAATCTGCCGGAAACGAACACCGAGTTCAGGCAAACGGTGCAACGGCTCAACCGTCTCATTTCCAGCCAGCAGCACGATGTCGAAAAGACAGTGCAAAACCTGCGCTCGATCTCGGACACCATGAAAGAGATGCTCGACGGTTCGACGAAATATCCCTCTCAGGTTCTGTTCGGCGCGCCGCCGCCTCCGTCGAAAGTGATGGGAAGATGAACGGGTCTCCTGTCAAGCTATGGCGCGCACCCTTCCTGCTCTTAATTTTTGTTTCTGCATGCGTCACGGTCGACTTCGAGCGAAGCTATCCGGACAAACACTATTTTGCGCTCGACGTCGGCTGGGACGAAAAAAACGCGGCGCCGGATCGGACCGTAAACGGGGTCCTGGAAGTCTCCGAACTGCGCATCTCCCCCAGGTATCAGGGTCAGAGTTTCGTCTACCGGATATCAGAGGCGGGGTACGAGTCGGATTTCTACAATCAATTTCTAATTGCGCCAGCGGCTTTAATCACGGAAGAACTCCGAAAAGGTTTGGCTCAGTCACGGATTTTTGCGTACGTCACCAACTCGGCAAGCCAGTTGCGAGCCACCCACCGGCTCGAAGGAACCGTCAATGCCCTTTACGGCGACTTTAGAGGTGGTGGTGGAGGGAGGGCTGTAGTCGAGCTGGAGGTATTCTTGACCAAACAGTCACCGACGGGAACCGAGGTCGTCATGGACAAACGATACTCTCGATCGGTGCCGATCGCTCGCCGGTCACCGGAGGCTTTGGTAAAAGGTTGGGATGAATCGCTTCGAGCGATTTTTACTTCTCTGGTCGGTGATCTGAAAACGGCCAACCTGCAGCAGGCAAGCACCTCGCCTACTCCGCC
>DASTOD010000818.1:0-2705 GCA_035762645.1 Binatia bacterium | reverse complement strand
CAACCGCTACCACCGCCTCGGCCGTTTGAATCAAGCCTTCGAAGGGATGCTGCTCCTGCTCCGCCGCGAAAGTTGCCGCGCCTGACGCAAGGAATGCAACGAGCAGCGCCGGGATTATAGAGGCCTTTTTCGTCATATCTGTTCCGGGCATGTTACCACACCCGTAACCCGTAGACGACCACGATGAAGCCAACGACCAGCCCGAGGATGTTTCCGACGAAGGCAACCGCGAGCTGACTCGGAAGACCGCTCGTGACGATCTTCCTCAGCGAAAGAAGACTCGTAGTCATCAGTACTGATGGTCCGCAAAAAGCCAGGAGGTATAATGCGACGCGCGCGGTGCTTGGGACGGAATATCTCATAGAGAGCCCAGTTGCGAGAAGTACGATTGACAACAGGGTGAGCGTACACAACACCCAAAGCCGTCGAAGGCCGCCTCCTCTCACCGCCCACACTGCGGCAGGACTGAAGGCTAGAATTAACGGCATAATCAACAGAGCGGCCATGGTTTGCCGTCAAACTCCGCTGGTTGCGGACAGACCTTCAGGATTACCTCTTTGCGAATCTCCACAGTCCCCGGTTTCGCACCACGAGGCTTGGTGACGTGCCGAGCGCGTGTACAGGACACAGCTACGATTCTGGCCGCCCGAGCCTTGCTATGATATGCGGCAATCGCAGCGGCGCGCTTCAGAGTTGCGCGGTCGGGATCACCTCCCGGTCTTGCCCGAAGGATGACGTGACTGCCGGGAGTACCCCGGACGTGGAACCACCAATCATTGGGCTTGGCTATTTTCAAACTGAGGCGATCGTTGTCAGCATCCGTGCGGCCGGCCAAGACCTTCCAACCGCCCGGCAGGACATATTCGATCAAGCGGGCGCGCTCGTCCGGGTTTCTAGAATTCGCACTAACCATGCCCTGTAGCGAAGCTCCCGATGCGGCAGGGCTGAGTGAGACCGTGACTCGCTTCGAGCTCCTCCCCGATGTCACCGATCCTGATTGCGAACCCCCGCTTGCTACCAACGCTGGTGGCGTTTTTGTTCCGGTCGTAAGAGTACTGGAGCATTATTCTCCGGATCTCCTCGGGCGTGTGCGGGGGCGGTGCCCCACTTCTTCTTGCGCCGCACTGCCGTCGGGACCTTGAAGCTGCAGCGTTCACCGAACGCCGACCCGTAGTTTAACCACCTCCGGACGGCTAACGTTAAGACTGAGCGGACAAGGCCAGCGAGGGAAGCGAGCAGGTCCAGCGATCCGTCTCAAGCCGTACGTTAGATCCGACGCCTGTTGTCATTTCACACTCGTTCCCTGATGGAAAAGTATCTGCCACGTTTCGCCGTTGTTTCGCCATATCGAACTTCTGAGGGAGAAAGGCGAAGGTTGTCTGTCCACACCAATCACCTTATAAGTGACCAGGCAAACAGAATCACTCAGTTCGCGAACTGTGAACTCTTCAACGATTCGCTCGATAGGATTCCACTGAGACATTGCTGAAATGATCTCTGCTTTCGTCCACACTTTTCCCGAAGCACCGAATTCGAGGAAATCGTCTGCGATGAGCGAAGACGCGTCCTCCGCAGACAACTTCCGGCCCACTTGCGCCAGCCGCTGTTCTAGCTCAAAGATCATTTTGTCGCGCTCGCTACTCATCTTCGGATCTAACGCGATGCCGCTGAGCGTTACCAAAAATAGTTTCGTACCTCGACAATCTCACTATCGGCTCCAGCGGCGGGTTGGGTGAATGTTACCTATGCCCCGGCCGGTCAACAGGTCGAATCGAGTTCTGGCAAAACACCAGAAGTTCGATGGTCTCGATGACGGGCATAGCCGCCGGCTCCTCAGCCGCCGACTTCTCGATCGCCGCCTGTCCTTGCTGGAATTCTGAATCTGAAAGGAGCGTAAGCGCCGTATCAGCGCGCAGATAGGTCCGCTTCGCGAACTCGCAGAGACTCCTGGCCGTTATCTGCTCGACTCTCCGATGCTCAGTCAACAAGAACCCGCTCTCTTCAAAGACAAGAACCGTCTCCTGAATCGTCGGCAGTTGTTGGCAAATAGCTCTGGTCGATGGCCAATAGCGAAACAACGTTGGGAACCCATCAAGCTGATCGCCGAAGGTCCCCCGCACGAGAACGTGGCCTCCACGACGCACGATACGGCGAAGCTCGCTCGCGCAGGTCTGTCGGTCCTGAATGTGATGCCAGACGTGAGACAGCCACACGAGATCACAGCTCTCGCTCCGCAGTGGAATGCGCTCTGCAGCGCCGGCAACATATGCAAGATTGCTTTGCCTCTCCCCACTGGCAGCGACGTCAAGCATCTTGGTCGACGGCTCTACGGCAATGACCTGAATGGCAAACGATCGTGCAAACAGCGTCGCGAAGCGGCCCGTACCTGAGCCAAGATCCAGGACCCGAATGAACTCTGCATGCTCGACAAACGGCGCGAGAACGGAGGACCATGTCCCGGCAGCCTCGTTCGAAAGAGCGCGTCCAGCGTGATAACTGGCCGCCATTCGACCCTCGTAGTCGATCACGCCGGGAGAAAAGTTCTTCATTGTGGAATGTGCTGTCTTTGCCGTCTGCCTAACGCCGCGGTTGACCGGGCGCGGCGTGTAACACTGATCGAATCATACGAAACTCGCTCCTCGCGCTCCGGTTGAACCGTTTGTTAAACCGTCCCTCAGCGACAATTACTCTCGCGCTCGTTTCTT
>DASTOD010000817.1:0-2766 GCA_035762645.1 Binatia bacterium | reverse complement strand
GGCTTTTGTTGTACAATGATCGCTGTACCTACATATTTCGGGACTCCACATATCCCCGAATATGTGGTGCTCTACATATTCGGGGGGATATGCAAAAATACCCTGGAACGAAAAGTTGCGCTAAGCTACCTCATCCCACTTTTCGATGTTGAGCGGGGGGATTTCCCTGCAGGTGTTTCAGTCTGTTCCCAATCTGCGACTGTCCCTAAAATGCAGATTTGAGATCAGCAGGACCACCCTTCGGATCGTAGTGGTTCTCCTGCTGGATGATCTTACCCTCAGGAGTAATCATAAAGCGGTCTGTAACACGTATCCTGCTCGGCGGATCTGTGATTTCGATGTCAGCACGAGTGGCAATCACCGTTAGGTCCTCGTTAAAATAGTGCTCGAAGACTTCAGTTCCTCCGAGGACGGGCCATAGTGATGCAAACCAATCAAGCACAGCCTGTTGTCCCACCAGTGGAGTGCTAAGGCCTCCTGGGGCCAGAGGTGAGCGTAGAACGACATTGTGGTCGTATGGGACGGCTGACAAGTCCTTCTTCGCTATCCCCTCAAAGTACCCCTCAGTGATTGACGTCAATTGGATTTTCCGTGCTACCGTATCCATTAGTGCCTCCTCATTACATTCTTATTCTGGCTCTTCAATAGGGATGGAATGATTTTGGGTCGCTAAGGAATCGCGATTAGAACAGTAAATACACTCTTACCGTGGGGTATTATGTATCCCCTTGTCATCAGCCTATCAACTCAGCGATTGCGAATCCCTTGCAATCCCCGTATCGTCAGCGCTTCGCCGCGATGCATCTGATTATGTGCTATCCCTAAATGGCCTAGCCACCAGCCCTTAGATAAGCCTGCTCTCTCCGAGATCGCCCACATGGCGTTTTCCTGAAAGACGCCTTCCACATCAGGGTGAAGCCGATGGAGGTCGGGGATCGCGTCTAGTTCCTGGGGCTGGAGCGACGTGACTACCGCCACGGTGCTTTGTCCTACCGCATTGTAGTAGCCGTGCAGGGCCGTAAGATCTACGCTTGCACTTAAGGCGGAGACATCGGCATCCGCCATGCCCGTGCCGACATCGCGGTTTGCAACTTGCAGCTGGTCGAACCAGTGCTCGTGATCCAGGACTTGGGGGTGATCCGCAATCAGCACATTGAGTACATCCTCACACCGGGCCATGTGCCAGACGATCCAGGCGATCGAGTTCAAGCCGCCCGGACGACACCGCATTTGCTCTTCACTCAGCCCTTGCAGAAATTCTTTCTCCACCTGCGCATGCACGCGTGCGTGGTGGAGCAGGAAAAATGATCGCGTGTCCATTGGTTCCTTCTTACTCCCTAGGGAAGCTCCCCACCGACATAGGGCGAGGTCTCCACAAGGAATTCATCCATGTTGTCGGGAGAATCTTTTCCACCAACTTCTTCATAGACCTTCAGCCCTGCCATAGGGCATGGCGTTTTGGCACGATGGAGTGTATTCACCCTCAGGCTGCCTGTCATCGGGCATTTGCCCGATGGGCGCGTATTTTTTTGAAGAACCGGGGCCCTGGGAGCTTTTTTACGCGAGCCCCTCTCGGACCAACCGCAAAACCAATTCCGCTCGAGAGCCTACACCCAACCGTGTGTAGATATGTTCCAGGTGGGAGCGGGCTGTGCGGAGGGATATGCCCGCTCGTGCTGCTACGGCTCTACTGGTGAGGCCCTGGGCGTACCATCTCGCCAGTTCCAATTGTCTTGGTGTCAGCATCGACGCCGCTGGCTCTCGGCATTCTTGAAGCCCCACAAGGGGTTGCGGAGGCTCTTTATCGGCGGGGAGCCACAGACTCACATGGAAGCCGCTGTTATTTCCGTTTGGAGCTGCCACGGGGATGACCTGTTCGTGAATGATTGACCACTTCCCGTCGTCGTCCTTGACGACGACCGTGCCGTCCCACCCGTGTGTTCCACGCTCTACCGCCCGACGCAACGCATCGTCATGCGTCAACATATGGCGCAGAAACGTCAAGGTCCTCGGAGCAAGCCGACCGGCTGCCACTTCGTGGGGAATGCTCGGCAGGCACTGCGCGATTTCTTGTTTTGCCTGGGGGAATCTTTCGCGGTAGGGTCCGAGCATAGCGGCCGGAATAAACCGCAGATGGGTTGGGAGATGGTCTTGGATCGGGTCGCCCACCATCTGTGCAAACCTCTGGTTTACCCGCACAAAACGGTTACAGGGATCAGTGAGGAACGCGGGCACGGCGAAGAGGTCAAGACAGCGCACGACGTGTTGGAGTTGCTGAGACATCGGTGTCTGAACGTTTAAAACCCCGAACGATACAGAAGGCATCTTTCCGACTCCCATAAGAAGCGTCTGATCTTCATGATCCAGAAAGCTTACGATTGCTTCCTCTTCGTTTCGAGAATCTTAAAGTTGGTCTTTATGAGCTACGAATACCAACTCTCTATTGTGAAGCCTTCTTCGGCTGAAGATTTCGGGTCTTGACGAAGTGATGAAGGGTAGTCTGCGAGACATCCATGATCCGGGCGATGGAGGCCTTCGAGACACGTTTGTGCAAGAGCGACCGGATTTCCTCTTCCTTGCCGTCGAGTTTCGATCTGCTCTGCGCGCCTTTGGGCCGTCCGAGCCGTTTGCCCCGCGCTTTCGCTGCCGCCAAGCCCTCTTTGGTGCGTTCTGCAATCAGATCGCGTTCAATCTCTGCAAAGAGCCTAAAGAGAGCGATCATGGCTTTGGTATGGAGGTTTTATTTGCCCTCGAAACGCATTGCCT
>DASTOD010000816.1:0-2568 GCA_035762645.1 Binatia bacterium | reverse complement strand
GAACTCGATCAAAGTGATGGAGCAGGACTTCGCCGGCGTCCCGGAGCACGAAAAACACGCGATGCTGCTAGGCAACACTGTCAGGTATTTCCACTTGGACTAGAATTCATCAGTTTCGAGTTCCGAGTTTCGAGTTTCGTGTTAACGCGAGACCCGAGACGCGAAACCCGAGACTGCGAAGCCGGAGGATTCGCCATGTCTGACGTAGGCACAACCCACGAAGACCTTGAGCGCTTCCTCGCCGAGCACCATCTCGTTGGCGCCGGTCTCAGACGCGAGGGGCGCGCGACGCCGCGCCAGGGCAACACGGCCGCCCGCTGGAGTTGGGAAGGCATCTACAGGGGCCTGCTGCGTTCCGGCGAGATCGTCACCGTCGGGCCGAACGGCATGACCGGAATGCGCTCGGTCGTGGGCATCGAGGCGCGTAATTTTCCCATCTGGATGAACGCCCAGATCCTCATGCCGGGCGAGCGCACCCAAGCCCACCGCAATTTGCGCAGTGAGACCCGGCTGGTCTGCGAAGCTCCGCCTGAAGCGGTCTTCGTGTGCGAGTACGAATCATACCCAATGGAGAGAGGAGACGTCGTGATCAGTCCGCCGTGGACGTTTCACGATCACTGGAACCGGGGCGCCACGCCGGCGATTTGGGTCGACGGCTATGACAACGGCTACAATCCGAACGTGAATGTCAACGAGCGGCTACCCAACGAGGCGCCGTACGAGGAAATAAAAAAGCCGGCGGGATACGGCCAAAGAACTCTCGGGCATGCCCGGCGCGTCTCGGAAGAGATTCCGTTCCCTCTCCCGCCGATGCGCTACCGCTGGGCCGACACGCAGGCGGCGCTCATGGCTCTCAAGGAGAACGGCGAGAGTGATCCTTACGACGGGATCCAGATCATGCTGGCCAGTCCGGTCGACGGCGGGCCGACTCTGCCGACCGTCGCCTGGCAAGTGCAGCTGTTTTCCGCGCGACAAAAAACGTTGCCGCACCGGCACAACAGCACCACCTTCTACTTCGCGTTTGAGGGCGAAGGCACCGTCGTCATCGAAGGCGAACCCCTGGACTACGGTCGCGGCGACATCTTTGCCGTGCCCGCCTGGAAGTGGCACCATCACGAGAACACCAGCAACCGTGAGTCGATCCTGTTCTCCATCGATGATTGGCCAGCCATGAAGAAGCTGGGCTTCTACATGAAGGAAGAAGGAAGAGGATGACCATACATCGGAAGCGACAACGACACAGTCTCTCGCGGAGGACGATGGCCCTTTCCCCGGTATCTAAGTGATGCCAATGCGCAGCTTGCTGACGACCGGCCTTCCTGAAACAGCTGCCGCGCGCCAAAATACGGCGAGTGGTAAGGCCAAGATCGCGATGCGGCTCGAGGCCCTGTGGAAAACCTATCCCGGAGGCGTCAAACCCGCCGTACAGGATCTTTCACTGGAGCTTTATGACGGCGAAATCGTCACCTTGCTCGGGCCGAGCGGATGCGGCAAGACCACCACTCTGCGGATGGTGGCCGGCCTGGAGGTCCCCGATGCAGGAGAGATTTTCTTTGGCGAGCGCCCGGTTGTCGTGAGCTCGCGCCGATTTTTCCTCCCGCCCGAGAAGCGAAACGTAGGTATGGTGTTCCAGTCCTACGCCATCTGGCCGCATATGACGGTGGCGGAAAACGTGGCCTTTCCCCTCAAGGCTCACAAGTTTCCCCGGAAAGAAATCAATGAGCGAGTGCGCAGGGCGCTGGAGCTGGTCGGCATGGCCGGATTCGAAGAGCGGCCGGGGCCGCTCCTGAGCGGCGGCCAGCAACAGCGCGTCGCGTTCGCGCGGGCGCTGGTGACGGAGCCCCGGCTGTTGCTGCTAGATGAACCGTTCAGTAATCTCGATGCGAAACTGCGCGAGCAGATGCGCATAGAAGTGAAGCTCTTGCAGAAAAGGTTGAACATCGCGGTGCTGTTCGTCACCCATGATCAAATCGAGGCGCTCAGCCTGTCAAATCGCATTGCGCTGATGAACTTCGGCGTCGTGCAGCAAATGGGCAATCCGCGCTTGCTCTATGAACAGCCTATCAACGAATTCGTGCGCGACTTTGTCGGCCGAACTTTGCTGTTCAAAGGTAAGGTGCAGACCAGCCATCCATCCGGGCCAATGGCGATTGCCCTGGACGGCGCGCCCGACTGCGTGGTTTTTGGCCGCAGTTACAACCCAGGGGGCATCAAGGCGGGCGAATCGGTGTATATCGGCGTGCGGCCCGAGGATGTGGAAATCGTGGCGGCGCTGAGCTCTACGGTGCCGTCCGGAATGATCGGCGGCACGGCGCAGGCCGCGCTGTTCATCGGGGAACGAATCGAATATCAGGTCGAAGTCGACGGACAGGGAACTATCGTGATTTATGGCGAGCGCCACAATCCCGTGGCGGAAGGCCGAAAGGTCTGGCTGAAGCTGCGCCCGGACGGCCATAGCGCCTGGGCGGCCGACTGGTCACATCATGAAGACAGCGGCTGAGCCGGAGCCATCGCGACCTTGCGGATCTAGTCGGCGGCCGCGGCGAATTGGCTTCCCTCGCCCGCTTG
>DASTOD010000815.1:0-32533 GCA_035762645.1 Binatia bacterium | reverse complement strand
CTCGTTCTAAGTTCGGTTCATGACTGGCAAAAACGGCGACTCGCGCGAAGACGCAAAGCACGCCAAGTCGTAAAAATAGGCCGATGCCGAGTTATTTGGCTCGAACCGGTCCTCCCTCTTTGCCTAAAGGAATCGTAATCGCGATTTGTGTCCCTTTGCCGGGAGCTGTTCGAAACGATAGATTCCCGCCGATCCGCTCGATCCTCTCTCTCATCCCACGAAGCCCATAATGGCTGCCGGAATCCGCGGCGAGCGGGTCGAATCCCACGCCGTTATCCTCTAAAGTCGCTCTACAGGTATTGCCCGTTTGCGAGAGCGACAAGTGCAATTCGGAGGCGCGGGAATGTCGCACTGCATTGAGCACTCCTTCTCGCAAGGTAAAGTACAGTTCGCGCTCGATTTCATAAGGAAGCCGGTGGTGGCCGATCGCGCATTGGAACTTCAGTCTCAGGCCAGATCGAGAGCGAAAAATTTGCATCTCTTCCCTGAGCCTGCGTTCCAACGTGCCGGGTAGGAGATCCGCCTCCGACTGGTTATCGGCAATCAACCGGCGGATCTCCGCTATAACACTGTCGGTGTTTTTCTCGATGGTCTGAAGCTCTTTTTCCAACGCCTGGAGGTCGCCCAAAAGTTCGCGGCGGCAAAGTTCCGCTCTGAGCCTGACGCTGGATAGCGGCTGTAGCACTCGATCGTGCAATTCGCGGAGAAGTCGCCGCCGCTCCTGTTGGACGGCAGCCGCGGCTTCCGAGGGTTGCGGCTGGACTTTGTTATCCCGTTTTTTTTTCAACGTTGTTTACGATCTGGCACCTGACGATGTAACGGTGTCAAGCGGTCGGCTCACTTCAGATTATTGTCTAACATGTCCAGGAGCTCTTTGAGAGTTGTGACACGTAATACCGTTGCAGCGCAGCACTCGCGCTCCCGGTCTACCAAAATACCCGTGAGACCCGCGTTTACAGAGCCCTGCAGATCTTTCTCGCGACTGTCCCCGACATGAACCGCAGCTTTAGCGTCGATTCCATGCCGGCCAAGAGCGGCGGCAAAAATTTCAGGCGCTGGTTTCGCATAACCGACGCGGCTGGAAATGACGACCTGTTCAAACCAATGGCCGCCACCCAAGCCATCGAGTATTCGCAGCAGACGGGAATCGAAATTTGAAATCACTCCGAGCATCAAGCCGCGTTCTTTGAGAGAAGCGAGCGTCTCGGGCACTTCCGGATAAAGCGTCCAGGCTTCGGGCTGCGCGAAATAACCGAACAGCTCGGAGAAATAATCGTCAAATCGTTCGATCGGCCCCCACGGTTCGAGGATCCGCCGGACGAGAGTTTTCCACCAGCTTCGTTCCAAACGATCGATTTCCATTGGGCTTGCGCCGGGAAAGGCCAGGGGAGGCGCGGATTCGAAACAAATGCGAAATCTCTCCGAGATTGCCGAAGGCGCGATTTCTTTCCCGTATCTGATCGCAATCCGGGCGTAGCTGTCGCCAACCCGCCTGACGGGCCGGATCAGCGTTCCTGCAGCGTCAAAAAAGACCACTTTGATCGGCATTGAGATAATCGGCCCGATGGCTCGATTGCAACCGGGTTATCATCCTTTATAATAAGCCAGATGGAAGGTAAAGACGCTCTGATTCTTGTCGACGTTCAGAATGATTTTTGCCCCGGCGGAGCACTGGCGGTGAAAGACGGGGATCAGGTGGTTGCCGTTCTTAACCGGTATATTGAGCGATTCACCAAAGCGGGCCTGCCGATTTTTGCCACGCGCGACTGGCATCCGGAGCGGACAACTCATTTCATCACCGGTGGCGGTCCGTGGCCACCGCACTGTATCCAAGGGAGCGAGGGGGCTCGATTTCATCCGGATTTGAAACTACCGCACGAGACGGTGATCGTATCAGCCGGAATGGGGTCGGATGAAGACGGCTACTCGGGCTTTCTCGGAAGAGATGAAAGCGGAGCAAAATTGGCCGACCTTTTGCGCCGGCGAGGCATCGACCGCATTTTTGTCGGAGGTTTGGCAACAGACTATTGTGTCAAGCACACGGTGTTGGATGGACTCAAACAAGGCTTTAAGGTCGTCTTGCTCGAAGATGCGGTTCGGGGCGTGAATCTGAAACCGGACGATTCAGAGCGGGCGATCGACGAGATGGCGCGCGCCGGTGCGCAGAAACAGAGTCTAGAGAATCTGGCCGCAGGCGTTCCACTTAGTTAAGGATTCGACTCCCCCTTTTCTCATTTGCCGTTTACGCCGCCTGTTTGAAGCAAAATACCCATTGTCAAGCAGAAGGGCGAGTAAGGCGAAACGACCGTGAATCATTCGTACAAGCCAGAAATGGATCTCGCTGAACAGGCGGCCAGGGAAGCCGGCGCTATCGTCATGAATCTGTTTAGAGGCAAGTTCGATGTCCAAGAGAAGGGCAAAAATAATCCGGTAACCACCGCAGACCTCGAGGCGAATCGAAAAATCCGTGAAATCGTCCGTTCACGATTCTCCGACGACGGTTGGCTGTCCGAAGAAGACCTGGACACCTCCCGTCGGTTGAGTTCTTCCCGCGCGTGGATCGTCGATCCCATCGACGGTACCAAAGAGTTTATCCAGGGGGTTGCGCAGTTCGCTGTGTCGATTGGTTTTGTTGTGGCTGGCCATCCTAAAGTCGCCGTAGTTTACAATCCCGCGAAGAATCGCCTCTATCGAGCGGCGGCTGGACAGGGAGCGTACCTCAATGATCAGGCCATTCGAGTCAGTCCGCGAACCGACATTAACGGCGCGCTTCTCTTGGTGAGCCGCTCGGAGCCGCAACGGAAGTTTCAGGTCTTTATGGATCGCTGCAGGATCAAACCCGTTGGCAGCATTGCTTACCGGCTGGCAAAGATTGCCGGCGGTGATGGCGATGGAACGCTCACTTTTCGGTCCATCCACGATTGGGACGTCTGCGGCGGCATGCTGATTGTCGAAGAAGCGGGTGGCCGGGTGTTTGATGCGAGCGGCAATCCGCTGATATTTAATCGACCGGAAACCAGGCATCGAGGAATCATTGCCGCCAACCCGTCGTTGGCCGATGACTTACAGCAGCTGGTGGCTCGTGTTATGTGGGAAAAATGAGGCGGCATTCGTCGCCATGAGGGTGCGGGCAGACCCATGAGGCGGTGTCGCTATTGCGGAGACCGCGCCGGGGTGTGGCGGCGGTTGTGCCGGGATTGCAAGAAACTTCTAGCGCGGGTTGCGGAATTGCGCGGTCGCGTCGGCTATGGAGAGTTTTTGGAAGGTTTGGAGCGCACCGGCGTTTCCCGGGAAAAAATTTTGCGCTTTCTTGAAGCGGATCCCGACGGAAAGGGCAGCATCCGGGACCAAGTGACTGCCGAAATGACGACCGAGCTGATGAAAGTCATGGGCATTTCCGGGCGACAGACGGCGGAAGAAGTCAAACGTATCCGCGAGTCGGTTTCGAAACAGCCCAAATCAGGCTCGTCCTAGCGATGGCCATAACCCTTTACCTGTCTCTGTTGTTTCTGACGCTTTACCTCGTCGGGTTGGCGATTCGGAAATATACTTTCATGCGCGACAAGAGGTGTATGGAGCGCGACAGCCGCCACGGTGGCCGCGTGATTGCGGGGGTCGAAGAGGTCGCGCCCGGGTCGGTTAAAAAATTCTGGATCATCTGTGGAAAATATCGTATTGACGCGTTTTTGATCAACCATCACGGCGACTTTCACGCTTATGTGAACCGTTGCCGGCACATGACGACACCCTTGGATTTTATCCGGAATGAATTTTTCAGCGAGGATCGGCGCTACCTTATGTGCTATACCCACGGCGCACTCTACGAGCCGGCGACCGGCCTCTGCGTAGGCGGCCCTTGCAAGGGAGAATCGCTCTATTCGTTGCCGGTTCGAGTCGAAGAAGGCGAGGTTCTGGTGGGTTGTCCGGCGGGAGATCTTTCTTACCTCGCCGATTCGTAAAAGTTTGCAAAACGGTTTTGGCAGACGGCTCAAAAGGGGTCGGCGGCACGGCCACGAGCGGAAGCCAGGCGACGGACTGAACGGTGCCACGGCGTCACGACAAGAAAGCTCCCAGGAGAGTACTCGTCGGCGAAATCGGTGAGCTCGCCCACGGCGCGAGTAAGAAGTTCACGCTTTCCTGTGGTGAGTACGTCGTGGAGGCTATGCTGATTAACTTCGACGGCGATCTGTACGCTTATTTGAACCGCTGCCGCCATATCGAGATCTCGCTGGACTGGGTGGACAACCAGTTCTTTACCGAAGACAAACGCTATCTCATCTGCGCGAATCACGGTGCCACCTACGAACCCAGAACCGGAGAGTGTATATGGGGTCCGTGCGTCGGGGCGTCGCTGCGCAGCGTGCCGCTGGAGATCGAAGGAAAAAAAATCTTTGCCCGCTGTCCAGAAAACGAAGGCGAAGTCCGGCCCGGAGGCGCGGTCACGAATTCGGGAGGATAGGTTTTCATGAACGATTGCTTGTTTTGCGGAATCATAGACGGCAAGATCAAGGGCGAGATCGTTTACCAGACCGACGTCGTCGTGGCCTTCAACGATATCCGCCCGCAGGCCCCTGTTCACATTCTGATTGTGCCGCGCAAACACATCCCGTCGCTGCTGGATCTAGCTCCCGAGGACGGGCCCGTGGTCGAAAGTATTTTTGATGCCGCCGCTCGGATTGCGCGCCAAAGAGAGATCGCGGACAACGGGTTCCGCATAGTCGTCAACTGCGGGGCCGACGCCGGCCAAACCGTTTTTCATTTGCATTTTCATCTGCTCGGCGGGCGCCATTTGAGATGGCCGCCGGGATAGCCAGTGTCGTAGAATAGGAGTTAATTCCTTTGCGTGGAGGCTCGATGGCAACTCTTGAGTGGCGCAATCCAACGAGCGAGATGGCAATCCAGCAGTTCGATACCGCGGCCGAAAGGCTCAATCTCGACGCTAACGTCGCCGCCAGGCTGAGAAGACCGGATCGCGCCCTGATCGTCAGTGTTCCTACACGGATGGACGACGGCCGGGTGCACGTATTTACCGGCTACCGTGTTCAGCACAATGACGTGCTGGGCCCATTCAAAGGAGGGATTCGCTACAACCCCGAGGTCAATTTGGGAGAGGTGTCCGCGCTCGCCATGTGGATGACCTGGAAATGTTCTCTGGTCGGTTTGCCGCTCGGCGGCGCCAAAGGCGGTATCGCTTGCGATCCGGCGTTGCTTTCCCGCAACGAGCTGCAATCGATGACGCGACGGTACACCGCGGAAATTCTCAATTTTATCGGGCCTGAGGTCGACATTCCGGCGCCGGATATGGGGACCAATGAGCAGATTATGGCCTGGGTCATGGACACCTACAGCCAGCACAAGGGCCACGCGGTTCCCGAGATCGTTACGGGCAAACCGTTGGATATCGGCGGCACACTCGGGCGTAGAGAAGCGACAGGTCGCGGCGTTGTCTACACCATCATGGAAGCGGCGAAGCACTTGGGAATCGATCCGGCCCGATGCACGGCGGCGGTTCAGGGATTCGGCAACGTCGGGTCCGTCGTCGTAAAGGAATTGGCGAATATTGGCGTGAAGGTGATCGGCGTATCCGACCGGACCGGCGGTTATCATGACTCCAAAGGTTTGCCCGTCGAACGGTTGATGGAGCTGGCGAACAAAAACCATAGCCTCGAAGGCTTTCCCTATGGCGAAGCCATCACGAATGCGGAGCTTTTGGAGCTCAACTGCGATATCCTCGTACCCGCCGCCCTGGAGATGCAGATCACGGGAGAGAACGCGCCGTGCTTGAAATGCCGAATTCTCGCAGAAGGGGCGAACGGCCCCACGACGCTGGAAGCCGACGCAGTCCTTAAGGAGAAAGGCGTTTTTGTGATTCCTGATATTCTCGCGAATGCGGGCGGAGTGGTGGTGTCCTATTTTGAATGGGTGCAGGACCTGCAGAACTTCTTTTGGACCGAAGAAGAAGTCCACTCGAAGCTGAGAGATATATTGGTCAAATCGTTCCGCGGAGTTCTCGAAATGAGTCTCCAGCAGAAAGTCGACATGCGCCTGGCGGCATTAATGATCGGTATCGACCGGGTCGCCCGGGCCATGCTGTGGCGCGGCCTTTACGCCTAAGACGCGCGCGCTCGAGCTCCGATGACGCGTTGAAGCCACTGCGCTAAACTGCTAACACCAAGCGAGCCAAGGGCGAGGAAGGAAGTGAGACTATGATCCAGGCAACCCAACTCAGGCCAGGAATGATTATTATCCACGAAGGAGATCTCTTTCGGATCACCGCGGTGAAACATCTGACGCCGGGCAATAAACGCGGATTTATGCAGACGAAAATGAAAAATCTCAAAACTGGCGTGGGGACCGAGTACAAGTTTCGCTCAGAAGATCGAGTGGAGCAGGCGACGCTCCATGCCCGGCAGATGCAATACCTCTACGCGGAAGGTGATCTCCACACTTTCATGGATACGGAAAACTACGAACAACTTACCCTGACCGACGAGGATGTCGGAGAGCTGCTTTCTTTTCTGTTGCCCAACGAGGTGGTGGAGGTCGAATTCTATGATGGGAAGCCGATTGGCGTCAGCCCGCCTTCAACAGTGGACTTGCGCGTGGTGGACACCGAGCCCTCCCTCAAGGGGGCCACGGCGAGCGCCTCCTACAAACCGGCGAAATTGGAAACCGGCGTGACCATCCAAGTCCCGCCTTTCATCCAAATAGGGGATAAGGTGCGCGTGGATCCTTCGGAGGGCACGTATCTCGAGCGCGTCAAATAGTCTGGATCTTGTTCAACACGGTCTTTACTTGCTGTTCGAGCTCCTCCAGACTGCCATTGTTCTCGATGACGTAATCGGCCAGCCGCCGCTTTTCCTCAAGGCTCATCTGGGCGTCGAGATGTCGCCGGGCCTGTCCGTCACTCAAGCCGTCTCGCTCTTTGAGGCGCTTTGTCTGGGTCGTTAGGCTGCAGGCCACCAGGATGACCGGCCGCAACCAGAGTTGCAGTTGGCCTTCGAAAAGAAGCGGTACTTCATATACAATGATTTCATGGCCCCTGGCTTCCAGGTCCCGGATTCGTTGTTCCGCCAGCGCTCGGACTTTGGGATGGATGATCGCTTCGAGCTGTTTACGGGCCGCCGGGTCATCGAACACGATCTTTCGAAGTTTTTTTCGCTCGAGGGTCTGATCTCCACGCAAAACCGAAGGTCCGAAGATTTCGACGATTTGCTTCCACGCTTCTTGTCCGGGGCGAACGACTTCACGAGCCAATTCATCGGCGTCGATAACCGGAACGCCGAGCCGCCGAAGAATGGCGGCCGCGGCGCTTTTTCCGGTGGCGATACCGCCAGTGAGTCCCACCAATTTCACCGCCCACTAATGGCAAAAAGAGTGCGAGCTTTCAAGCAAGACGTGTCCTGACCCGGGGATCGTACGATTACAAGCTAACGGACCAGCGGGGATATGCCTCGAATCGTTATCTATACAACCCAGTACTGTCCTTATTGTTCCGGCGCTAAAGCTTTGCTGCGGTCGAAGAGCGTCGAATTCGAAGAGATCGATGTGACCCATGATCCGGCGCGACGCGGCGAAATGGAACGTTTGTCCATGCGAAAAACAGTCCCGCAGATCTTTATCGATGGGGTTTGCATTGGCGGTTTTGATGACGCTCGGCGTCTGGACCTAACCGGTGAGCTGGACCGGTTACTTGGCCGCGCGAGTTAAGGGTGATCGATCCGATGCTCGTCTTCGATGTCTGCCGACGCACGATGCCAACCGGCACGGTTAGAATGGAGGCGGCGAGCGGATTCGAACCGCTGCATCGAGGTTTTGCAGACCTCTCCCTTAACCACTTGGGTACGCCGCCTTATAGAGGATAGGTAACACGAAGCTTCCGCCAGTTGCAACAACGGCGAAATGATTGACAACCCAAAATGAAACAAGTAATTCTACCGAACCGGGAGTTGGTTTCATGGCGACGATGATCACCAGCGAGTGCATTAATTGCGGGGCATGCGAGCCGGAATGTCCCAACAACGCAATCAGCCAAGGAGACCCGATCTATGTCATCGATCCGCTCCTTTGCACGGAGTGTGTCGGGTTTCATGATTACGAGGCGTGCGCGGCCGTTTGTCCGGTCGACTGCTGCGTGACCGATCCGAACAACATCGAGCCGGAAGCAGTTTTGATCGCGCGCGCTCGTTCTCTCCACCAGGATGTCGATTTCGGCGAGCATTTTCAGTCGCGATTTCGAACGGTCAAGATGGAACCGGTCGCGGCGGGCGTAGCGCCGGTTAAGCCCGTTGCCAAGGAGAGCAGAGACGGCGCTGCGATTGTGGAACGGAAAGCGGCCCCACCGGCCGAACCTCCCACGGCCCCACCGGCCGGCGAGAGAGGCGTGCCGCCGCCCAATTCCAAGCCGCCAGCCCGGGCCGAGCAAAAACAAGTGAAGCCTAAGAAATCATTTTCCAACGAGCTGCCGGAGGCGTTCGAAGACATTGCCAATCGTTACAAAGGTAGCGGCTCGTTTCAGCGAGGAGCACGAAAGATCGCGGTGCTGGTATCGCAACCGTTACTCGGCGCCCTGCCCGATGAGACGAAGAGGAAACTGGAAATTGCTGTCGGAAGTCCCTTTTTTACGGCAGCTGGAAGTACGGCGCTCAACATTTTGTTCAATGGAATTCTCTATCCGCTGGTTTGCATGGCGGTCGCCGTCATGTCGCAGGGACCCGCTGTGCTGTTCAGCCAGGAGATCAACATTTATATTTTGATCGGAGTTATTGTCGCGACGGCTGAAGGAGTATACCGACTCAAGGAGGGTATATTTCGGGTGAGACCCGCAGAAGAAATGAGTTTTCCGGCAGCCTTGTATGGCATCCCGTTGAATATGGTGTTGCGGCCTCTGTTGGCCAAGGGAGCCGGGGTGATTCGAGCGCTGCCCATCCCGGTGGATGGATTTTATTCGAAGGGATTCGTGGAGAAGCTGGAGCGCGAGCGCCGTTACGGGAATGTTTACACGATCGAAGATCGCGGAGGGGCGTTACTTTTACGTTTGGAATTTCCGCGTTGGATTCCCGACATTGGCCTGTCTAACCGAAAAGAGTTGCCCGACGAGATGCCGGATTATGACTACGAGCTGGCGCTGAAAGATGGACAATTTATCGTTAAAGGGAAATGTACGGATGAACGAGTCCGCAAAATTTCGTCGAGTATCGGCGCCTTTCCTCCAGAATTTACGACGATTGTGCCGTTGAAAAACAAGGTCCTCGGTTTCGCCCATCATTTCGAGGACAAAGTTTTACAAGTATTTCTTTTGAAGAACGGCGTGCACTGGGAGCAAAGCTATCGTTAGGCGAAAGTTCCTGAAGTTTATCACTCCGATGAGGCCACAGGTCAGCGGTTCGGCCTGTGGTTTTTTTGTTTCCGACGGTGAGTTTGTTTCCGTTCGAGAGATGACCCCGGCGGATCTCGACGAGGTCATGTTGATCGAAAAGGCATCCTTTCCGTTTCCTTGGAGTACCCGGTTCTTCTTACAAGAACTGCAGGCCCAATGCGCGCGTTCCATCGTGGCCGAAATCGGCGATCGCATTGTCGGATACGTCATCTTTTGGCTGCTCCCGGATGGCGTCATCGACGTTCACAACGTGGCGGTTCACGGCAATTTCCGGCGGCGCGGCATTGGACGTTGTCTCTTGGAGCAAGTCATCGCTGAGGCTCGACGTCGAAACTCAGTTCGAGTAACACTTGAAGTACGAAAATCAAATTCTGGTGCCCAAAGGCTTTATGAATCCGTCGGTTTCATCAAAACCGGCATTCGGCAAGGCTATTATTCGGATGACGGCGAAGATGCTTTGACGATGACGCTCGATTTAGCGACCCACAACAGCTAATCTCCGGCCAGTCGCTGGCCCGCGACGCACATATATAATACTTCAATATTTTAAACATAAACTATTGAAACAGTTGGCTTTTCCTGTCTTGGCGGGGTGGCCTTGACGGAGTAATTTCGTCTGTTGTATAGTGATTTACGTAATAGCGGTCGGGTAGCTGGTGGCCGCTAATTTTTTTGCCGCCCCACGGATGGAACCCTGAATGTCTCGCAGAGACAACCAATGCCCCGACTCCCTTCACGTTTTCCACTCGCCATTAGCCGCTGCTCTTCTATTCTCCGCCTCTAGACATTGCGTTCTTGCGCGACAGTACAGGCTGCCCAGCAATCAATCCAAACTCATAACGCGTCGTTCACGAGGAGGTCACTATGTTTAAAGTTGGCGAGAAGGTCGTGTATCCTGCCCACGGGGTAGGAGAGATCGAGTCGATTCGCAGCCACGTTATCTCAGGGACTGAAAAAAAGTTTTACATGCTTAGAATTCTTGAGACCGACATGAAGATCATGATTCCGGTGGATAATGTGGACTCTGTCGGCTTGAGAAAAATCATCGACCGCACCATGGTTTCCAAGGTCTACAAAGTATTGCGGCAGAAGAAGGTCGAAACCGATCAACAAACCTGGAACCGGCGTTATCGAGAGTACACCGAGAAAATTAAGACCGGTTCGATCCTCGAGATCGCCAAGGTGCTGCGTGATCTCTTTGTCTTGAAGGGAGACAAAGAGCTTTCGTTTGGCGAGAGAAAGATGTTGGATACCGCACGCAATCTGCTGGTCAAAGAGCTTTCGATCGCGCGCTCGCATTCCGAGGAAAAAATAATGGAAGAGCTGCGCCACATTTTTACGCATTGAGCTATCGCGCCGTTACGACGGTAATCCATAAAATCCCCGAGCCGAGAGATCCACTCTCGGCTCTTTTACTTTTCTGATCACACGTGTTCGTAACCGCTATCGTGGTGGCCGCAGGCGAAGGCGTCCGGTTGGGAGGCTCTACGCCCAAGGGCTACCTTTCCATCGGCGGTCGGCCGCTCATCGTACGTACCGTCGAAAAGTTTTTCTTGGCACGAACCATTACCAACATCGTTTTAGTCGTCGCCCAAAAGGAGCTCCACCGGGCCAGCGAGCTGCTGGGCGCGAACTCCCGTTTGATGGGCAAAGGCTGCAGTTTTCAGTCCGGCGGCGCGACCCGCCAGGCATCGGTCGTGAGAGGCTTGGCGAAGCTTGATCCCGAGTGTGACCTCGTGGCCATTCACGACGGAGCTCGGCCGTTTGTTGATCCGCGACGCATCGATCAGTGCGTCGAGGCGGCCCGGGAGCGCGGTGCGGCCGTGCTGGGTGTTCCGGTGCGGGACACGATCAAAATAGTTCGCAAGGAGCGTCGGGTAGAAGCCACGCCGCCGAGAGGTTCTCTATGGGAGATTCAAACCCCGCAGGTCTTTCGAAGGGAGTGGATCGTCCAGGCGCATGATCGAGCCTTGCGTGACAACTTCGAAGCGACGGATGACGCGACGCTTGTCGAGAGAATGGATAAACCCGTCTATGTGTTGGAGGGTGACAGAACCAACATCAAAATTACCACGCCTGAAGATCTTGTTCTCGCTGAAGCGCTTCTGAGAGAGAACCGCGTCGGTTAAGCCGGCTTATTGGACAGGACCTCGTTCATGCTTCCCGTGCGATACCCTTGCAAATCGAGACTCACGTAACTAAAGCCGTTCTGCTTGAACTTTTCGACCACCGCGTCCCTTACCGATTTTTCGAAAAGGCGCTCCATCTCTTGTGGGGATACTTCGATGCGCGCCAGATCGCCGTGATAACGGACACGGAATTCTCGGAATCGCAGTCCTTTCAGAAACAACTCGCAAGCGGCGATCTGTTTCAACCGCTCCAGGTTGATTTCCGTGCCGTAGGGGAAACGGGAAGACAGGCAAGGACTGGACGGTTTGTCCCAGGTTGGCAGATCCAGTTCACGGCTGTAGCGGCGGATCTCCTCCTTGGCCATTTGGGCTTCGACGAGCGGATGGCGAACTCCCCATTTCGCCGCGGCCTTCAAGCCGGGACGGTGATCTTTCAAATCGTCTAAATTGGTGCCATCGACGATGGCCGGCAGGCCTAGCTGATCCGCTTGTGCCCGGCAAATCTTGTACAGTTCGTCTTTGCAGAAGAAACATCGGTTCGCCGAATTGGTGGCAAACGCAGGGTTGGTGAGTTCATGGGAATCCAAGACGATATGGCGGCAACCGAGTCGAGTCGCGAATTCCCGCGCCGCCTCGAGGTCTCCTGGAGGCGCCGTCGGCGAGCAAGCCGTCAGGGCAATCGCTCGCTCCCCCAGAACCATATGCGCGACTTTCAGCAAAAACGTGGAGTCCACTCCCGCCGAAAAGGCGACCAGGACGCCGCCGGACCGCCAGAGAACGTCTTTTAGTTGATCGAGCTTTGCGTCCATCTTTTATCGCTAAACAAATCCGTGCTCAAATAATGCTCGCCTTTATCGGCAAACACGGTAACGACGACGTGACCTTTGCCCAGAGCTTTGGCGACCTTGAGGGCCGCGCAGCATGCGGCGCCCGAAGATATGCCGACGAGGATACCTTCCTCCGAAGCCAATCGGCGGCTATACGCCGCGGCATCCTGATCGCTTACCGGAATGATCTCGTCCAGAATTTCGCGGTTGAGGACAGCCGGAATGAATCCGGCGCCGATTCCCTGGATTTTATGGTAACCGGGTTCTCCCCCCGAGATCACCGGCGAAGCCGCTGGCTCGACGGCGCAAACGCGAACATGTTTCATTTTTTCTTTGAGAACTTCTCCGACTCCTGTAATCGTGCCGCCGGTGCCGACGCCCGCCACAAACGCGTCGATCCGTTTAAACTGCTTCAACAGTTCAACGGCTGTCGTCCGGCGATGCATTTCGGGGTTCGCTGGATTATTGAATTGCTGGGGCATGAAATAATCCGCATGCTCCTCGATCAATTCCTCGGCTTTATGTATCGCCCCACCCATTCCTTTCGTATCGGGCGTCAAGATCAGATGAGCGCCATACGCCGTCAGCAGGCTGCGCCGCTCTTCGCTCATCGTGTCAGGCATGGTCAGGATCAGCCGATAGCCCTTCACGGCTGCGATGAGCGCCAGTCCAATGCCCGTATTGCCGCTGGTTGGCTCCACGATAGTGGCGCCGGGCTTGAGTTTTCGATCGCGCTCGGCAGCCTCGATCATGTTGAGGCAAATTCGATCCTTCACAGACCCGCCCGGATTGAACGACTCCATCTTCGCCCAGACCTCAGCGTCGTTTTTACCCGGAAGAGTCCGAAGTTTAACGACGGGAGTGGAGCCAATGAGATCCACAATGGATCGGGCGCCATTCATGCTTGTCACAGATTTACTCGTCTTTCTCGTGCAGCAGGTGAGATTCCAATCGGCCGCAGAGCCATGCTATATTTTTGCTGTTTTAAAGTCAACGAAATCTACCTGCGACGTAATCTATGTCTCACCCGGTTGGGTCACGAGTACTCGTTCTCTTTCCCGGCGCGCTCGGAGATTTCATTTGTCTTCTCCCGGGATTACAAGCCTTGGCTCGCGACGCACAAGTGGATGTTTTGGCGCAAACTGCGTTTGCCGATTTAACTCCCGCTCGCATCAGAGTCCGTTCCCTGGAGTGCTACGAGATCCGGCGGCTGTTCGCTTCGGGGGCCGCGGAAGACAAACAATGCGTTGAGTTTTTTGGGTCCTACATGTCGATTTATTCGTGGACCGGAAGTGGCCAAGATCATTTTGTTCGCTCGCTCGACTGCCTCTCGCGCGGCCGGGCCCACGTGTATCCGTTTCGTGTCGCCGACGGGCGCACGCATCAAATGGACTATTATCTGTCTTGCCTCGGCAGGCCGCTTGCCGATCCAGATGCTCCGCTGATCGCGCCGCGACCCGAAGCCATGGACTGGAGCGAGAAATATTGGACTCAGAACGGGCTCGAAAACAGACCGGTGTTGGCGCTGGCGCCCGGGAGCGGCGCCAGGGAGAAGAATTGGCCGGTCGCTTCCTATCAAGCCGTGGCCTCATGGTGGCGCCGCAAGACCGGCGGAGCCGTAGTGGTGATTGTCGGGCCCGCGGAAGAAGAACGGGGAGCGTGGGATCTCCTTGCCACAGGGAATCGGGTCGCTCGAAAATTGAGTTTAGCCCGAGTGGTGGCTCTATTGTTTCGGAGCCGTATCTACTTGGGAAATGACAGCGGTGTGACTCATGTCGCCGCCGCGCTTGGGATCCGCACCATCGCGCTGTTTGGGCCTTCCGATGTCCGGCAATGGTCGCCGCGGGGAAAAAAAGTGACGATCGTGACGCGACCTGTGGAATGCTCGCCGTGCTCCCTCAGCGTCATGAAAAGCTGCACGCATCGCAAATGCCTCACGACGCTGCTACCCGGAGAGATCATCCGGATACTCAAACAACTGCCCGAGGGAGACACCCGAGGGAGCCACCTTGACAAGGGGGGGGCAGGAGTTTAGATTAAACTCTGAAATTTTTCCGGTAAAACACTTGAAAACCGATTGAAAAGAGCGCCGCGATGCGCGGTTTTCGCGGGTGAGTGACTGAGCAAGACAAGTTGTCGCAGGATGCCTGGGAGCTCCTGGCGGCGCAGCCGACCGCCATCGTTTCCAGGCTTTTTTCTGTTTCCAATAGGGAGTCGGTAAAATGCCGGGCGATGAGGAAAGGCGAGAAGGCAAAGGCTTCACCGTCCAGGATCGCCGCCGGTTTTCGCCTGAAACAGGCGAGCCTCGCGGCGAAGCCGCGGAATCCAATGAAGCGGCTGCGAGCCAGGAGATACCACCCTCCTCTGGCGAAGATTCGTCGGCCAAACAAGAAACGCTTCCGGAAATCAACTTTTCCGCATTCGTCATCAGCCTCAGCACGCAAGCGTTAATGCATCTCGGCGAGATCGCCAATCCGCTGAGCGGCCAGGCGGACAAGGATGTCCCGATGGCGAAGCAAATGATCGACATACTCGGGATGTTGCGCGAAAAAACGCGCGGAAATCTGAATAGTGGCGAAGAGAGACTGATGGAAGATATACTTTTTGACCTCAGGATGAAGTACGTTGAAGCTGTGAAGAAGAAGTAGGAGCCATTGATGAATCTCAAAAATGTCGGCGACGCGAATGTGCGCCTCAAAGGTATCGTCTTGGTCGCCTTGATCTCGCTTGTGGTTGGCCTCGGCATCAGCGGTAGCTTGGATTGGTTATCTCCCAGCCGGGCGGTCAACTTAATAGCTGAAAGCGGGAACTCAGATATTCGATCGCCGGGTCAATTGCCGGATTTCGTCGTGCTGGCAAAAAAGATGAAGCCTCTGGTCGTCAACATTTCCACGACTCAAGTCAGTGAAGGGCGGGGCGGGCAACGAGAGTTCGGCAATCCATTCGGAGAAGACGATCCCTTCAGCGATTTTTGGCGGCGATTTTTCGGCGGCCCGATGCCGCGCGGCCCGCAGCGCCAGCGCAGCTTGGGATCGGGCTTCATCATCGATGGCGATGGCTCTATTTTGACGAACAACCACGTCGTCGAAAACGCACAGAAGATTGTGGTGAAATTGGCCGACGAGCAAGAGTATGACGCCAAGGTGATCGGGCGAGATGCGAAGACCGATATCGCCGTGATCAAGATAAATGCGAAGACCGCTTTGCCAGCGGCATCGTTCGGGGATTCGGATCGGCTCCAGGTCGGCGAATGGGTCATGGCGATCGGCAATCCCTTTGGCCTGGACAGCACGGTTACTTCTGGAATCGTCAGCGGCACGGGCCGACACATCGGCCAAGGGGCCTATGACAATTTCATCCAGACGGATGCGTCGATCAACCCTGGCAACTCTGGAGGGCCGCTGATCAACATGCGGGGCGAAGTCATTGGCATCAATACGGCGATTTTTAGTCGGACCGGCGGAAACATCGGCATCGGCTTCGCCATTCCGATCAATTTAGTGAAGGAGTTGTTGCCACAGCTGCGGGGCAAAGGGAAAGTCACCCGCGGTTATTTGGGCGTGCTGATCCAGAAGGTAACTCCCGAGATCGCTGAAAGTTTGGGGATGGACCGGCCGCGGGGGGCACTCGTCGCGAACGTTTCGAAGGACGGGCCCGCTGAGAAAGCCGGCGTCAAGGTCGGAGATGTCATCATCGAATTTGACGGCAAGGAAGTCAAAGACTCAGGCGAGCTACCGATTCTTGTGGCACGGACGGCGGTAGATAAAAAAGCGCGGTTGAAGGTACTCCGGGACAAAAAAGAGCTCACCCTGAACGTCGCTGTCGGCGAGTTGAAGGACGAAGAGGTAGTCGCCTCGGTGCCGGAAAAGGGCGAGTTGGGACTGACGGTGCAAAAGGTCACGCCGCAGATCGCGGAGACCCTTGGGTTGGAGAAGACCGACGGTGTCGTTGTGACAGCCGTGGAGCCGGGTAGCGCCTCGGACGAAGCGGGAATCCGCCGCGGTGACGTGATCCTGCAAATCGATCAAAAGTCGATTCGAAGCGTCGACGAATTTAAGAAGGCGCTAGCCGCGACCAAAAAAGGCAAGGGAGTGCTTTTTCTGGTGCGCCGTGGAGAGAATACCCTCTTTTTGGCGCTCAAACCGTAAGTTGATTTGCCCTACCGCGCGATGCCATCGATTGGAGGGCCGGGTGATTGTCACCCGGCCCTCTTTTCGTTGCATTTGTGGCGGAACTAAGTAATATGGAGTCGTGGAGCGTTTGGTTTGAAGAAACCCAACCTTCGATTTGTTAGTATTGCCCTCCTTGCGGTTCTCCTCATCACCTCCACCGGGATTGTCTTCGGCGGCTGGTACCTTCGGCATCTGGAAGAAACGGTCACGGCCAAATTCGAGGGCCAGAAGTGGCGGTTCCCGTCAAAGATTTACTCCGACTCGTACCTCCTTTATGTCGGCATTAACCTGCCGCTCGATGAGCTCTGGGATAAACTGCGACGATTGGGTTATCACGGGACGAGTGTTGCACCGAAAACCAAAGGCGAATACCGTTACCAGCGGTCCAGTAGCCTGGTGGAGATTTATCTCCACGATTTCGTCTATCCGACCGAGAATTTCAAAGGCTTTCCGGTCCGCATTAGCTTCCAGGGCACGGTCGTCACAAAGATTCAGAACGCATTGGACGGACAAGAGATCTTCTCGTTGGAACTCGAGCCGGAGCTTATCACCGGCCTTTACGATCGTATTTGGCAGGAGAGGCGGGTCGTCCGGCTAACCGAGGTGCCGCCGTTGGTCGTCAAAGCGGTCCTGGCGGTTGAAGACGAGCGGTTCTATCGTCATCACGGGATCGATCCGGTTTCCGTGCTGCGCGCAGTCTGGGTCAATCTCCGAAGCGGCGGGGTGGTCCAGGGTGGAAGCACGCTGACCCAACAGTTAATGAAGAATTTTTTCCTCGGCGACGAACGGACGCTGGAACGCAAAGCCAAAGAAGCGCTCATGGCGTTGATCGCGGAACGAAAATACTCCAAAGAGGAAATTCTGGAGAACTATCTCAATGAGATCTATCTCGGTCAGAGAGGCTCGCAAGGCATCTTCGGCGTTTGGGAAGCTTCCCAGTTTTATTTTTCAAAACCGCTGTCGGAGCTTACCGTGAGCGAGGCGGCGCTCCTGGCGGGATTGATTCGAGCGCCGAATCGACTTTCGCCTTACAGGAGCCATGAGGGGGCGACCAAGCGGCGCAATGTGGTGCTGGCGAAGTTGCTCGATGACAACATCATCAGTCGGAAACAATACGAAGCCGCGCTGCGGGAAACGCTTCCCCGGCGCGAGCTCGTCAAAGTCACCAATGATGCCCCTTACTACGTTGATTACGTCCGGCGGGAGCTGGCGGAGAATTATTCCAATGCGGTATTGACCGCAGAAGGGCTGAGAATCTTCACTAGCCTGGACCTGCAGCTCCAGAAGATCGCGGAGCAGGCCTTGGCCGAGGGACTCAAGAAACTCGAGGCGACGTACCCCGCTCTTCGGCGCAAAGGGGAAGACGATAATTTGGAGGGAGCCATCGTTGTGCTCCGGCCCCAAACCGGCGAGATAAAAGCCATGGTGGGCGGGCGCGGTTATCAGCAGTCCCAATTTAACCGGGTATTTCAGGCGAAGCGACAGCCCGGGTCTATCTTCAAGCCGTTTGTCTACTTGAGCGCTTTGCTGTCCGGCGGCGAAGGCGGCAGGAAGTTTACACCGGCGACCATGGTAGAAGACGCTCCGTTCAATTGGAGCTACGAAGGGCAGGAATGGCGGCCCGGTAACTACAACGATGAATACTTTGGCACAGTCACGTTCCGGCGGGCTCTTGAGAAATCCCTCAACTCGGCCACGGCCCGCATCGCGAGAGACGTGGGGATCAGGCGGGTGCGCGACACTGCCTACCGTCTCGGCATTCAGACTTCCCTGCCCGCCGTTCCGTCGTTGGCTCTCGGAGCCGCGGAAGTCACGCCTTTGGAGGTTGCGGTTGCGTTCTCGACGCTCGCGAATAGCGGCGTGCGGACCCAGCCGCTGGCAGTGAAACAGGTTTTAAACCAGGATGAAAAAGTTCTGGAAAAGCGAGACGTGCGCGTGCAGAAAGTCCTTACGCCGCAAGTGGCGTTCATGATGAATCACTTACTCAAGGGAGTTCTGGATCGCGGCACCGGGGAGGCGGCACGAAAATGGGGATTCACACGGCCCGCCGCTGGAAAAACGGGAACGACGAATGATTTTAAAGACGCGTGGTTCGTCGGCTACACTCCCGATCTGCTGGCGGTTGTCTGGGTCGGATTCGACAATCAGAGCAAGCTGGCACTGTCCGGAGGTCAGGCCGCGCTGCCCATCTGGACCGAGTTCATGAAGCGAGCTACCGCAGGCAGCCCGGTGACCGACTTCGTGCCACCGCCTGGTATTAAGATCATCGAAATCGATCCGTTGAGCGGCCAGCCCGCCACCGCCAGCTGTCCGTACGTTCTGCGCGAGGCCTTTTTTGAAGGGGAGGAACCGCTGAGCACCTGTCCGCTGCATCCGGGAAACCCATTGCAATTTTCTAAAATTGAGTGAGCTGTTTCTTTCTGTATGTCACCGATAGGAAGTCATCCCAAACGTTGGCTCGCGGCCGTTGCGGCAGCTTTGATTGTCGAAGCTCTGCAGGGTTGCGCGCCGCCGCGCTCAGTGTATCGGCCGATCCCATCACCTCCCGCTGTATCCAGGCCTCTGCCAGAGGTACCGCCAGCGCCGCCGCCGCAGGAAGCGGCAAAAAAACCGCTGCCGCAGGAATCGAAAATCAGGGAGCAAGATTTGCAAACAAAGCCGATTCCGCCGGCCCTCGAGCAGCCTGGTAGCGCCGGCCAGCCTGCGGAAACCGGCATCATTCCGGAGCGGGCGGCGCCGCCGCTGGCGGACGACAGTTCATTGATTGCTAAGATTACGCCCGGCACCGAGCCGCGGCGCGCCGCGTCGCTGCGATTGACCGAAGAAGGCAGAAAGCTCCTCGATTCCGGTGAACCGGCAAAAGCGATCAATCGCCTGGAAAGAACGATCGCGATCGACTCGACCAATCCGTACGGCTATTTCTACTTGGCGAAGGCACAGCACCGCTTGGGGCGCTACCAGGAATCCTTGAACTTCTTGGATGTGGCCGAATCGCGTCTGAGCGGGAGCGACCGCTTCTGGCTTGCCGAGGTGTACGCGTTGCGCGGCGAGAACTACCGCGCCTTGGGCATGGCGGACAAGGCCGAGACCAACTACGCGCAGGCTTTGCGCTTGAATTCCGGCAACCGAACAGCAGCGGAGGCTCTAGACCGCCTTCAGAGCGACCACCAACCCCCTTTGCGTTGATACGCGTCCAAGCATGTTGGTGTTAGGGATTGAGACCTCTTGTGACGATACCGCCGCGGCGGTGCTGCGCGACGGTCGAGCGGTCCTAGCCAATGTGGTCTCGTCGCAAGATCAAGTGCACGGCCCCTATGGCGGCGTGGTACCCGAACTGGCGTCGCGCCAACACGTACAAACTATTCTTCCCATCATCGACGGAGCGCTGCGGCACGCCGGCATCACGCTGCAGGATCTCGACGGCCTTGCCGTGACGCATGGGCCGGGGCTGGTCGGTTCCTTGCTCGTCGGCCTCTCGATGGTGAAGGGGCTGTCGTTTCGCTGGGACATTCCGTTTGTCGGCGTCAATCATCTTGAGGCGCATCTCCTCTCGATTCAATTAGAGCACGAGATTTCATTTCCCTACATTGCTTTGCTCGCTTCCGGCGGTCACACATTGCTCTATTGCGTCAACGGCGTCGGCGATTACAGGCGTCTCGGCGGCACGCGCGATGATGCCGCCGGCGAAGCTTACGATAAGATCGCCAAGATGATGGGCTTGGGCTATCCGGGCGGCAGGGTGATCGATAATCTGGCGAGGAACGGCGACCGTAAAGCGATTCGCTTCCCTCGCGCACACCTCAAAAAAGCTTCCTATGAATTCAGTTTCAGCGGCATAAAGACCGCGGTTTGGCATTACTTGAAGTCAAGCGGCGCGGCCCCTTCGCAGATGGCGGACATCGCCGCGAGCTTTCAAGAAGCGGTCGTGGACATGCTGGTCACGCCCACCCTCAGAGCAGCCCTCGAGTATGGCGTGAGCCGCATCGTTCTGGCGGGCGGGGTCGCGGCCAACAGCCGCCTGCGCGAGAAGATCAGCGAGGAGGCGGAGGCCGACCGGTTGGAAGTATACTTTCCTTCGCCCCGATTTTGCACCGACAACGGGGCGATGATCGCACTGGCCGGCTATCACTCGCTCAAACGGGGCCGTCGGGACGACTTCCGTCTGGATGCCGACGCCGATCTGACCCTGTAAATTATCAAGCCGTTCATTAGTAGCTTGGCAGGTACGCTCCGAAACCCCTAGGCGCGCCCTTCCGAGCGCGGTCATGGCAACCCTTTACGAAGAAGTGCGCACAGCGCTCAGACAACTCGACTTCAAACCAAGAAAGCGGCTGGGCCAAAATTTCCTGGTTCATCAACACGTCGTCGATTCGATCGTGCGGCTATTGGAACCGTCCCCGCAAGATGAAATTCTTGAGATCGGTCCCGGCCTGGGTTTTTTGACCCGGCGGTTGGTGGAACGGGTGGCCAAAGTGTGGGCGGTCGAGGTGGATGCCTTCCTCGTCGACTGGTTGCAACGGAGTTCACTGGGCCACGATCCCAGGCTCCAGCTCGTTCATGCCGATATTCTCAAACTGGCCCTGGGTGACCTACTGCCGCCGCACCAAGTCAAATTGGTCGGCAATCTGCCCTATAGTATCTCGACCCCGGTGCTGTTTCGTTTGTTCGAGTGGCGCGAACATTTCTCTTCACTCGTCTTGATGGTGCAAAAGGAAGTGGCGGACAGAATCGCGAGCGCTCCCGGCTCCAAGACGTACGGTGCGTTATCGGTATGGTGCCAGGTGCATGGCCGTGTGACCGATAGGCTGACGGTTTCACCTGAGGCTTTTTATCCGCGGCCCAAAGTGCGTTCTACGGTGCTGAAGCTAGCGCTTTACCCCGAGCCCCTGATTGCCGTACAGGATCTCGCGACGCTTCGCGCGGTGGCGCGAGCGGCATTCGGGCAGCGCCGTAAGACGCTGAGCAACGCGCTCACGGCTGGGCTGAAAAAGGATAGAAAAGATGTTGAAACGTTTCTTCGTTCCCAGCGAATCGATGCGGGACGCCGGGGAGAAACGCTCACCGTCGAAGAGTTCCTCCGTCTCGCCCGCACGTTGAAGCCCAGCGGATTGCTGCGGCCTCAAAGCTGATCGTTGGATTCTTATGCCCGAGCTGCCGGAAATCGAAACCATCTGTCGCGGGCTCAAGCCCCACCTGGAAGGGCGACGTATCCTGAGCGTTACGGTGATGGAGCCCCGTTTACGTCGCCTCGTGGACCTCAGAATGGCGGAGGTGTTGCAAGGAAAAACGATACTTCGGGTCGGGCGAAGAGCGAAGTACATCCTAATTTCCCTCAGCGGCAAAATGATCTGGATGTATCATTTGGGGATGTCGGGAAAGCTCATTCATGTCGATCCCCGGACGCCGAAGCAAAAGCATGACCATATCCTCGTCCGGCTCGATAGCGGACGGGAACTCCGTTATCACGATCCGCGACGCTTTGGTCTATCCATTCTTGCTGCCGAAAACGAGCTTCACGAACTGCCGCAGTTGAAGCATCTCGGCCTCGATCCTTTTGATTCTGGATTCAACGGTCCCTACCTCCACTCGTTCACGAAGCGTTCAGACCGCCGTATTCGGGATCTCCTGCTCGATCAACAAATCGTCGCGGGAATCGGCAACATCTACGCGAATGAGATTCTTGCGCGCGCGGGGATTCGACCCACGGCGCGCTGCCGCAGGCTTACGCGTAAGCAAATAGAAAGAATCGCCGCGATGATTCCAACGGTGCTGAACGAAGCGATCCGATGGTGCGGCACCTCGTTTTCGGATTATCGCGACGCCGACGACAGGTTCGGCGAATTTCAGAAACACCTGCGGGTCTATGATCGCCTCGGGGAGAAGTGCCGTGCTTGCCCAGGTTTGATCAAAAGGGTTCCCATCGGGAATCGCAGCGCCTTTTATTGCCCGTCGTGTCAGAAGTAGGGGCGGGTTTCGTTCGGGGTTACCGTTGCGTGCCGTTACCGTCGGGCGCTCCCTGACGCCGGATGACGTTCATCGCGAGCGAAATCATCGAACCGACATCGCTGAGCGTCGCCGGAAGAATCATGGTGTTTCCTTCCTGGGCGAGCTTGCCAAACTGCGACAGATAGTTGTCGGCGACGCGCAATTGCACGGCCTCGAATCCGCCGGGCTGCTGGATCGCTTCGGCGACTTTGCGTATCCCGTTCGCCGTCGCATCGGCAATGGCGAGAATAGCGGAAGCCTCACCCTCGGCCTCGTTGATTTGCTGCTGCTTCTTCGCCTCGGAGGCTTTGATCACCTGCTGCTTTTCGCCCTCAGCGTTGTTGATGGCGGCGTCTCTTTGGCCTTCTGAGGTCAGGATCAGCGCCCGTTTTTCCCGCTCCGCGCGCATCTGCTTCTCCATGGCCGCGAGAACATCCTGGGGCGGTGTGATGTTCTTGATCTCGTAGCGCATCACCTTGATTCCCCAGGGGTCTGAAGCCTTGTCGAGCTCGCTGACCACCTGAGTGTTTATATTGGTGCGTTCCTCGAACGTGCGGTCCAATTCGATTTTCCCAAGCTCGCTTCGCAGGGTCGTTTGGGCAAGTTGTGAGATGCCGAAAGTATAGTCGCCGATGCCGTAGGATGCGCGCTCTGGATTTAAAACCTTCAGGTAAAGCACTCCGTCCACGGAAACTTGGACGTTGTCCTTCGTGATGCAAACCTGAGGCGGGATGTCGATCGCTTGCTCTTTCAACGAATGCTTGTAGCGAACCACATCGAGAAACGGGACGAGGATGTGGAATCCCGCTTGCAACGTGCCGCTGTATTTCCCGAGCCGCTCGACGACATAGGCGCTTTGCTGCGGCACGACAACGGCGGTCTTCGCGATAACGATGATAATCAGGACTGCCAGCACCAAGACGACGATCAAACCACCCATGATGGTCTCCCTTTTAGGTTGGCTCCGCGCGGATAAAGATCATGAGACCTTCGACGCGTTCCACCTTGCAACGCTCTCCTGGCGCGAGGGGTTTCGCGCCGACGTTACGGGCGCTCCACGCGCTGCCGCGCATCTCGGCTTTCCCGATTCCATTGATGGGGATCTCGCTGATGGTCACGGCGATTTCCCCAATCAGGCTGTCCACCCCGGCCCGATTTTCTCCCTGTGTCAATTCGAGCAGCTTCTCGCGAAACAACCATAGGGCGAGGACGGAAATCGCCGAGAATAGTATGAATTGAAACCATAGAGGTCCCGCGGCATCGAAGCCAGCGAGTACTCCGACTAGAATGGCGCTAATTCCAAAGAAAATGGTGTAGAACCCGCCCGGGGTAAGCAGCTCCGCCAAAAGAAGGAAAAAACCCACCAGTATCCAAATCCACCATTCCATAGCGACTCGAAATGAAGTTCGCCGAGGGTAGCCGAGGCGAGGTGATTTTTCAAGTCGAAAATTACCGCGGGACCAGCAATGACTCCCTAGTCAGCGTGAGGGCAGTCTCAGAAACTTCTTCTCGATGCCAAACAATTGAATGAATTCACCAAATACACGATCGCTCAGTTCACGGAGCCTCTGAATGTATCCCGGGGTTTCCGTTTGGATTCGCGCGGGATCGATTTTCCCTCGCAGCCCGGCGATTTCCCTCTGGTTCTCGGTTACTCTAAGCCAGCGACGGATCATCGGTTCGTCCACTTCCAGATGGAACTGAAGGCCGTAAACGCTCGCGCCGTAACGAAACGCCTGATTAGGACAAAGGAACGAAAAAGCCAGATGCACGGCACTCCTGGGTATGTCAAAAGTGTCACCATGCCACTGAAAAATCCGTTCCGTCGCGCGGAACTCTACTAGAAGCCGGTCCTGTTGTCCCGCTGCCGTCGGCGTCACGTCGTACCATCCGATTTCTGGTTCTTCGTTGCGATAGACCTGGGCTCCGAGCGTTTTGGCGATTAGTTGCGCGCCCAGGCAAATGCCCAAAACCGGAAGCTCTCTTTTCATCGCCTGTTCGATCAACTTCATTTCTGTAGACAGATGGGGGCGTTGGTCGGCATCATTGACGCTCATGGGGCCGCCCAACACCACCATTCCATGATATCCGTTCAGGGTGGGGTCCGCGTCCGGATGGCGGCCAAAATTCACGTAGCGAATGCGGAAGCCGGCGCGCTTCAGCAAGGGATCCAAAGTTCCCAAAATCTCGTGCGGAACGTGCTGACAGATGAGAAGCTTTTTCATGATTCTGGGGAGGGACGATCTTGTCGGGTAATTATAGCCGGAGGCAAGAACGATTTGAAATGGCCGGCGCGGCTGTACTGCGCAAAAGCGTCGGCCTCTGAGGAGGGGATCGCTGGCGGCGGAGGGCGGTAATTGATAAGACTATAAAAGAATGAAAAACCGTGAGCTTACAGCGGCGTGGGACTATCACAACGGAAGCAAACATTCGTATCAGAGCATCCGCTCAAGCCGACATTACCTGGACTGGGAAAATCAGCCGATTCCCTTTAAGATCTATCCCGATCTCGTGCCCATACCGCTGCCGCAGCATCTGTCGTCTTCGGGGATAGCGGCGCTCGATGCGATTTCAATGCCGGAAGCCGCGGCACTCCCTGAAGTCGTTCCTTCCATCCAAACTTTGGCGGAGATGCTGTTTCTCTCCGCCGGCATCACAAAACGCAGGAGCCATCCGGGAGGCGAGATGCTGTTTCGCGCAGCCGCCTGCACCGGAGCGCTTTACCACATCGACTTATATCTGATCTGCGGAGAACTGGCGGATTTAGAAGCCGGAATTTATCACTTTAGCCCGCAAGACTTTGCCCTCCGAAGGCTACGGAGCGGAGATTACCGGAGCCTCCTGGTGGAGGCGAGCGGGAGGGAACCGGCTATTACCCATGCCCCTGTGATTGTCGTCTGTGCTTCCACCTTTTGGCGGAATGCCTGGAAGTACCAGGCGCGGGCCTATCGCCATGCCTACTGGGATAACGGCACCATCCTGGCGAATCTTCTGGCTGCCGCAGCCGTACGCGCTGTGCCGGCGAAGGTCATCGTCGGTTTCATTGATAGTGCGGTGAATCGGCTTCTGGGTTTAGACAGTCAACGCGAAGCCGCAGTTTCTTTGGTTGCTCTCGGCACTGCGCCCTCTGCGGTAACTCAATCGGTTCCAACGGTCGCACCGCTCGCGCTGGAGACGGTGCCGCTCTCGAAGAACGAAATCGATTATCCAGCGATTAGAGCCATGCATGAAGCTTCTTCGCTCGAGAGTGAGGAGGAAATTTTGGCTTGGCGCGAGAATGCAAAACAAGAAATCGAAGAGCCTAAGCATGAAAATGGAAAAGAAGGTCGATTATTTGCGCTACGATCAATGAGTGCGCAAGAGATTTCCTCAGACAAGTTCGAGGAAGTCGTCCTACGCCGCGGCTCAACCCGCGCGTTCTCGCGGGAATCGATCAGTTTTGCGCAGCTCTCCACGATGCTCGACCGGGCGACGCGCGGCCTTGCGGCTGATTTTTTGAACTCAGAAGGAGAGTCGCTCAACGATCTCTACTTGATCGTCCACGCCGTGGACGATCTTCCCTCGGGCGCTTACGTCTATCGCCGCGACAAGCATGCCCTTGAATTGCTGAAGGAGGGCAACTTTCGCCGCGAGGCGGGGTATCTTGGACTGGGCCAGGAAATTCCCGCCGACTGTAGCGTCAACGTTTATTTTATGGCAGATCTCGATTGCTCTCTGGAACGCTTCGGCAATCGTGGCTACCGCGCCGCGCAACTCGAGGCCGCCATCATGGGCGGAAAACTCTACCTCGCTGCATACGCGCAGAAGCTCGGCGCCTCGGGGCTCACGTTTTTCGATGACGACGTGACTGACTTTTTCTCACCTCACGCCGCAGATAAGAGCGTGATGTTTCTGATCGCGTTGGGCCAGTCCGCAAAACGGAAAGGCTTGCGTTGAACCTGGTGGCTGGGCTTAGAAAAGCGTTGCGTATTTAATTCAAACGAGGAGGATTTCCTATGATCTCAGGTTCACCCGAACTGCATAGGCTGTTGCTCGCCGGAAGTCTCATCGCGCTGATCGTCATGCCGCCTGCTTTCGCCCAGCAAGCAGGTGATAAACCAGAGGCTCCACCGGCCGCGCCATCTGAGGCGCCAAAACCCGATACGTCAAAACCGATGCCCAGCTTGCAACCGCAGCCGACGACCGTTCCGGGTCGGCCCGACATTCCCAATGCCGAAGTCGCCAAGCAGCTGCGCGGCGTCCCACCGCCGCCGTTGCCGACGGCAGAAGACAAACTGCCGATCCCGCAGTTAAAGCTGCCCAAGGGTTTTAAGATTGAGGTCTATGCGAGCGGCATCGCCAATGCGCGCTCGCTGCGGCTCGGCGACAGGGGGACCGTATTCGTCAGCAATCGCGTTCTCGACAAGGTCTATGCGATTGTCGACAAGGGTGGGAAACGCGAGGCGAAAATTATCGCTTCGGGTCTGGACCGGCCAAACGGTCTCGCCTTCCACAAGGGCACGCTCTACATCGCTGAAGGCACAAAAATTTCGAAGCTGGAAAACATCGAGGACAACCTCGACAATCCGCCGAAGCCCGTCGTCATTTACGACGATTTACCGAACCATCAGTCGCACGGCTGGAGATACATCGGCATCGGCCCGGACAACAAGCTCTACATCAACGTCGGCGCGCCGTGCAACATCTGCGAACCGCCCGCCACCAACGCGCAGATAAGGCGAATTAACCTCGACGGCAGGGGCGCGGAGGTGGTCGCTCGCGGGGTGCGCAACTCGGTCGGTTTTGACTGGCACCCGGTGACGAAGGAACTCTATTTCACCGACAATGGACGCGACTGGCTTTCGGAAGATCTGCCCGAAGACGAGCTGAATCGCGTTACCAAGATCGGCCAGCATTTCGGCTTCCCGTACTGTCACCAGGGCACCTTCGCGGATCGCGAGATGGGTTGGGGACGCTCGTGCGAGGAGTTCGAGAAACCGGTCGCGCTGGTCGGCCCGCACTCGGCCGCCCTCGGCATGCGGTTCTACACGGCAAACATGTTACCGGGTAAGTACAAGAATGCGATCTTCATCGCGCGCCACGGCTCCTGGAACCGGACGAAAAAAGTCGGCGGCGATGTCATCGTGGTGACGCTGAACAAGGATGGCACCGTGAAATCTCAGGAGCCGTTTCTCACGGGCTTTCTCCAGAACAACGTGTACAGCGGCCGCCCGGTCGACGTGCAGGTCATGAGGGATGGCTCGCTGCTCGTCTCGGACGACTACGCCGGCGCGGTTTACCGCGTGAGCTACGGCACTAAGGTCGCTGGCCGCTGAGCGAATCAAGACTGCAACTCGTCATACAAACCTGCATCTCGCGGGCAACCGCCAGATCGTATGCGGTTTTCCCAGAGAAACCTGGGGCCCAGTTCCCCGGATACTCAGGTCCGCCCCGGCACGACTCGCGGGCGCAGAAGCTTGGCAGAACACCATTGAATGTGCTCACCTCGCATAGTAAGTACCACGGCTATAAACCGTCATCTCGATCTGCCTGTCCCGAGGTTTTGCTATCAACGGAAATCGGTCGGGTCAACTGCTGCGGGTACGAGGTCAACCAATGTCAGAAATCGTCTTTCCACTAATCATTATCGTCCTGCTTATCATCGCAAATGGTGTTTTGGCCATGTCTGAGACAGCGTTGATTGCGGCGCCCAAGTCAAGCCTCCAAGACTGGGCGGGTAAAGGTAATAGGGGAGCACAGGCAGCTTGCCAGCTCGTCAACCAGCCCAATCAATTTCTCTCAACCGTCCAGATCGGCACCACCCTGGTGGCTGTCTTCGCCGGCGCCTACGGCGGCAGGACTCTTGCGCGCACCCTCGCGATATACTTCGGCGCCATCCCGGGCCTAAGACCCTATAGCGAGGGGATTGCTTTGGGAGTGGTCATCGTCTGCATTACCTATCTGGCGGTCGTGGTCGGCGAGTTGATTCCCAAGCGGATCGCCTCAAGTCGTCCCGAGGCAATAGCCACCTTCGTGGCGATCCCGATGCGCCTGCTGGCGGCGATTTCGACTCCGGTAGTGCGCCTGGTAAGCCTTTCCACGGATGCCATATTGCGAGTCATGGGCAGCCGGCCTACTCAGGAGCCTGCGGTCACAGAAGAAGAAGTCAAAAGATTGATACAACGGGGAACTGCAGCCGGGGTTTTTGAGGCGTCCGAACAAGACATGATCGAAGCCGTTATTAGTCTGGGCGATAAAAGCGCGCGGGCGCTAATGACGCCGCGAACGCAAATTGTATGGCTTGACCTGAACGACTCCGCTGTCGAGATAAACAAGAAAATCTCCAAGAGCGGTCATTCTCGCTTCCCCGTGTGCGTCGGCAGCCTCGATAATGTCGCGGGTGTGGCCCAAACCAAGGACCTGTTGGTCGGCGCTCTGGGGAACAGGACGATCGATCTCAAGACAGTGGCGCAACCGCCGGCATTCGTGCCGAGAACGATGACCGCTTTGCAGGTGCTCGAGCATATCAAACGCTCCGGCAGCCATCTTGTGTTGGTGGTCGATGAGTACGGGGGCATCGAAGGGCTGCTCACGCACCATGACATCCTGGAGGCTATTGCCGGCGAAATGCCTTTCGGCCAGAGTCCCGTCCAGTCCAGGGCTGTACAGAGGCGCGACGGCTCATGGCTTCTGGATGGAATGCTGGCGATAGAGGAATTCAAGGAAATCTTCGATCTGGAAAGTTTGCCGGGCGAAAGAAAAGACGCGTATCAGACATTGGGTGGTTTTGTCTTTAGACAAATGGGACGCGTGCCGTCGGTTGCCGACCGGTTTGAGTGGAAAGGCCTGAGTTTCGAGATCGTCGATATGGACGGAAAGCGGATCGATAAGGTGCTGGTGTCCTCGATCCAAGGGAGCACCGCAAAGGGAGCCTGATACCGGCACAAAAAAAGAGGCCCCCATCCCGTGAGGGCCTCTCGATGGTCGTCTGCATTCCGAAAATTAGATTCGAGCCTTCAGTATGCCCTTGATCGGCGCGACACCCGGAATTTCCCACTCATCCCACATCTCATCGACCATCTTCTGGATGTGGGTAAAGTGCTCTTCTTTAAGGTGATCGAAGCGGCCCTGTTTAATAAGAAAGTCTTTCACAGGGATTCTTCCCTTGCCCGTCTTGCGCGCGTCCCAGGTGTAGATGACGTTGCCTTCGACGATCTCGTAGAGCGGATAGAGGCCGGATTTGATTCCAAACTCGCCGAGCTCGTTCGAGAAGCGTGGGTGATAGTCCCAACCCTTAGGACACGGATCATAAGTATGAATGAATGTCGGGCCGCCGATGCTGAGCGCTTTACGAACTTTGTTCAGATAATCCGTCGGCGGAAAGGTGGCGCAGGCGGTGGCGACGTAGCGGCAGGTGGGATGGCCGACCGCGAGCATTCCGGCGACGTTCTTCTTCCAGCGCCGCTGCATGATCGGATGCTTGGTTCCAGGAGGCGTGAAGGTCGTCTGCGCGCCGTAGGTGGTCAAACCCGTCGCTTGGATATCGGTATTCGCGGCTGACTCGTTGTCGTACATAATGATCAGCAAGTCGTAATCGCTCTGCAGGGCGGCGGAAATCCCGCCAATTCCCATATCGCCGGCCCCGAGATCGCCGGAGAAATTGATGACATTGATCTTCTCGTCTTTGATCTTTCCCTTGCGCTTGAGCGCCCGCAGGCCAGCGGCCATGCCCACGGCCGAAGAGCCGCCGGCGCCGAGCTGCGTATGCATCCAGGGGACGATCCAGGGCGTGGTCAAGTACGAAGTGTTGGCCACGTACATGCAGCCGGTCGCTCCCGTGACCACCGTGCGCGAGCCCGCGACCTTGATGAACCCGCGCATCGTCGTGGCCGACTCGCAGCCCTGGCAGGTGCGGTGGCCCGAAGTGTAGAGCTCCTCCAGCGGAATTTTGTGAACCCCTTTGATCTTCTCGTAATCGATTTGTGGTGCGGTTGACATAATCGCTCCCTCCTACTTTATTCTCTTAGGCCGATCCAGGTTACGAAGCCGTCCATGGAATCCTTCGTCACCGCCTGTTGAGTTATATCATACATCTTTTGCGCGTCCGCAATCGAGAGGTCGCGCCCGCCCAGGCCACCCATGAAATTAACCACCGCCGGCCGATTCTTGGCCGGGTAGAGACAGGAGCGGACCTCGTGCATCAGGATGCCGCCGTTGTCCGGCGAGCCGTGCGCGAAATCACGGTCGACCACGCCGACGGCCTTGAAGCGGCTCAGACAATCTCTCAGTTCCACGGTGGGGAAGGGGCGGAACCAGCGCAGGTTCACGTAACCCACTTTTTGTCCCTTCTCGCGCAGGCGGCGCACCGCCGTGCGCGCCGGAGCCGCCACCGTTCCGATGCCGATCAGCACCACATCCGCGTCTTCGGTCATGAACTCTTCGAAATAATAGGGGGCGGAGTAGCGATCGCCGAAGACGTTGTTGAATTCTTTGTAGGCCTCCTTGATCACTCCGCGCGCCCGTTTGGCGGCCTCCCAGTTCTGGCGTCTCAGCTCCATGACCCAGTCCTCGTTGATCTGCGGCGCGACCGAGATCGGGTTGTCGGGATGGAGCCGCCGCTCGGCGAGATCGTACTGCGGCAGAAATCTCTTCGCCGCCTCCGGCGATGGGATCTTCACCATGTGCTGCGAGTGGGTCAGAAAGGCGCCGTCCATCGCCAATCCCATCGGCATCCTGACTCTCTTGTCCTCGGCGATACGGTAGCCGATTAGCACGTGCTCCAGCGCTTCTTGCGGGGTTGTCACCCAGCAGAGAAGCCAGCCCATGTCGCGGACCGCCATCGCGTCGTTGTGCTCGACGCCGAAGGCGCCGGGATCGTCCAGGGCGCGGTTGCCCACCACGAAAAGAGGCGGGAGACGGTCGGTCGCGGTAACGACCAGCGCTTCCATGCCGTACATCCAACCCGTGCCGCTCGAGCCGCCGAAGGCGCGCGCGTTCACCGAGCTGGCGTGCTTGACGATCTCAAATTGGGAATGCTCGCTGTCGGCGATGATGTACTCGGCGTCGAACTTGCCGTCGGCGATCAGCTTCGAGAGCGCGTCCATCACCTCGGTATAGGGACGGATCGGATAAGCGGCGATCACGTCCACGTCGGCAAGACACACGCCTTGCGCGACGGCCTGGCAACCGTTTAAAAGGTCTTCCCGTTCGTAGACACCTGATTGATCCGATTTTGTTTTTGCGACTGCGACACTCATGCTTCGACCTCCTCCGTTTTTCTAACGGGTACGATCTTTCCCTCCGGCATCACTTCTCCCTGAGTCACGGTCATGCCCTTGCCGGTGACGACAGGGTACGAAACCCGATCTTTGCCTTTTTTCTCCTCGACCCATTGAATGTATTCTTTGGAATCCTTCTTCCAGTGTTCCCACGGACTCGATTCGTCCTCGAAGCGAAGCTCATCCACCATCACGATGCACTCTTTGACCGGGCAAACCTCGGCGCATTTGCCGCAGCCGACGCAATACTGGTACTCGATGTCGTAGTAGCCGTCCGTGGTCGGATCGAAGCACTCGTCCGGGCACTCGACCCAGCAGAGGGTGCACTTGGTGCAGAGATCGAACCTGACCGCGGGTCGCTGCGTCTTGGTGGTGCCGCGTTTGAACATGGCATTTCTCGATTGTCCCTTCGGACCCATCTCGAACCCGCGCTTCACCGCCGGAACCACGGCGCCTTCGGCCATCTCGAACCACTTGGGCAGCACGGGTATCTCATGTGTCCACACGATTCCGTCGTTCGGCGTCACCGTCTTCACCCGTGGAAGTTTCGCCTCCTGTCTCAGCGACTCGTAGGCCACCCGCGCGGCTTCGGCACGGTGTTTCTGCTTGGTCTTGTCCATCAGATAGGATTCTACCGCCTCGATGCTGATCAGGGTGGGATCGATAGCGGCGATGCCGCCTAATATGTGCTCGTGGGTCAGATCATCCTTGTTGACCCAGAGACCGGCGAGACTGGCGTCGCCATCGAGGATGGCCAGCCGATAATTGTAAGGTTTCTTGCCGA
>DASTOD010000814.1:0-3732 GCA_035762645.1 Binatia bacterium | reverse complement strand
TGCAGCGCGAAGATTCAGAAGGATTACCCGGGCCGCTTCATCGGTCTCGCGCACATCCCGCCACTCGACGGTGAACCCGCGCTGAAAGAACTGGAGCGAGCGGTCCATGAGCTTGGGCTGAAGGGCGTGACGATTTCCTCTCAGGTTCAGGGCCTGCCGTTGGATGCGGAAGAGTTCAAATCATTCTACGAAATCGTCCAAGAGTTGCGGCTGCCGATTTTCGTCCACCCGGCCCTGGCACCCACCGGGTATGATTTACTAAAAGACTATCAGCTCTCGGTCATTCTCACGCGCGAGTTTGATCTGGGGGTCGCGGTCACGCGGCTCATTGCCGGCGGCGTGTTGGAGCGTTATCCAGAGCTGGTGTTTGTGATCGCTCATTTCGGCGGCGGATTGGCCGGCTATAAGGAGAGAATCGCGCGGTCGTCTTACCGCTTCAAGCTACCAAAATCTTTCGGCGATTATTTCGACCGGCTCTATTTCGATATGGCCGGCTTCCAAGGCAGTCCCGTCGCCTTACGCTGCGCCTGGAGGGCATACGGCCCGAGCGCATGGTTTTTGCGACCGACTACCCGCAAAACTTCAACAACAAGGACCCGAAGAAAGGCAAAGACGTCGATGGCATCCGGGAATACATCGACGAGGTCCAAAATCTGCCGTTGGACGCGAACGTAAAGAACGACATGCTCGGCGGCACGGCGACGAGGCTGCTTGGAATGGGCCGATAAGTGGATCCATAGGCGCAGGCGATACGATGTCGACACTACCGGTTATGAAAAATTCGGCGCAATTGTTTGCCGTGCTGGTTGCCATCACGGCGTCACTCCACGGCTTTTTCCCTCCGCTCAGCCATACCGCGTCGAGCCCTACGAAGGTAACGATTCACGTACCCTCGAAGAGCCTTTCGATCATGCCTTACTACTTTGGCAAGGATAAAGGATTTTTTGCGGCGGAGCAGATCGAGCCGCAGCTCGTCACGATGGCTCCGCCTACGGCTATCGTGGCGCTCGTCGCGGGTGAATTGGATTTTTCGTCGACCACCGGCGCGGCGACTTCTGCGATCATGCGCGGCCTCCCGCTTAAACGATTTTTCTACGTCCAGCAGGATCCGGCCCATGTGCTTCTGGCGCAGCCTGAAATCAAGTCGGTTCAGGATCTGACAGGGAAAGCCATCGGCGTGACGTCTCTGACGGATGCCGTGGGTATGTCGACGAATGTGATTCTAAGGAGCAATGGCATCGACACCACGCGAACTACACTCTTGGCGCTGCAGGTTACGGATAACGCCATCAAAGCGCTTACGACGAGGAAAATCGCCGCGACCCTGCTCGCGCCGCCGTACGCTGAGGAGTTGGAAGCCAAAGGCTACATGAGATTGGCCGAAGCCCGGACCTATGCTCCGCTGAGCTTTATCGGCTTGGTGTCGATGACCGAAGGTGTCAAGAAAAATCCCCACAAAGCGCAAGGGGTGGTCGCCGCTCTTTACCGGACGATGAGGTATATCCATAATCCGGCCAATCGCGCCGAAGTGATTCAGTACATCGCCACCTATCACAAGATCGAATTGCCGCTGGCGGAAAAAGCGTTAAATTCCCAGATGGCCTCCTACAGCAAAGACGGCACGAAGCCGCGCAAAGCGGTGGAGCGGGAAATCGAGATTTATCGTGAAGCCTTAAAAATCGCCAAGACTTTTACGCCCGACGACCTCGAAGATATGAGTTTGCTTAAGAGAGTGCAGGAAGCAACTGCACAACGGTAGTGAGGCACGGGCCGACGTGGGATTCAAAGAGAGCTGAGCATCAAAGCAAAATAAGCAAAGCCATAAAGAGAATGCCGGACCTTTGGAAGCTCACCGCAACCGAGACCGTCGCACTCCTCAAGCGCCGTGAGGTTTCCCCGCGCGAACTGATCGACATCGCTGCGGCCCGGATCGAGGCGACCAACGCGCCGCTCAATTCCATCGTGACACTGTGCCTGGACCGCGCCTACGCTCACGCGAAGCGCCTGGAAAGCGGGAGCGCCGGCGACTATCCACTCAACTATCTGCACGGCCTCCCGGTCGCGATAAAGGATAATCTCGACGTCTCCGGTGTGCGCACCACTTCCGGTTCGCGGATTTACGCCGACCGCATTCCGACGGATTCCGATATCGTTGTCCAGCGTTTGGAGTCGAACGGCGCCATCGTGATCGGCAAAACCAATATGCCGGAATTCGCGGCGGGCGGGAATACCTTCAACGAGGTGTTCGGCGCCACTCGAAACCCGTGGGATACGAGCATGACCTCTGGTGGATCGTCCGGGGGCGCGGCCGCGGCGCTGGCCTCAGGGCAGGTGTGGCTCGCCAACGGCGGCGACTTCGGCGGCAGCATCCGCCAGCCGGCGAGCTTCTGCTCGGTGACGGGTCTGCGGCCCAGCCCCGGCATGGTGCCGAAAGTGCAGAAGCAGCCGTTCAATCCGCTTTCGGTCGAAGGCCCGATGGCGCGGACCGTGGCCGATTGCGCGCTCATGTTCGACGCCGAGGTGGGATTTCATCCGCTCGATCCGCTGTCGCAGGTCGGTCCCCACCCGAGCTTCAGCGTCGCCGCGTCGCAGCCCCGGCGTCCGCGCCGCATCGCGTTCAGCGTCGATCTCGGAATTGCGCCGGTGGTCCATGACGAGGTGCGCGCAGTCTGCCGGGCTGCAGCGCAGCGGATCGAGCGAGACGGTGTCGCAGTGGAAGAGACTCATCCCGACCTCAGCGACGCGGGGAGCCATTTCCTTACACTGCGCGGCGCGGTCTACATCGCGCGCATCGCACCGCTGCTCGAAAAACATCGCCACCTCCTCAAATCCGAAGTGATCGAAAACACCGAGTACGGATTGAGCCTCAAACTGACGGATATCGTCGCGGCGGAAATCGCGCAGGGCGATATCGCGCGGCGGATGGCCAAGTTTTTCGAGGACTACGATCTGCTTTTGTGTCCTACGGTGCTGTGCCCGCCGTTCGACGTGGACATGCACTACCCGAAAGAACTCAACGGTGTGCATTTCGAGGGTTATATGGGCTGGCTCATCATGACGTACGCCATTACGATCACCGCCTGCCCGGCCTTCTCGCTGCCGTGCGGCTTCACGAAGAATGGGTTGCCCGTGGGACTGCAGGTGATTGGCAAGCCGCGCGGGGAAGCGGCGCTGTTTTCCCAGGCAGCCTATCTGGAGACGTTGTTCGATGTCGCGAACCTGGTGCCGATCGATCCGCGCACGGGGGCTGAGCCATCACTGTGAGCCGGAGCCCGGACCTACGCTCCTACTCTCGCCGCAAATAACCTCCGAATACGCATTTCGAAGCGGCGGGGCAATTCTGTTCGTCTTCAACCACATCCACACTCCGCACGACCGACCTCTTGGAAGGTCTGTCTGGAAATCTAACATTCACGTGTTTCCTAAAATATTTTAGGTACTTAGATATATTGTATAAAGCTATTGCAGAGTTGCTTGACATATCAGGTGATCAATCATATTGTTGCCAACTATGGTGAACAATATGGAGATTGGGACGCTAATAAGCGAGTTACGGGACCGGTTAGGGCTAAGTCAGGAGAAGTTAGCTGCCCAGTTGAAGGTTTCCTTACCCACGGTCAATCGATGGGAAAAAGGAAGGGCAAAGCCAGATCCCAGGGCGGTTCACCTGATCCAGCAATTTCTTCAGCGGCTCGGCCCCGGATATGAAGACCTTTACCAACGCTATTTCTC
>DASTOD010000813.1:0-23170 GCA_035762645.1 Binatia bacterium | reverse complement strand
TTGGTCATCGAAGATAATCTGGCGGCGGCACGGAGTCTACGCCTGCTGTTGAGGGAAACCGGGCACACGGTTGAGATAGCTCATAATGGTCCAGACGGAGTTGAATTAGCACGGCGCTTTCGACCCGAAATCGTGCTGTGCGACATCGGTCTGCCGGGATTGGACGGCTATGCGGTCGCTCGAGTGTTGCGGCAAGAACCCGGACTGACCGGCGTATATCTGATCGCGGTGAGCGGCTATGGTCAAAACGCCGACCAGCGCCGTGCATCGGAGGAGGGATTTAACGCCTATCTCACCAAACCCATTGATTTTAAGGAACTCGACCGACTCCTGACAAAGCCCTCGCCGTACGAGCGGCACGGCGAGCTTGCGTGAAACAGCCCGGAGCCTTCAGACGATCTTGAGACCGGTCGCCCTGGCTCGCGCCTCCAAGGAGCTTTCTTTTACAGCAAAAAACAGCGGAACAGCACGCCACCGTCACTTGGATTTTCTGATTTTGCTCGGCGTCTCAAGTGCCTTCCGAATTTCTTGCAGTTCTTTTTGCTTGGCGGTATCGAGCCGGGGAAAGGCGAGATTTAGGCTCTCCAGCCGATCGATGATAGCCGCTGCGACGATAATCCTTGAAAACCACTTGTTATCGGATGGCACAACACACCAGGGAGCTTGTTTCGAACTCGTATGGCGGATCATGTCTTCATAAGCTTCCATGTAGTCTTTCCAGTGCTCGCGTTCGCGGACATCCTCGATGGAGAACTTCCAATTCTTTTCTGGATCATCCAGTCTTTCCAGCAGTCGCTTCTCTGCTCCTCCGGCGAGATGTGAAGGAAAAATTTTTGGATCGCTGTGCCATTGCGAGTCAAATAGCGCTCAAAGGCGTGGATGTCCTCGTATCGCTCCTGCCAGATTTTTTCGGTGATGAGAGAATCGGGGATTTTCTCTTTGGCCAGGAGTTCCGGGTGAATCCGCACGACCAGCACCTCCTCATAGTAGGAGCGGTTGAAAATACCGATGCGGCCCCGCTCCGGCAGCGCTTTTACCGCGCGCCAGAGATAATCGTGATCCAGCTCTTCCCCCGAGGGTTCCTTAAATGAGTACACGTGGCAGCCTTGAGGGTTGAGCCCGGACATCACGTGCTTGATGGTACTGTCCTTGGCGGCCGCGTCCATCCCCTGAATAATCACAAGCAGCGCCCAACGGTCTTGCGCATAGAGCTTAGGCTGGAGGTGGCTCAGTATTTCGCGTTCGTGTTCCAGCCATTCGCGCGATTCCGTTCTATCCGCCGATTTGAGTCCTCCAGGAGCTTGGCCGAAGGGCTCGAAATGACAACTACTGGAGGATCGTCATCTCGAACGAAGAGAGAGATCTTGGCCAAATTGAACCACTACGCTGTTGGTTCCCAAATTGACAAGCTGAGCCTGGGACTGGTACCATCCAGATCGCAACGCGGGGTCAGAAAGGATACTTCTATGAACCGTTTCGGTTTAACGAGCTTACTGCTTATTTTTCTGCTTTCATGGATCGGCTGTACTACCAACGGCAGGACCTACACTACGGTAACTCTTTACCAGCAAGAAGCCGGTGGCGGCTACTGTCACAAGAAACTCCAACCGATCGGTTCCACGGATCTCGGAAGGCCCGCACAAATCGGTGGGGATGGCTTCATCGACTACTATGGTCCGTGCGACGGACCGTCCGTGAGCGAGCAGATCCAGGCACAAAAACGGTTTGAGCGGTTCCGATTTGGCAGAGACTACGCGGACGAAGGTTGAGGTAAAGGTCGTTAGCTTCTTTCGCGCGGGGCCTTGAAACGATAGTTGGGGTCCGGGCTCACCTTGGGCGCGATGGTGTTCCGCAGGATCCCGATGCCTTCGACCTCGATCTCCACGACGTCTCCTGGCTCGAGATAGCGCGCCGGGAATCCGTTGCGTAGCGCCTCGCCGATCGACCCGCCAGTAACCGTACCCCCGCCCAGTACGTCGCCTGGAACGACTCGGCTGTCCCGCGAGGCGCGCTCGATCATTGCCCCCCAGGTGTGATACATGATGCCGGCGTTGTTCTCCATCCACTGGGTGCCATTCACTTTCAACGTGCAGCGCACGTGCAGGCGGCCGTCGCGGATAAAGGGCGCCAGCTCATCTGTCGTTACGATCCAGGGGCCCAGCGAGCTCGCCGAGTCTTTCCCTTTGGCAGGCCCGAGGCGCGCCTCCATTTCGTCGCGCTGGAGGTCGCGACAGCTCCAGTCGTTGAATATGGTGAAGCCGGCGATGTACGAGAAAGCGTCCGCCTCGGCGACATTGCTGCCTTCCCGGCCGATGACCGCAGCCAGCTCCAGCTCGTAATCGAGCTGTTCGGAAGCGGATGGGTAGGGAATGGCATCCTGTGGACCAAAAATGCAAAGCGGGTTGGAGAAGTAGAAGATCGGCAGCCGATACCAGGCATCGGAGAGTTGCCGCGCGCCTCCTGCGCTGGCGTGTCCCTCGTACACCATGAAGTCGCGGACCGTTGGTGGCTGCAAGATCGGCGCCCGCAGGCGAAGGCTGCCGAGCGGCACACCTTGGCCGGCGCGCGCTGAACCCAGGGCTGACTTCAGCCGTGTTAGTGGGTCGTTTGGCAGTTCCAGCAGGGCACGGACATCGCGCAGCCCATCCTGCTCTCCAAGCAAGGTCGCAATATCCAGTACTTTCTCGTCGACGACAACGCCAGCGCGCGGTCCATTCTCACTCTCGTAAGTAATCAGTTTCATGTTTCGCGTAAATTAGGGCAACGGTGCGGGAAAGGCAACACAACGGTTTCTACTTTCCTTGACTGCTGTCTTCCGTTCGGCTTATTGTACGCAACGCAAAAGGCCCCAGACGCTATTCCTTCCCGCCCGATGCGCAGGAAAATCGCCCGCCCGGCAAGCTGAGGGTACGGCGCCAATAAAGCGAGGTCAAGATGAGCGAAACAACTCTCCAAGGGACGGAACATTGGACAGGCAAAGGCGACGTGCGGTTATTTTTGTGGCGCAAAAGCGCCGTCGAGCCGCGCGATGTCAAGGGGACGATCCTGTTCGTCCACGGCTCGTCGATGGCCTCACAGCCGACATTCGATCTACACGTGCCGGGCCGGCCGGATTCATCGGCGATGGACTGGTTCGCGGCGCGCGGGTTCGACACCTGGTGCATGGACAACGAGGGCTACGGACGCTCGGGCAAGGACCGCGCGATCAACTGCGATATCGCCAACGGCGCCGACGACCTCGCGGCGGGCACCGAATACATCCTGCAGGCGACCGGCGCGTCAAAGCTCCTGGTCTACGGTATTTCATCGGGAGCGTTGAAGGCCGCGCTCTTCACCGCGCGACATCCGGAGCGGGTCGCGCGCCTCGCGCTCGATGCCTTCGTATGGACCGGCGAGGGAAGCCCGACGCTGGCCGAGCGGCGGAAAAGGCTGCCCGAGTTTCAATCGAAGCACCGCCGCCCCATCGACCGCGCCTTTGTGCACAGTATTTTCGATCGCGACCATCCAGGCACGGCGGATGAGGCAACGATCCATGCTTTCGCGGACGCAATTCTCGCGCTCGATGATTCGGTGCCGACCGGGACCTACGTCGACATGTGCTCGAAGCTGCCCCTGGTCGACCCGGCAAAAATCACCGCGCCGACGATCATCATGCGCGGCGAGTTCGATGGCATCGCCGGCTTCGACGATCTCATCGAGTTTTTCAAGCGGCTGCCGAATCCGGATAAGCAGTTCGTGGTGATGGCTGGCATCGCGCACGCAAGCTTTCAGCAGAAGAACTACCGCACAGTCTTTCACATCCTGCACGCGTTCTTCACTCAGCCCGAGCCGGTGTACCGCGGATAGCCCGCCCATCGCTTCAGGTTGCGGTTCAAGCGTTCAATGTTCAACGTTCAAAAGTCGAGGACGAGCGTTCAGCCCGACAGGAGACGGAGATGCCTAAGAAAGAAGTGATTCAGGTGAATCTCGCTGCGGCCAATCCCAATCTGTCCCCCGCGACCCGGTTCGGCAATCTGGTCTTCGTAGCCGGACAGACCGGGAGACACCCGGTTTCGGGGGAGGTCGGCAAAGGCGTTCGCGAGCAGACCCATTACGCCCTGCAGCGCGTCAAGACGATCTTGGAAGCCGCGGGCACATCCCTCGATAACGTGCTCACTGTGACCACGCATCTCACCAGAAGGGAGGACCTGGCGGCCTATAACGAGGAGTACGCCAAGTTCTTCCCGAGCAACAAGCCGGCCAGGACCACCGTGGAAGTGATGTTAAACTCGCCCGAACTGCTGGTGGAAATAACCGTGATCGCTTGCCTCCCCGATTGACCGCTTCATGTTGGGGTTCAAGCGTTCAATGGTCAACGTGCGAAAGTTGAATGTCAGATTCCAACGGGATCGAGCGTTCAGCCCGACAGGAGAACGAGATGCCTAAGAAAGAAGGGATTCAGGTGAATCTCGCTGCCGCCCGTCAGGCCCGCTTGCTTTTTCGCCTTGGCGGGGTTCTTTTTGATGCGGTCAAGTCTAGCTCAGCCACCGGCCTCCTGTCCCCGGCTTGCCTTTTGACACACGCTTCGCACGGAACTGTGGCTATCCCGCCGGTGTAGTAGATCGTGATCAATCCCAAGCCATAGCATTCGGGACAGTCCTGTGAAGGATTTTTATCCGGATAATTTTTTTTCATCGTGCCCTCCTGTGCGGCTCGTGGCGACTATAGCTTCCAGCGGCCTGGTCGTAATCTCGTAGCTCCGACCTTCGCCAGATTGAACCGTGGTGTTAATGGGCATGATTGATGCCACAGCATCCAAACGCAAATTTGGCAATCGATGGCATAGATCAGCTATTCGGCGCCAAAATCCCATGGGCCGGATATGCCTTGTAGTATTCATAGGTTCGGCATCAGTGACTTAAATGCCCGAGCCTCTGGATACGGCGTGCGGTCAGGCCGGGCCTGCCTTGCTTTTTGACAATATGGCAAACTGTCGGACGTTCTTGACAGGGTCGGATTTAGTTGATGATTCCGAAAGGTCGCTGTAACTGAATGTAGCAGTGCGCCGGCTCGCTTCTAGGGTACTATCGGCGAATGTGCCCCGGGAGAGCCTTACAGGTATTGATCGGCCGGGACCCTTTTCCTGAGGAACTTGTCCAAGCGTGAAAAAGTAACCAGAGCGAGCGCAATAAACAGCGTGACGAAGATCACGAGTAGGTGCACATCTACGCGCGTGTCTGGCTCTTCCCACGTCGGAACGTCCGCCAAATGGGTCTGGAACCTTCCACTGTCAAAATCGTAGACGTAAACGTTTTGCCACTCGAAGCAAGTGATGGGCTTTGCAAAGTCTATGTCGTGCCGTCGCGTTTTTGCGGGAACATCGCTCGCCTTGTAGATGCAGGTGTTAAATTCCAGAGCGGCATTTCGCACGCCGCTTCCGGTAACGAACGCCCCGGCGGGATAATCGGTCATATAAACCACAGGCACTTTCGGTTTTTCGGCCCCGTAGTATTTCTGGGTCCGGTCATCATAGGAGCCGCGCTTATTCCACCTTAACCAATAAAATCTGCCGTATTCGGGATCGCTGTTGTATGTGGGATCGGTGTCCTGCGAATCGATCACCCATTGGGAAAAACAAAAAGGCATATTTTCGCCGAAGCTCGGGACGGTAGCCGTTATATTCCTGTTGATCTTGCCTTCCCCATTTTTTGAACTGTCAAAAACGCAGCCTTTTTTGAATTGCACAACGGCGTATTTCTCGAGCGCATCGACTGAATCGGTCTCGTATTCCATGATCACGCCGTTGGCGTGAGTGGGATGGTCTGGGTCGTCACTGAACCAAACTTCATACACCGACGTGGTGAGCGTGAATCTTTTGAGATCGCAGGTGTCGTTCCATCGGCAATCCCGATTCCAAAAGATCTGTTTCGTCTCTGCGAGCGTGTGCACATGCCCCTTTCCGCTAAAGTGTCCATAGGACTTCCCCGAAAGCAAAGCGATGAGCAGGATGAATGAAAAGCAGAAGAATGGCTTCATTGAATCGGAAACGCCAACCACTCCGAGAATCGGGAACGCCACCCTATCGGAATCAAATCCCGGGTGTCAACGGAGTCAAGGGATAGCGTCAGGCGTGAGGTGCGAATCAGAGATGAGGGGGACAGCGGTCCTCATGTGGCGGCGGCTGAACGGATGGTTTGACAAGATATAAAAAAGCCGCTTATTGTTCACCGTCTAGCATGCGACCCCTCGACGGCATTACGGTAATTGCGTTGGAGCATGCGGTGGCCGCTCCGTTCGCCACACGTCAGCTTGCCGACCTCGGCGCTCGCGTGATCAAGATCGAGCGGCCCAACCTTGGCGATTTCGCGCGCGACTACGACGAAACCGTCAAAGGCATCTCGTCGCACTTCGTATGGGTCAACCGCTCCAAAGAGAGTCTTACGCTCAATCTCAAGGACGCGCGGGCGAGGCCCATTCTCGAACGGCTGCTCGAGCGCGCGGATGTTTTGATTCAGAATCTCGCGCCCGGCGCGGCGCGACGGCTTGCGATAGACGCCGAATCGTTGCTGCAGAAATATCCGAGGCTCATAGTCTGCGATGTTTCAGGCTACGGGGAGAATGGGCCGTACGCTTCGAAGAAGGCCTACGATCTGTTGGTGCAAGCCGAAGCCGGGGTGCTGTCAGTCACCGGTACCGACGACACCCCGAGCAAAGTGGGAATTTCTATTGGCGACATCGCGGCGGGCATGTACGCCTATTCGGGTATTCTCACGGCGCTCTACCAGCGTGAAAAATCAGGCAAGGGTACACGCATCGAGGTCAACCTGTTTGATGCGCTCACCGAGTGGATGGGTTATCCGCTCTATTACACCCATTTCGGCGGCACGGCACCGGCGCGCACGGGCCCTGACCACGCAACCATTGTACCCTATGGCCGCTATCAAACGGGGGACGGCAAGAGCATCATGCTCGGGTTGCAAAACGAACGCGAATGGGAAGCTTTCTGCGAGAGAGTGCTGCTGCAACCTGAACTTGCGCAAGACCCGCGCTATAGCTCAAACTCGAGACGCGCGGCCAAGCGGTCCGAGATTAACGCAGTGATCGGCAAGATCTTTGTCACGCTCACGAGCGAACAGGTGATCGAACGTCTGGATGCGTCAGGGATCGCCAATGCGCGCATAAACACCCCCGAAGAAGTCTGGGAGCATCCGCAATTGAAAGCCCGCAACCGCTGGCGCGAGATCGACTCACCGGCCGGCCCGTTAGCGACCCTGCTGCCGCCGGTAACGATGGCCGGTTTCGAGGCGCGGCTGGACAGAGTGCCCGCCTTGGGCGAGCACACGGAGAAGATCCTGGAGGAACTCGGTTACAGTCATGCGGATATTATCGCACTGCGGCAAGCAGGCGCGGTTTAAGTCACACAGTCCTGAAAGGAGGTTCGCGGTGAAACGGCTGAAGACACTTATCGAGGGTACCGATCTCATCGTTGCTCCGGTCGCGCTCAATCCGATCATGGCGCGGCTCGCCGAGGAAGCCGGTTTCAAGGCAATCTATCTGAGCGGCGGATCGCTCGGCTGGCTCAAATGCGTCACGGAAGCCAATCTGACCCTTCCGGAAATGGCGGAGGTGGCGGTGGAGATGCGAGCCGTATGCCAGCTGCCGATCATTCTCGATGGGGGCGGCGGTTGGGGCGACCCGGCGCACATGCACCGGACGATCGCGATGGCCGAGGCCGCGGGATTCGACGCGATCGAGCTCGAAGATCAGCACCTTCCGCGCAGGTTCCATCATCACATCGGCATCGAGCACCTCATTTCGCCGGAGTTCATGGTCTCCAAGATCAGGGAAGCGGTCGCCGCCCGAAGCGATCGCAATTTTCTGATCATCGGGCGGACAAACGCCAGACGACTCTACAACATGGACGAGACCTTGCGGCGCGGCGAGGCTTATCGCAAGGCCGGCGCCGATATGGTTTTCGTGCACACCCGCAACCCAGACGAGATGCGCGTCATCGGCGAGCGCCTTGGAGCGCCGCTCATGATCTTTGCGCCCGAGGACGGATTCGTCGAATTTCCACTATCGCCGGCTGATCTGGCGGGGCTCGGGTTTCGTCTCGCGGCATCCTCGGGGAGCGCTTTCGCCGCTATGTACAAGGCCGTGCGCCAGTCCTACGAATCGCTCGCGCGGGTAGCGATCGATCCGCTTCTCGGCCGGGGCGGAGCCGCGAGCGAAATGAAGGCTGCCCACAAGACCGCGGGCCTCGAGCGGTTGCTGGAGATCGAGAGAAGGACGATGGATGACCGCTTCACTCACATAGGCACTAGCCACGAACCAACCAGGCGATAGTCAGAAAAGGTGACGTTGTGCCGGCCTGCTTGCGGTGACCGTAGAGCGACCCAATCTTTGGTGAGCCTTGCCCTATGCTCCATGTCTTTTACATTGCTCTTCTTCTCTTCCCGTCATTGTGTTTTTCCGCCGAGAAAATCCGGCTTGCCTACCCCGCGCGCTCTTTAAGCGCACTGCATATCCGCGTCGCTCAAGAGAAAGGCTTGTATCGCAAGTACGGTTTGGAGGTCGAGGCGATTCAGATGCGCCCAACCATCAGCGCCGCTGCTCTCATCAGCGGTGAAGTTCGTTACCTTGCCTCAGTGGGTTCCGCTATCCGTTCGGCAGGAATGGCGGCGCCCGTCAAGATCGTTTCCGTGGCGAATGTCGCCCCCTTCTTTAGCCTTGTGGTACGACCGCCGGTCTCGCGGATCCAGGCGCTCAAAGGCAAAGAGATCGGCCTTACCGGAAATCCGGGCGGCACGAATGATCGCGTCATGCGCTTCATCCTCAAGGAGGGCGGGCTTGATCCCCAGAAGGATGTCCAGCTCATCTACGCGGGCGATCCGCCGCTTCTCTATTCCTCCTTCCTGGGCGGACGTTTTGACGCCATGTTCATAAGCCTTCCCTTTCCCGTTCTGGCGGAACAGAAAGGTTATCGGATCCTGGTCAACGCGGCGGAGAGGATCAGGATTCCTTTATCGGGCCTGGCGGTCACCGAAGACACGCTTAAAGCCGTTCGGGATCAGGTGAAGAGAATGATCAAGGCCGATGTGGAAGCGCGCCGGGTCATTAGAAGGGAAAAGGAGACCGCTGTGGAAGTCATGGTCGGTTGGCTCGGCCTGGATAGATCCATCGCTCGGCGCTCCTATGACCTCTATCTTCCGGCCGTAAGCGGAGATGTTACCGTTGAACGGGAGGGCGTGCGTCTCATTTTGGAGATGGAAGTCGAGAGTGGAGTACCGATCAAGATCAGGGACCCGGATCAAATCATCGATGCGAAGCTCGTTGAAGAAGTGAAACGAGAACTCTCGAAGTGAAGTCTGCCTGAAAGAACGCCCCGAAATTGTCAAGCCTGCGATGCCTCAGTCGGCCGATTCTTGATAGTAAGAACTCCTTAATCCATTTTGCACTTTTCGCACCCTTTTGGCTCAATCCAGAGTGACTGCGGATTGGCGCAAGCCTTGCGTTGTAGGAAGGTGGAGATTGGCCCTTGAGAAAGGGGGTCACCATGACGCTCCGAAGCAAGTGGTTGGATACGTGGAGGAAATTACTTGGCGTCAGGCAGCAGGCGCGCACGGTGGTTCTACATCTCTTGCGCCACCGCTATGTCAAGGAAAAACAGCATGCCATGCGCTGTCGCCAGCATGCCGAAAGAATGTGTTATCCGCAGTTTCGCGAGGTGCTTGTCAGGATCGCCACGGAAGAGGAAAAACACGCGGATTTGATTGGCGCGAAATTACAAAGCCTAGGTGAAAAGCTTCCCGATGTCATTCCGATCCACTTCGCCAAGGAGCAGAACACTTGGTCTTATTTGCGAACGGATCTTATGGAGGAGCAGCGCTGCGCTGCCGAACTGGAAGACGATTTACTGGCTCTCCACGGCGAATTCCCTGAGATCGCGGAGTTCCTCGGCGGCATGGCCAGTGACGGCAAAAGGCATCGGGAGCAGCTTCGCGCCCTGTTGGCCCGCAGTGATCCGCAGTCCGCCGGTCCCGCCTGAAGTGAACCGTCCGACCGGCACTCTGAGTATGAACGTGGTTCAGGCGGAAGCGCTCGCGCTCCCCGGCTCGACTTTGGATAACGTGAAAGGCTTGACCCTGTCGTCTTTTGTGCGCTAACGTCCCGGCCTGGAGAGGAGTCTATGCTTCCGCAAAAGATCGTCAATGGCATCACCTTCAAGATTCGCCACACCATGCTGCCGGTGAGCAACATGGAGCGCACCGTCGACTTCTATACTCGCCTGCTGGGTATGGATGTTCAGCGCATCAGAGACGTTCCGGAGAGAGGCGAGCGTGTGCGCTATCTCGGCTACGGCAGCGAGGATGAGGGTCCGTCGCTCGAGCTTATCGAGTCAGTGGAGTCACGTGACAGGGCGCTCTTGGCCCGCTGGTCAGGCCACGTCGCCCTGTATGTTTCCGACTGTTATCGGCTTTGCGAGACTCTCAAATCCGCAGGCGTGGAGTTCGTCAGCGGCCCGGGCCCGAACAGACCCGGCAGCAAAGATATCTATGCATTTATCAAAGACCCCGACGGCTACGTCATCGAATTGACCGAGCGTCACGCCAAAACCGGCCCAGGATGAGATCCATTCACACGGGCTCGAGATGGGCGGTGAAGTGCCGCAGGAACGGAGCCTCATAGGTGAGCTTGAGCCCGCCAATGGCGTCTCTTTGGTTCCAGACCTGCAGGATCACCTCAATAGCGTAATCGATGTGACTCTGCGTGTAGACCCGCCGGGGGATCGCCAGCCGGACCAGATCCATGGCGGCGTGCTCGCCAAACATCAGCGTGCCGATCTCGACCGACCGTATGCCGCCTTCCAGATAGAGCTCCGCAGCCAGCGCAACCCCCGGAAACTCAGCTGGTGAAATGTGCGGTAGGAACGCTCGGGCATCGAGATAAATGGCATGCCCGCCGGGCGGCTGCACGATCGGCACCCCTTTTTCAGCGATGTGCCGGCCGAGATATGCTGTCGAGACGATTCGGTATTTAAGATAATCCTCTTCGAGCGCTTCCTCCAGCCCAACCGCAATTGCCTCTAAGTCGCGCCCCGCCAGCCCGCCATAGGTCGGATAACCTTCCGTGAGAATGAGCAAGTTTTTCTCCTGCAGCGCCAGAGTTTCGTCATTGGTGCAGAGAAAGCCGCCAATATTGGCCAAGCCGTCTTTTTTCGCCGACATGATGCAGCCATCGCCCAGCGAAAACATCTCCTGCGCGATCTGCTTCGGAGTCTTGAGCTCGTAGGCCGGCTCGCGCAGTTTGATGAAATAGGCGTTTTCCGCGAAACGGCAGGCATCAAAGTAGAGCGGGATGCCATGACGGCGGCAGACGGCCTGAACGGCGCGGGCGTTTTCCATCGAGACCGGCTGGCCGCCGCCGGAGTTGTTGGTGATTGTGAGCATGACCAGCGGAATGCGCGCGGCGCCAACGCGCGCGATCAATTGCGCGAGCGCGGCCACATCCATGTTGCCTTTAAAAGGATGGAGATTGGCGGGATGCTTGCCCTCGGAAATCGGCAGGTCGACCGCTTCCGCGCCGACAAATTCGACATTGGCCCGGGTGGTATCGAAGTGAGTGTTGTTCGGTACCACGTCGCATTTTTTACACATGACGCTGAAGAGAATGCGCTCGGCCGCCCGCCCCTGGTGGGTGGGAATGACATGTCTATAGCCGAAGATCTCCTGGACCACCCGGCGGAAGTGCTCGAAGCTGCGGCTTCCCGCATAGCTCTCATCGCCCTCCATCATTGCCGCCCACTGTTGTGTGCTCATCGCAGCCGTGCCCGAGTCGGTGAGGAGGTCGATCAGAATGTCATCCGCCGGCAGCAGGAACAGGTTGTAATGGGCCTCGCGCATCAGCCTTTCGCGCTGCTCGCGCGTGGTCCAGCGGATCGGCTCGACCATCTTGATTTTGAACGGCTCAATAATCGTGTTGACTGCCATCTGTTTTCTCCCTTTCCAAGGTTTATCAGAAATGGTTGTCCTTGAACGTCGCCGTACGCTCGAAATTCTGGCAGGCATCCACTCGCTTGGGGCCCTGGTGCCGAAGCGCGCTTTCGCCGAGGAATTGCCGCGCGCCGACTATGCGGTGCGGCTCCGATTCGGGAGGGTTCGCTCTCAACCTACCTACTGAATGAAACGGGCGCAGAAATCTGACGTGGAATGTTTGAGATGGAACTCCGATCCGGGCTCTCACCCAAACAAAAGTCCAAAACCGATAATGCTTAGTCGGTCCCTACCCACCCCTTACCTGATATATCGAAAACCTGCTCATCCGGTCCCATGCACCTGACCTCGAAGTACGATTGAGGCGTGGAAGGATCTCTCGGGGTCAAGTGGATTCGATCCGTCAGCGCTTTTCCTCCTAATGCGCTAAGCTTCGCGAGCGTTCCATCCACGTCCTCCACCAGAAAGCCCAGATGGTCGACGCCAAGTTTAGTGGGTTCTTGGTTTTTTTCGGGCTGGTACTTCAAAATGGCCAAATTAATATGGCCATCGGATAAATAGATCCCGTTCAGACCACGGCCGACCTGTTCAAGGTCAAAAAGCTCTTTGTAGAAAGCCACGGTTTTTTCGAGATCCGTTGTGCGGATGGCAATGTGTTTGATTTTAGCCATGGTTTTTCCTCCGGAGGTTCTCTCTTAGCGCACGTCTTCATTGAGTTGCAAGGATCACAGGTCTTATCGCCAGATCTTTACTTTAAACAAAGAACTCCATGTAACATGCAAGTGAGGAAAGCGCAGCCTCGATGGACCAGGACATCGGGAGACGAGGAGAGTGGCAGAAAGGAGCCAAGGAGTTCCGGACGGGGAGATTGGAAGATAGGAAGACTGGGAGACGAGAAGAGTAGAGACGCGGAGATGGGGAGAGGAGAGATACGGAGGAGAGATCGAAGATAAGACTCGAAGACCGGCTACGCTGAGACCGCGAGATCGTGCGGCCTTTTCCCTAACCTTTGGCCGCCTTTAGGCGTGATCACCACGGTATCGCCCCAGGTGCAAATCGATCCGTCGGTCGATTTCGCCGAGGGCTTAAAGATAAAAACCATGTTCTCGCGCAGGGCTACTGAGAGCTGTCGCGGGCTGCGCGCAGTGGAAGTGATAATGGGCCCGTCGTCTCCCGCCCCGCGACCGTGCATGGTGAGCTGAGCCGTAGCGCCGGCGGCCGGACCAGATTGCGGTGCTATTCGTTGCGCTAGGCTTGCCGTCAGTTCGGCCAACTCCTTGACCGTAGCTCCAGGTTTAAGATTCTCCATGAGCCGATTGAAAACTTCTCTCTGCACTTTGATCAGTTCCTGGTGCACCGGATCAGCCAACTCAACGAAGACAGGCTGAACCCCTTGGGAGCGGTAGCCGATCCAAGACGCCTCAACTTCATTAATGATGAGATCGCCGCGCTCCAGGATGCGCATGCTGGGCCGGGTAAGCGTACGCTTGGGATTTTTGCCCGACACCCAATTGCAGTGCACCGGACTCTCCGAGCCGTTACGCATGAGCGCCGACTGGGTCTCCGCCCATACCACCCAGTCCTTGACGCCCGGCTTGGCGGCGTTGATCTCTGCCTGGTAGGCGATCTCGATGATTTCCATGGATCTTGTCAGGGCCTCAATCTCCTCCTGACTTTTGACGTAGCGCGCTTCGGCTAAAATCTCGGTAGCGTCTACCAGTTCGGCTTGGGGAAACGCTTCGCGGACTTGTTTCCAGGTTCCGTAAAGGATCGTCCCTTCTGGCGTGCGCGTTCCCTCGACCTCGCCCAGACCTGTAATGCCGATGCGCCCCCGGGCCAACTTGAGCTCGTTCAGTCGCTCAACGATCACGCGCCCGTAATTGCGCCGCGCCTCGCGCACGTCTTGAGTCCACTCCTGGACGGTCGGCCAGCGCGCCTGCGCAGTGGTTGCGATCGCCGTGACTTCTCCTTCCAAAGGGAAAACCGCCGCGACATCAGCGTCCCCACCGCCGCCGCAATGCGTGAGATAGCGCGTGTTCGCCTGAAAGTCGGTCGAGTGGCCGGTATTGTTCGGCGTAACGATGACATCGATGCGATGTTGACGCATAAGCTCGCGCACGGCCTGCCAACGCCGGTTTCTTTCGGCCAAAGAAAACCGTGGATAAGGATAGAGCTCAGCCATGATTACCTCCTAGAATGCCTCTTCCGTGGTTCGCGATCGTCCATCCTCCATCTTCGACCGTTGATGACTTCAGCGTGGGACGCAGATCTCCAGGAAATTTCCGCCAGGATCTCTGACGTAGAGCGACGCGGCGATTGCTGCCGAATCCGGATGTTCCATCGGCCCCTGAATCGCGAAACGGCCTTCGGTAAGAAGCTTCGCGGTTTGGTCCAAGGCTCTGTGGCTGGTGCGGAGGGCGATTCTAGGTGTACCGACGATTTGTTCCTCGGGCGGTTCTTGCCGGTGCTGGGTGGCGAGATAGACGCCCAGAACTCCCTCGCCAGCGCGGACAAAGAGCTGTGTGTTGGGTCGTGGGATGCGCCTCTTTTGCTCCATGACGGTGTTACGTTGGTCCCAACGCCGCGTCCCCGGTGCCATATGCTCCTTTCCCTCACCCCAGATCCTGGCGCGCACGTAGTCTTCCGTGCGCCAGCCAACTCTATGATCCACTACCAAGCCCAGCCGGTTCACGTAAAAATCTTCCGCCCACTCGAGGTCGTGACACTCGATCGCGGCGTGGTCAATCGCCAGGAATTCGTCACTAAGGTCTGCTGTTGTGTGAGGGGCTACTAACTGAATGCGATTACCGTCCGGGTCGAAAAAATAAAAGTTGTCACTCTCTTCTGCGGGGCGATCTTCTTTGTAGGTGTGGACGAACACATCGCAAGCGGCCAATTTTTTTCCGATCGCTGCGCGATTTAAAGGCGTCACCCGGTAGCCCTGATGCACGCCGGTTTCCGGCAGCGATCGAGGCCGCCCGTTCTCCGAGAGGATGAGCCATTGACCCGAAGCCGTTCGGAACGAGGCATTGCGGCCGCACTCCGGCACGCGATCGTAGCCGGCGGATTCAAATCCCAAGAGACGATAAAATTCTTCTCCGCGCTTCAAATCAGAGACTTCAACAACGATGTGGCTGATACCATCCATGTAGCAGACGTTGACGGTAGGGGCAGGTTTTAAACCTCCCCCTACATCTATTTATTGTTACCCCACGCCGGTAATGTAGGGCTTGCGGTAGTTCGCCTCTTCGTCCCTCCGCCAGAGGACCTCAAGGAAATTTCCACTCGGATCCTTAAAGTAGATCGACTGGCCGAAAGGACTCTTCTCCGGGTGATCAACCGGACCTTCAAACCGGACGTTCCGCCGCTTCAACGCGTCCATAATTTCATTGAAGCGGCCGCGTGAGACCCGGAAGGCGTGGCGAAAACCATGAGCGCCGCGATGTTGATCCTGAGGAGGCATCGGCATCAAGTCGCCCGGCACCATCAACGCCAGAAGATAGTCTTCCAGGATGACCGAGCCGTGCACCGATCTGCCCCGGACGGCGTCATCGGTCTTAAAGTTGACGCGGTTTCCGAGGCGCGCGCCCAAGACATTGCAGTAGAAGTCCTCCGCCTCCTTGAGATCATGAACGCAAATAGCGCTGTGACTTAGACCCTCGACGTCGGCCATGATTTTTCTCCTTGTATTGCTAGCCTACAGGTCTGCGCGGTTTGCCCAAATTTGTCCGGCGGCGCCCACCTCTTTCCTCCCCACAAGAATGCGGGATGAAGGAGGGGGTTGCGACGCTCCCGCGTAGGATGCTGGTCATTTGCCCCGGCGTAGCATTGTCGTTCGCCGCCTCCTCCGCCTATCCCGAGTAGCGCACAGCGCGGATCGAGGGGTCTCATTTATGAGCCAATTAGACTCTTTGAACGTCTGCGGCACAGAACTGCGCGCCACAGACGGCGGGAACGACTTGATCAGGATTATAACTTTTGCGAACAAGAACTTCCGAGGTATCTACGATCACGCTTCCCTCTTCTGCTATGGTCACCGGATGTAGCCGCAGGGGGCCGACGTTTTCGAGATGGCCGGTAAACTCGCCTTTGCGATTGTAAGTGGCGCTGTGAAACGGGCAATAAAACCGCCAATGTTCTTTTTCCCACCTGAGCTGGCCGTTGCGGTGAGTGCACCAGCTCGAAACGGCCATAAAACCATCGTTAAGCCGCACCAGAAAAAACATGCCTTTAGGGAACGGAGTCACGGACCCAATCTCGAACTCCTCGATCTTGCCGCAATTCACTTCACCGCCGCTTGGCCTGATGATCTGTGTCGCTTCGGGACCATGCGCCTGGACTTGGTAGCGATGACCGTCGGGGTCGAAGATATCCATGCTCCTTTCGCCCATGGCCCGGAACTCCTCTCGGCTGTCCTCAATGCTATACCCGAAGGCCTTCATCCTTTCCTGTGCGCGTTTATACTGCTCGACCGTCAACAACCAGGCATGGTGGATGCTGTTGCTATTAGGCCGGAAAGGCTCGACTTTGAAAACCTGGACCAAGAGCACCATCTGGCCCGTGTTCGTCTTTAGCAGCGAGTTAGGCCCTTCTTCGCTGACGAGATCTCTCCCGACCACGTCCAATCCCAAGATTTCCTGGTAGAACTTTTCCGAGCGGTCCAGGTCCGTTACCTGGACCACAAGATGACTGAAACCATCGACGAGCGCCATCTGTTATTCTCCGGTAGCGAGAATCGGTCTACGCGAGCAAAACGTTATCGAAGCTGAGTTTTGTTTTCAACGGGTTGAGGACGGAGAATCTTCCCGACCTCTAGGCTGATCCCGGTTGACCTCATCGCTTTCTATCGGATAATCTCCAGCCGAAACGCTCCTCTTCTTTCGCTAGACGGTCTTAACCGGGATCCCTACACCGAGACGCGGACGGATAATAATAGATAGGGAGGAACCGACGCCATGACTCGCAGGTTTTGCAAGCGGCACTTTCCGTGGGTTGCCGTGCTGGTTTTCCCGAGTGGATGGATTTCAAGCAGATCAACGATGTCCTTGAAGAAATACGCAAAGCTAAATGATACGGCGATCATCTAATGACACTGTCGGAGGAGGACGATCGATATGCCGGAACAAATATCGAAATACCCGGACGTGACACTACAGGTATTGAGAGAAAGCGGTGCCGTATGCGGTCAAGGGGCGCCGCAGAATATCCTCAAGCAATGCCCGCGGGACCGTTTCTGTTCACTTCGGAGCGGGGAAATTTGTGTTTACGGCATCAACGAGATTCCGAAGATGACTCAGGTCACACCTCAGGAGCTGGCCCAAGTCGTCTGTCCACAAGCCCGAAAGGCTACGGTGTTTTCCGCCGGCGTTTCGGCGCTGGAAGCGGCTCTGATCTTCGCCGTATTTTTTTCCGGTCTTGGCATGGGCAAGCTTTGGCCGAGGCGGCGGGTATGACAAGTAGCATGAGAGAGATGCAAACCCTGGCGCCACGACGTTTGCCGATTCTCCGCATCATGACTGAGAGAAGCCGGGGTCAGGGAATTTCATGCCTAACTTTGCGATCGTAGGTCAATCGGTTTCTCGAACAGACGCCAATCCTAAAGTTACCGGGCGGGCGTTGTACGTCGGCAACATCGAAATGCCCGAGACGCTCCACGTTGCGGTGTTGCGCAGTCCTTATGCCCATGCGCGAATTACCCGGATCGACAAATCAAAGGCTGAGGCGCTGAGCGGCGTGGCGGTTGTGCTGACGGGCGCGGAAATCGCGCGCATGCCGGGCGTGGATCCACACTTCGGGCCGGCGTTTCGCGACCAGCCCATCCTGGCGGTGGAAAAAGTCCGCTATGCGGGCGATCCCGTGGTGGCGGTGGCAGCGGTAGACCAGCGCACGGCCGCCGACGCTCTACCGCTCGTCGAGGTCGATTACGAGCCGTTGCCGGCGGTGTTCGATGTACTCGAAGCCGTGAAAGCAGATGCGCCGCTCGTGCACGAACAGCATCGGCCCGCCAAAGCGTTCGCCGACCTCGCTCACGTCCAGGCCGGCCGGCAATCCAACATCTGTTACCACTTTAAGCTCCGCACCGGCGACGTCGAGAAAGCTTTCGCCGAAGCCGACCGGGTGTTTGAAGACACATTTAGTTCTCCCCCGGCGCAGCATGTGCCGATGGAGCCGCACGTGACGTTGGTCTATCTCGACGAGCACGAACGACTCAACGTCTGGACCGCCAGTCAATCGCCTTCCTACGTGCGCACGGAGCTTGCCACCACCTTCGGAATACCGATGAACCGCATTCGCGTGCGCGTCCCCTATCTCGGCGGCGGTTACGGCGCCAAGCTCTACGCCAAGCTGGAACCGCTGGTGACGGCGCTTGCCTTGATCACGAAAAAGCCGGTTCGTTATGCGCTCACCCGCGAAGAAGAATTTTTGACCATCACCAAGCACAAGGTGATTACCAGGATCAAGACGGCGCTCAAAAACGGGGCGATGACCGCGCGCAAGTGCGAAGTTTACTGGGACACCGGGGCTTATGCGGAAATCGGGCCGCGGATCGGCCACAAGTCAGGCTACACGTCGGCAGGGCCGTATCGGATTCCCAACGTTTGGATCGATTCCTATTGCGTTTACACCAATCACGTGCCGGCCGGCGCCTTTCGCGGCTTCGGTGTGCCACAGGTGATTTGGGCCTATGACTCGCAAGCCGATATCATGGCGCGGGCGATCGGCGTGGACCCGGTGGATTTTCGTTTGCAGCCCGCTTTGGAAGAGGGTGAGCTGTTTGCCACCGGAACACCGGTACGATCTTTCGGAATCAAAGAGGCGATCCGGCAGGCGGCACGGGCCATCGAATGGTCGAAACCAAGAACCGCCCAGACTGGCACGAAGCGTCGAGGCATGGGGATTGCCGCGGGCGTCAAGGCGGTTCTGACGCCATCTATTTCGGGGGCGATCGTCATCCTGAATGCCGACGGGACCGCGAACGTGCTCAGCAGCACGGTCGAGATGGGACAGGGTTCGGAGACGACGCTTTGTCAGATTGTCGCGGAGGAGTTGGGGCTTGCGGTGGAGCAGGTCCACATCGTCCAGCCGGATACCGACGTGACTCCCTACGACACGATCACGGCGGGAAGCCGGTCGACTTACCACATGGGAAACGCCGTGCGCGTGTGCGCGGAGAAGATCAAAAGAGAGTTGCTTGAAGTCGTGGCATCGAAGCTGGAGCTCAATCCGGACGATTTGGTCGCGCGCAACGGACGCATCGTCGTGCGCGGCATGGAAGAGCGCGGCATGGCCATCGGCGAAATCTTCCTGGCCAAATTCGGCAGCCTCGGCACCACGCTCGCCGCACAAGCCGTTTGCCAGCCGACCTCCAGTCACATGGACCCCGAAACCGGCCAATCAGAAAAGTGCACCGAGTACTGGTTTCCTTCGGCGACCGCTGCGGAAGTCGAGGTCGACACGGAGACCGGACAGGTCAAGGTCCTGCAACTCGTCAGCGCGGGCGATACCGGAACGGCGATCAATCCGAGCCAGTGCGAAGAGCAGCTCCTTGGCGCGGCGTTGACCCATCTGGGTTTGACGCTTTTCGAGCAGATGGTTTTTGACGAAGGCCAGCTGGTAAACGGCTCGCTGATCGATTACCGGCTCGCCTCCATCAAGGACATGCCGGAGTCCTTTCGTCCCGTCATCGTCGAGATACCGCACGAAAGCGGGCCCTTCGGAGCGAAAGGAGCGGGAGAGACCGGCGCTTTGACGGTAGCTCCGGCCATTGCTAACGCGATTGCAGATGCGGTGGGTGTTCGGATCCGCGACTTGCCCATCACACCAGAAAGAATTTTGCGCGCCATGACCCGAATGTAACGCGTGGGATTAGCGCCATGCTCTGCTTTCTCTTGTCGCGGCTCCTTACACTGAACAAAAGTCGATTGTCTGTCGGCGCCGAAAGCTTTGACACGATGATTGGGTCTTTATCTTTCCCTATACAGAATCACTCCAAATCATAGGGTACGGAAAGTTGCTCGCTCAGCTCCCGTAGCCCGTCGAGAATGGAATCGTGCAACGGGATTCCCCGCGCGCTCCTCTCTTCGGCGGTTTCAAATTCGATTTCTCCGGCCACGAAGACCCGCTCTCTTCCTTCGACCGGAGGCGTCGATTTAAGCTCGCGGATGAGCATGTCCATTTCTCTCTTGAATTCCGCTACAGGCCGAAAGGACTCGACTTGGATTGCGCCGAAAAAGTGCCCGCGGATTCCGTAGGCGGGTGGAGTTAGAGCGGCAACGGTTCCCGTCAGCACTCCGCAGAGAATCTCCACGAGAACGGCAAGGCCGTAGCCCTTGTAGCTGCTCGCTTCCGGAGTGCCGCCAAGCGGCAGCAGCCGGCGCGCTTGTTGCGCCGCCTTCGGATCGTCGGTCGGCTCGGCGTTCTCGTCCAGGGCCCAACCGAGGGGAATGGGTTTTCCCCGACGCGCGGCGACCTCCAATTTGCCCGCGGCCGCCGTGGTGGTCGCCATATCCAACACGAACGGACGCTCCTCGCCTGCCGGCGCCGCGAGCGAGATAGGATTGGTGCCGAATCGAGCGTCCCGCCCGAAAGTCGGTACCACCTGTCTTCCGGCATTGGTCATGGCGATCCCGATCATGTTGCGCGGAAGGGCCATCATCGAATAATAGGCGGACATGCCGAAATGCCGGCTGTTGCGCACCCCGACTATGGCGATGCCTGAGCGTTCAGCCTTGCGGATGGCGAGCTCCATCGCGCGGTGACCCACGACCATTCCCATGCCGCCGTCGCCTTCGACGAGCGCCGTTGCCGCGGTCTCGGTGACCACGCCGATATTCGGCCTGAGATTCATGACCCCGTCCCGAAGCGCTTTGACGTACCAGCCGCGGGGGCTGAAGCGGAGCACGCCGTGCGACTCGACTCCGCGGAGGTCGGCCATCACCAGCACATTAGCGGCAATTCCGGCATCTTCCTCCGGGACGCCGAGTTTCTGAAAGGCGAGGCTTACAAAACGGGTCAACTTACGATGATCAATGCGCGCGCTGGCGTTCGACCTTCTCTCCATGGGTTTCCTCCGGATATTCGTGGGGCCTTTTCTCTGGGACACCTCGATGCCCGCTCCATTGAGCTACCGCTCATCGATATCCGCACGCCTCCCCTCGAAACAGGTCGTATCCGCTGCCGCCGCAGACCCTAGAGAGGCTGTTGAGCGGCGATACTTTGGGCGCCGTCTGAACACAAGGCCAGTCTAGCAGCCTATCGCCGGTCATCAAGAAGCGCGGGTGGCAATTGACCTCAAGAAATTACTACACTTGAACCGCCACAGTCGATTCAGATGCCGCAGATAGTTCAACCGTTCGGTTATGGATAACTTGCTTTCCCCGAACTGCCGCGGCAGGAACCGTATCGGGATTTCTCTAATCACGGAGCAGCGGCATTTCACGATTAATTCGAGCGCGATTTTGAAACCTATCGGGTTAAGTGGAGCGGACTTTTCGTAAACCGTTCTCGGAACGGCGAAAAAGCCCGACATCGGGTCCTTGACGGAGGTAAATGGCCTGGCAAGCGCGGTTGCTATCCTACTATTGATCGACCGGATTAGACCCCACTGCTCGTCTGTGCTGCCCCCAGGAATATATCGGCTGCCAAGTACCAGATCGACGCCGGGCTCCTCGAGGCACTTTAAAATCCTCGGGATCGCCTCGGGTGGATGGCTCAAGTCGGCATCCATACAGATAAGAGTCTCGCCCTTCGCTTCGGAGAAGCCGCGTATAACCGCGGCGCTGAGATCCCTTTTGCCGACGCGTGCGATGAGCCGAATAGGATACCCGAGATCATTCAGCTCCCTAACGGCTTGATCCGTTCCATCGCGGCTATCGTCATCGACAATAATTATTTCATAAGGCCGCTTCGCTTCCGACATTGCGCCGCTGATTCGCATCACAAGAGGTCGCAAGTTTTCGACTTCATGATATGTAGGGACGACAACGGTCACGCTACATTGTTTCGTCTCGGTTGATTCATTCACCGGCTTGTGTTCAGGTCTCCGTCGCTATGTTAGCTCACGATTTCTGTTTTCAGCTACTCGAATGCAGCGCGTAAGAAGCCCGCTCCCGATTTGCTGTCTAGGGGTAAATATGCCGGTGATCGGGGGCTAATCGTTGGAACGTTCTCGGCAAATCCACACCGCGATCGGGATCGAGCTCATGGGGTACTTGCTTGGCCACCGGATGGCCGGTTGCGAGCGCCAACTCTGAGCTTCCAGCCGATCCCCACAAAGAGCAGCAGGCATGCGAGCAGCGTACTTCCCGCCGCCTGCAGGGGCCGAAAAGCGGAGACCGGAATTGTAAAACTGATAAGAAGAATGCTTGTCCAGAACCAGAGCCACCCTTTGATCCGTTGCGGCGATCGCGGCGGCGCCGTCAGCACGAGGTGCAGGCCCACGACCACCGGATAGAGAAGCCATACAAAGAAATAGGTGAATGCAAGAGGCGTGAAGATCAGGATCAACAACAGAAGCATAGCGTACTCAAGCGCGTCCGATGAGCTCGTCCGTTCCGTGTGAGGCGGCGTGCAGATAAGGTAGAAGAGGCAGACACCGAGCGCCGTCAGTACGATCGCCGCATTGACATACTTGAAATCGAGGTCCGCAACGTTAACGAACAGTGTGGTGTCCTTCCTGCGGTGCGCATTGACTGGGCGGAGTAGGCGGTGGGCGACGGCGATGAGAGAGTGGTTGGACCAGCTAAAGCCGCGCTGCTGACGCTGGGAGATCGACCCCGCGTCATAATGGAGCATTCCTCTGGTCCAGGTATCGAGATCCTGTAGGTTGCGCTCAATACCGCGAAACGGGGAAGGAAGCACGACCAGAAACAAGATCAGGAACACCAAAGTCGAAATGGTTGCTTTCCAGCGTCTTCGGTATATCAGGTAGCCGATCGTGAGAACGGGAAAAGCCTTGAGGGCGCTGGCAAGCGCAACTAGGGCTCCGGCCCCCCAGTCCTTGCCGCTGCGTAAACAGACAAAAGCCGCAAGCATGAGCGCCAGGAGAAGGTGGTTGGGTTGTCCCAGGAGATAATTTTCTGCCACGTACGGCAGGCAACAGACGCCAGGTATGAGATAGAGGAGAAGGTGATCGCGCCCTGTGGTGCCGGTCGCGAGGAAGACAGAAAGGAGAAGCGAGGCGATCCATGCAGCCGAGT
>DASTOD010000812.1:0-4346 GCA_035762645.1 Binatia bacterium | reverse complement strand
CATTGGCCATGGCGTGAAACCCGGCCAGAAAATCCAGCTGGCGATCTTTGGCATCAACGGTCCGCTCTCCAATCCGCCGACGAATTATATCTACATGCGGTACGCGAAGCTCGAATTTCACAAGGTGGCGGCGGGCCCAGTCGCCGTGACCCCGCATGAAGTCAACCTGGAACTGGTGAGACTCGATCCGGCGATGGACGCGATCGTTCCCCCCAACCCGAAGATTTTCAAGTTGGCCGAAGGATTCCAATTTACCGAAGGACCGATCTGGTTGACGGAAGGCTATCTTCTCTTCAGCGACCCGAACGCCAACGCGATTTACAAGTACACCGCGGATGGAAGGCTTTCGGTGTTCAAAAAGAACAGCGGTTACTCGGGCAAAGATGTCGTGGAATACTTTCAGCCCGGCTCCAACGGCCTGACCCTGGATCCGCAAGGCCGGCTAACGATCAACGAGCATGGCAATCACCGCGTTGTGCGAGTCGAAAAAGATGGCCGTCTCACGGTGCTGGCCGACAAGTACGAAGGCAAACGGCTCAACAGCCCGAACGACCTCGTCTATCGGTCTGACGGAACTCTCTTCTTCACCGATCCGCCGTTTGGCTTGCCGAAGTTCTATGACGATCCGCGTAAAGAGCTTCCGTATAGCGGCGTGTTTGCCCTCCACAACGGCCAACTCAAGCTGGTGAGCGCCGAATTAAAGGGCCCCAACGGCCTCGCTTTCTCACCCGATGAAAAGTACCTGTACGTCGGCAATTGGGACCCGGAGAAAAAAGTCGTGATGCGCTACGCAGTCAGCGCCGATGGGACATTGTCCAATGGGAAAGTTTTCTTCGACATGACCCAGGCTTCCGGCGAAGATGCCATCGACGGCATTAAAGTCGATCAACAGGGCAACCTCTATGTTTCGGGCCCCGGCGGCTTGTGGGTCATTTCCGCGCAAGGCAAACATCTCGGGACGATCTTGGCTCCCAAGCACCCACATAACATGGCTTGGGGCGGGAAAGACGGCAAGACACTCTACCTGACCGCGCAAGGAACACTCTATCGTATGCCGTTGAATATACCCGGCATCCGGCCCGGCGGCCTGAACCACGACCTTGCCACACGGAAGTGACACAGCACGGCTACCGCAACCAAGTCGGAGTGACTCGTACAAGGCGAGACCTGACAGGAGACTCCCGTCGCGAACTAAGAACCCAGAGTAGCTTCAATGAGTTTTGACACGACCACATTTGAGATAGGGAAAAATAGGATTGAAGCGCTGAGCGATGGCATCTTCGCTATTGTGATGACTCTTCTCATCCTGGAGATCCACGTTCCCGATCTGCCAAAAACGGCGCCCAACGTCGATGTCGTCCCGGCGCTTCTTGCCTTATGGCCGAAATTTGCGAGCTACATAGTCGCGTTTGTGAGTCTGGGAGTTTTCTGGGTCGGGCATCACACCATGTATCACGCCATACGGAGGGCGGACCGGGCGCTGCTCTGGCTAAATATCGTTTTTTTTATGTTCGTCTCTCTCCTCCCCTTTTCCACCAGCGTTCTGAATGCTTTTCCGGAGGCTTTCATCGCGCCGCTTTTATTTGGCGCCAATCTGGCGGTCATCGGTTGGATTCTCTTTCTCCAGTGGACTTACGTCAATTTAAAATCTGACATGCTCGCTCCCTTTGTCACCGCCGAATATCGGCGGACCGTGCAATCCCGCATGTTGTGGGTCCCGGTGGCCATTACCCTGACCATGCTGTTCTGCTTCTGGAGCGTGGAGATCAGCCTGACGATTTATCTTCTACTTCTTCCCTTGTATATGCTCCCGGGAAAATTCGACCGGCATCGCCCCCAAACGGCATGATTGCGAGAAGGAGCAACTGGGAGATGGCTCACGCCAATTGTGACAGATATCGTCCTCTTGGGAATGTTACTTGGTCGTTCGGCGAAGCGAACCTGAAACTTGTAACTAGAAACATCCACAGGAGCTGATCATGATCTTGTCTCGGAACATTTTTAATCTACTGATCGTTGTCCTTATGTTTGCTTCTACCGGCCCCGATTTGTTCGCCCAGCAGCGCCCTGAACATCGGGTCCAGGTTGTGCGGCTCGACCGCCGGATGGACAAGCTCGTGCCCCTCAACGTCAAGATCGAAAAGATCGCCGTCGGCCACAAATGGGTTGAAGGACCCGTCTGGAACCGCAAAGAACGATACCTACTCTTCTCCGACATCCCCAACAACTCGGTGTTCAAGTGGCAGGAAGGTAAAGGCGTAAGCCTGTTCCTAAAACCCAGCGGATACACCGGCAAGGCGACTTTTGAAGGAGCGGAGCCGGGATCGAACGGGCTAGCGTACGACACGGAAGGCCGCTTGGTGCTCGCGGAGCACGGCGACCGGCGCATCGCGCGGCTCGAGAAAAACGGCCGGAAAACGACGCTCGTTGATCGCTACGAGGGCAAGCGGGTCAACAGCCCCAACGATCTTGTGTTCAGATCCAACGGCGACCTCTATTTCACTGACCCGCCTTTCGGTCTACCCAAAGCGTTTGACGACCCGCGCAAGGAACTCCCATTCCAGGGCGTCTACCGTTTTTCCAGGGACGGCAAACTCACCCTGGTGATCAACGACATCAAAGCCCCGAATGGGATTGCCTTCTCGCCAGATGAAAGAAAACTTTACGTTTCGGACGTGAATTACGAGCGATCCGCCTGGCTGGTTTACGATGTAGACTCGGCCGGGACGGTGACGAACGGTCGCGTGTTTGCCGACGCCGGCAAGTGGAAGAAGCCGCCTTTTTTCGGCCCCGACGGTTTCAAAATCGACAACGCAGGGAATCTCTTCGGAGCCCGCCCTGGAGGTGTGAGCGTTTTCGCTCAGGACGGCACTCACCTCGGCAGTATTGAAACCGGTAAGCCTACCTCCAACGTCGTTTGGGGCGACGACGGCTCGACGCTCTACATCACGGGCGGAACGTCGATCTATCGAATCCGGCTCAGCACGAAAGGGATCGGGTTCTAGACGACCATAAAATCTAGCTAGCTACTTCTTTTTCCTTTTCGACGAAGATTTTCTGGAGGGCACCTTGCCTCCGGAACGGCGAGCCTGCGAGAGTCCAATCGCGATTGCTTGTTTCCGGCTCTTCACTCGTCTGCCGGATCGGCCGCTCTTGAGCGTTCCCCTTTTTCGTTCGCGCATCGCTTGCTTAACTTTCTGTTGCGCCTTCTTCCCATATCTCGCCATAGTCGTTCCTCCCTTCGGTTATTTTCACCACAGGCGCCACGCGAGCTCGTCCAAGCTTCATGAGGGCGTTTGTGGCGCGACCCATACGTCTCTTTTATTTTGGACACACGGGAGGGGCGAGTTCAAGGCGATTAGACAGGATTATTCGTGGTGAACTCCGATCCAATGGACCTACCGAATATCCAACGGATGCTATTCACCGCGAAAAGCACGAAGCACACGAAGTAAGAATTAATTAAAGGAGAAAACTTTGCTCCCTTCGTGGCCTTCGTGGTACGCACTTGTTCTAAGCGAACTCCGTTCCTATGGTAACCACGAGGCCCGAAACCGAGAACGCTTGGTACGTATCTATTTCTTCGCAGGCACCGCCGTCGATTGCCGCAATTCCTTCACTATCGAGTAATCCGCGAGTTTGCTCTTGTCCATCGACGCCGCCCGCTTTTCGACATAAGCCATCATTTTTATCAAGTTCTCGACAGCCGCATCCGGCGGAACCAGATCGACCGTCGCGTGAGCCCGCATCCGCTCGTAAGTGTGATCCAACGATTCCTTATCCTCGATAGCGATCGCGCGCCGTAAAACTTCGATAGAACCTTCTTTATTCGTTGTCAGGTAGTGGGTCGCTTCCAAATAGGATTTGACGAATCGCACCCATTTGGGTCGATTCGACTGTAAAGAAGACGCCTTCACGACGATCGGCCCGTTCATGAACGGTGTCTTTTTGCCGGCAACGAGAAAAAAACCCATCTGTTTCATTTTGGGCTCGAAGGCAAAATCCACCGGTGCCGCATCAATACCTCCTCGCATGAGAGCCGCCAATCTCTCCTGAGAGCCGCCGAGTTGTAGCAAAGTAACATCCTTCATGGCATTGAGGCCGGCGTCCTCCAGCATCACGCGGAGAATCAGCGATGATTTGCCGCCGAGCCGATTCACGCCGATTTTCTTTCCTCTCAGCTGGGCGAGATCGTCTATCTTTTCTCGTGTCGCGATCGTGTAAGACACGAGGTTGTCCCAACTCCCAACCGACACCACTGGCACTCCTTGCAGATTGGATTGCACCAGTCCGGTGGGCGCTCCAGAAGTCGCGTCGATGTCTCCCGAAATCAAAGCTTGATACGT
>DASTOD010000811.1:0-16752 GCA_035762645.1 Binatia bacterium | reverse complement strand
CCATGCTCAGGGCAATCGGTAGATGGGCCTTTTTCATCAGCCTGTTAGCCTTTCACCGCGCCGGCCGATAACCCGCGAATAATTCCCCGTTGAAAGAGGAGAGTCAAAAAGATTAACGGCAGTGTCGCGAGCGTAGAGGCGGCAGCGATCTCACCCCAGGGCATGGTGTACTCGCCCGGGAAAAGCGCGATCCCCACGGGAAGCGTCTGGACGTTCGGGTCGGTCAAGATAATGAGCGCGAAAAAAAATTCATTCCAGGAATGGATGAATACCAACAGAGCAGCCGTTAAAATGCCCGGCGCGGCCAAAGGCAAAATCACCTTATAGAGGGCCTGCAGCCGGCCACAACCATCGACGAGCGCCGCCTCCTCGATCTCGCGGGGCACCTCGTGAAAAAAAGTCGTGAGAATCCAGATCGCCAGAGGAAGGGAGAGCGCGATGTAGGCAGCCACCAGACCCTGGTAGGTGTTGAGCCAACCCATGGTGTTGAGAATGCTCCAGACCGGGCCGGCAATCGCGATCTGCGGGAACATCGAGATGGCGAGCAGCACCAGCAGATAGAGGTTGGTCCACGCGAGGCGAAACCGGGCTATCGCGTAAGCCGCCAAGGAGCTGATCGCGATCGTGATCAAAGTGGCGCTCCCGGCGACGATCACGCTGTTGACGATGTATCGAAGCAGCCCATGCTTTTGCAACGCCGACTGATAAAAGTCCAAATGAAAAGAGGGAATGAGCTTCGGCGGGATCGCCGTAAGCTCTGCCGGAGTCTTCCATGACGTGAGCACAAACCAGAGAAACGGGATTAAACAGTAAAGCGCTATGGCGAGGGAACAGATCAGCAAGGTTATCGAGCGCTTCATCCGGCGGCTCCCTTCATCTGGCTCGCCTTCAGAATGCGCAGGTAGGCTGACGAGAGAATCAATGAGAGCAAAAAGACCGCGACGGCAATCGCGGAACCGTAACCGACCATCCCTTCTGCAAAAGTTTTTTTGTACCCGTAGAACTGCAGGACGTTGGTAGCGTCCGCCGGGCCGCCCTGAGTCATGACAAAGACCAGATCAAAGACGCGCAGGGCATCGATGGTGCGAAAAAGCAAGGCCAAAAGCAGCGCCGGCCTGATGAGGGGTAACGTGATGTGGCGAAATTTTTGCCACGCCGACGCTCCGTCGATGCTTGCCGCTTCGTAAAGTTCGTCGGGAATGGTTTGGAGACCCGCCAATAGGATCAATCCGGCAAACGGGGTGGTTTTCCAAACTTCCGCAAAGATGATCGCTGTCGGCGCGAAGTAGGGATCGGCGAGAGGCGCCAGATAGCGTGAGGTTTCGCCACCGAATAATACGAAATTAAACAGACCGTACCGATCGTTAAATATAAAGCGCCACATCTGTGAGGACACCACGGTCGGGATCGCCCAGGGGATGAGAACCACCGCGCGCAGCAGCCCTCTTCCACGAAACACTTCGTTCATGACCAGCGCCATGCCAAGCCCGAGCAGCAACTCCAAGGGAATCGTGACGCCGACAAAGACTAGCGTGGTTTGCAGTGACTGAATTGCGACGGGATCGGTCCAGAGGTCGGTGTAGTTTTCCCAACCCACCATTTTTCGTCCGAGCCAGGGCAGTGTCAGAATCAACCTGTAGAAACTCAGCCGGAACGACTCGAAAATCGGGTAGAGGGTAAAGAGAGTGACAAAGAACAGACTCGGTAGAAGAAACAGCAGCGCCAGACGGTAGGAGCTTTTCATGGAGCGGCCTTGTCGCGCAACAGATCCAAGACGCGGTTCATGTCCCTTGCAGCCAGAGCCGCGCGCCCGTCGATGTCCGTATTCGGCAGCGCCAAGACCGAGCTAAAATAGCGCTGCATGATGTTGGAAAGCGGGACATAGACCGGCGTCGTCGGCCGCGGCACCGCCCGTTTGAAAACCTCGAAGAACGATTTCAGTTGAGGAATTTTCGCCAACAACTCCGGGTCGTTATAAAGCGCGGCGCGCGTCGGCGCCCGCCCGGTGGAAAGTGCGATGCGCTTCTGTACGGGCGGGCTCGTCATAAACTCGATGAAGCGCCAGGCGAGCTCCGGTTTTGTCGAAAAACGGCTGATGCCAAGCTGCCACCCACCGAGCGTGGCTATCCCTTTATTCCCGGGAAAGGAGGGTAGCGGAATCATGCCGACTTTTCCGGCCACTTTCGACTCCGTAGGATCGTTGACCACTTTCCAGGCGTAGGGCCAGTTGCGGTGATAGATCGCGCGACCCTGAGTGAAAAGCGCGAGAGATTCCGGTTCTTCGTCCGCGAGGACGCCGCGATGGGCGATCCGGCCGATAATCTGGTCGCGAACGAAGCGGACCGCCTCCAGTGCGGGCGGCTGGTTGATCATGCTCACCAGCCGCTTATCGTCCCAGAGCGCTGCGCCGTTGCCCAGAATATATTCCATCATGTTGCAGACAAGACCCTCGTACTGTTTGAACTGGCCGGAAAAGCCGACGAGATTCGGATCTCTCTCGCGCGGTAAAATGGCTTGTGCCTGCTCGACCAGCTCCGGCCAGGTGCGCGGCGGAGAAAGCCCGTGCTTGGCAAGCAGATCTTTTCGGTAGTAGAGGAGTCCCGCGTCAATGAACAGCGGCACGCCAAATATTTGCCGTTGATAGCGGTTGGCTAAAATCGGAGGGTGGAGAAATTTATCTTGTTCGGTTGCCGTGAAGTAACGATCCAGCGGCAATGCCCAGCCCGCCGAAGCAAACTCTGCCGGCCAGATGACGTCCATAAAAAAAACATCGAGCGTGGTATCCCGGTTTCTGAGCTTCTGGGTGAGTAGGTCATGAAATTGTGTCGAAGAATGGGGGCCGATCTCCCGGATGATTTTGACTCCGGGATTTTGCCGCTCGAAGTCGCGAACCACCTCGTCCCAAACCAGCGGCGCCTCCGATTTCCAGCCGACGAAGCGGAGCGTCGTCTCCTGGGCGACGGCGCAGGCAGGGTGGACCATCGAAAGCAGGGCAAGGATATAGACAAGCTTCTTCACGAGTACTTCCATGCATCCCCCTCCTTCATCCTTCACCTCCCCCGCGCCGCGCGGAGGAGGAAAGAGGTGGGGGGCCGGTGGTGAATTACGCTAAGAAGGCAGCGGCCAATTGAGCCATTCGGCGATGCCGCGTCCCAGGATCCACTCTTTGTCTGATGTCGAGAGAAAACTCAGTTCCTCCGTAAAAAGCGTCACCGCTTGTTTGTACGGACATGGAAGATGCGACAGATCTGTCCCCCAGAAACAGCGCTCCGGCCCGAAAGCATCGACCACGCGCCGGATGAGCGGGTGGAGAGTTGGGAAGGGATATGGCTCGTCGACGTAAGACGGTAAAGCCGAAACTTTCACGGCGGTATTCTTCAATCGAGCCAGCTTGACCAGATTGTCGACCGCGGGCCCAAGCGGTTTGCCCCGGAGCGCCGAGCTGAGACCCATGTGATCAACGATCAGGCGCAGTCCCGGGTGGCCTTCGGCGATTTCCCCGAGCTTCGGCACGGCTTGCGGCGCAAAAGCCATGACGGGGACGTCGTAGCGTTCGGCGCTGTCCCAAAACCAATCCGCGGTGCCGTCTTCGAGCCAAAGTTCTGGCCGGCCCTGGTGAAAGGTCATGCGGATGCCCAACATGCCGGGCTGTTTTTTCCACCCGGGGATCAGAGCGCGGCTTTCGGGCCGGTTGATGGCTAGGCGGCCCATGACCGCAAAGCGATCGGGGTATAACCGCGCCGCCTCCAGCGAGACATCATTCCCGAATCCCTCCCATGTGGGCGGCACGCAAATCGTCCGGTACACGCCGTTGGCGTCCATCACCCGGAGCAGTTCCTCGTACCCCAACGGGGTTTCGCGATGCGGCTTGGATGCGTCTTCTGTCACATACCGCTTGTCGGGAGTCTCGGGTCCCCAGATGTGGACTTGCGAGTCGATGATGATCATGGAAATGCCTGTCCGTGGGTTTCGTTTATGTTTGACTGATAGTGCGGTTCCACGGCGCGCGTCAAGAGCCAGAAGCGTTGCGGGCTACGCTGCCGAAGAGTATGGGAAACTACGCGAGATCCGATAATCGGGTACCGGTTTGCTTTCGCTCCGGCAGTCTCGTCCCTATCCTTGCCGGCCGGCGAATAATTTTACGTCGAGCCCTGCTGGGGTTTCATGGATATGAACGCCACCGCTCCAACGGCTCCGATGCCGAGCAATACATAACCCACAGTCGGCCAAACCGAGGATTTGGTTTCGTGCGCAGTAATCTCGAATGAGCCGAGTGGCGTCTTTACCGCAGCCTTCTCCGTCTCTCCTCTGTTGAACCAGCCGCCTGGCGCAAAACAAACCAATAAAAGCCCTACTAACAGGGAAACCGCGGTCAAACCCAACACCAGCTTTCGCAAATCCATAAGCCCTCCGTCTAGAAGTCGTGATTGTCTTGGCTCCGCTTCGGGTTGTCAAGGTTTTTGGTCCAGAGCTGCTTCAGTTGGAGAGTCTGGCGCATCTCCAGCGCAGCTTGCTAGAATCCCACATCCCCGGGTGTAAAAATTTATTCCTAACAGTTGTGCCTCCGGCGAAAGGGACAAAAGAGGTTATCGCGCCAAGACGCCAAGCACGCAAAGAAAGAACAGTTGTCATTTCGACCAACGGGAGAAATCTTTCTCAGATCCCTCGCATTCGCTCGGGATGACAGGCCTCGACCCGTCACCTTGGCGTCCTTTGCGCCTTTGCGCGAGACATAGTATTTCCAATCTCAAGATTTCAAATATCTTTGGCTAGAATCCGGATCAATGGAGATTCAAGCGCTCAGGTTGTTTGCGAGTGAAGCCGATTTGAACGAACTGGCATGCCGAATCGTGCCGCGGGGCGATAGGATAGGCGATTTGCGTATCAGTCTTGTTCCGGCGGGAATCCGCGTTAGTGGCACGTACCAGACGGCCATCCGAATTCCGTTTGAAACTCTGTGGCGAATCTCAATCGCCGGCGGGAAAATAGCCGCGCGACTCGAGGAGTTAAAAGCCGGCCCGCTGAGCCTCGGAATGATCAAAAGCTATCTTTTAGATTCGATCGCCGCCGCGATGCCTCTGCTGGAAATTCGGGATGAGACGCTTTTATTTGATGTGGATTCTTTTGTACAAGAAAAAGGTCTACGGCTTCGTACCAATCTCACTTCAATCCGCTGTGATTACGGCGCCCTGATCATTGAAAGCGGCTAGAAGTGCAAACAGAGCGGTAGATCGTTGCTGGCTGGTGAAGAATTCGGGGGTCTTTTTTTAGCCCACGGTTCCTCCGCCGCGGCGTGTAGTCGTTACCTTTAATTCGCGTTCCAGGTGGTTTATATATTGCGCACGATGCCCATCGTCAGGTTGGCTGCGGCCCATACCCGCCGGCCATGAGAGTACAATACGATAAAGGAGGTCCCGGATGTCTGACGGAATACCCATTGCGAAAGGCAGCCAGCTTCACCTCTTGCTCCCTCGAATGGCCAACCGTCACGGCCTCATCGCCGGGGCGACCGGTACCGGAAAAACCGTCACTCTCCGTGTGATCGCTGAAAATTTGAGCCGTATCGGAGTGCCGGTGTTCATGGCGGATGTCAAAGGCGATGTCTCGGGGACGGCGGCGCCCGGCCAAGAGAATACCAAAATCGACGAGCGCGTCGCGAAACTCCAGGTAAAAGATTTTCAGTACGCCGCCTACCCAACCGTTTTCTGGGACCTGTTCGGCCAACAAGGCCACCCGGTACGCACGACGATCTCCGAGATGGGACCGTTGTTGATGGCGCGTCTGCTCAATCTTAACGACACCCAGGGCGGGGTGCTCAATTTGGTTTTTAAGATCGCAGACGATAATGGGATGTTGCTGCTCGATCTAAAAGACCTGAGGGCAATGCTGCGGCACGTTGGTGACAATGCGGCTCAATTCAAGACCCAGTACGGCAATGTCTCGGCTGCGAGCGTTGGCGCGATTCAAAGGGCGCTGTTGGAACTGGAAAGTCAGGGCGGCGAGCAATTTTTCGGCGAGCCGGCGCTCGATCTCGACGACATGATCCAGACAGACAGTCGCGGGCGCGGGGTAATCAACATTCTCGCTGCCGAAAGACTCATCCACGCGCCGAAGCTCTACGCCACCTTCCTCCTGTGGCTTCTGGCTGAACTGTTCGAACGGCTGCCTGAAGTCGGCGATCCGGAAAAACCGAAGTTGGTTTTCTTTTTTGACGAGGCCCATCTGTTGTTCACCGATGCGCCAAACGTGTTGCTCGATAAAATAGAACAAGTCATTAGATTGATCCGCTCAAAAGGGATCGGCGTCTATTTCGTCACGCAGAATCCGCTTGACGTTCCTGATGTTGTGCTCGGGCAGTTGGGTAATCGCGTGCAACACGCGCTACGAGCATTTACGCCACGCGACCAGAAGGCCGTGAAAGCTGCGGCGCAGACGTTTCGCCCCAATCCCGAGATCGATGTGGAGGCGGCGATCACTGAACTGGGCGTAGGGGAGGCGCTGGTTTCATTGCTTGACGATCACGGCCGGCCCGGCATTGTCGACCGCGCTCTGGTTTACCCGCCGCAAAGCAAATTGGCGCCATTAACGTCAACCGAACGCGAGGTCATCATCAAGCAGTCGAGTCTCTTTGGACATTACGAAAAACCCCTGGACCGCGACTCGGCTTACGAAATGCTTAAGGCCCGGACTCCACAAGCCGGGCAAGCACCCGGCGAAAAAACCTGGCAGTCCGAAGCTGGCGACCTTCTGAACGCTTTTGGCAAGAGCGCCGTGCGAGCGATAGGCAGCCAGCTGGGCCGGGAGATCATGCGCGGTGTGCTTGGCTCGCTGTTCGGAACCTCTGCACGGCGCTCGAAGCGTTGATCAGGCGATTCGTCACGAGATGAGCTTAAATGAAGCCAGCAGTTGCGAGTTTTGGGGGCAGGATGTTTTAGTCCATGGAAAAAATAATTCTGCAGACGATTGTGATTTTGTCGCTCTCGATCGGGCTCTCCGCATGTGCCACTCAGAGGCCGGTGCTTTCGCCAAACACGCATTTGATGCGCGTGGGATCCAGCGTCGCCGAACAGGAAGTAGACGATTGCATGAGGCTTGCCGAAATGTCATCAAGCGAGCGTGGGGAGAGTCCCCAAGGGACCGCGGCCGCCGATACCGTGACGAGTTCCGCGGTTGGCGCCGCCGCGGGTGGTGCCGGGGGCGCAGTGGTCGGTCGCGCCGGCCAAGGTGCCGCGGCCGGTGCAGCGGGCGGTGCGGCGGCGAGCCTCACATCGGCTTTTTTGCGCGGACTGTTTGCCTCTAAGCCGCCGGATCCCGCTTACAGGAGATTTGTCGACCGCTGCCTGCGCGAAAGAGGCTACGAGCCGGCCGGCTGGAAGTAGTGTCGATAGCAGAACCGGTGCTCAGTCGTCTTTAACCGAAGATTCAGGCACGATCGCGATCGCGTTGATTTCGAGGAGCAGCTCCGGCCGCGCCAGCGCGACGACCTGAACCATGGTGCTCGCCGGAAAATCGCTTCCCAGAAACTCCCGCCGGACCTCGTTAACAGCGGCATGGTAGCGCGCGTCGGTCGTGAACACATGCATCGAAACGATATCCTGCAACGTGCCGCCGGCCGCCTCGACCCCCGTCTTTATCTTTTCGAGAATATACCGAGTCTGAGCACGAACATCGGCAAGCCCGACTACGTTCCCGTTCGGATCGCTTGCGGTATTGCCGGCGATAAACACCGCCCGACCCGGCTTGGAAATGACCACTTGAGAGTAGCTGCCGCGCGGAACCGGCATGCCTTGCGGATTGAGCGTCTTCTTTGCCATTGCAAGCCTCCTTTGTCTGTTCGCCAGGCGGCGGAAATTATCGAACTAACGGGTGGGCTGTCAAATCGAACGAGGCTGGAAAGGCAAAAAAAGGGGAGAGCTGCTAAGCTCTCCCCTGTGTACAACACAAACGCTTCGATTATTGATGCGGGTCAGGTTCGCCTGACTTAGCTGCTAGACGAACTTTCTGGCGCATCGGTTGACCGTTCTTGCCGAGTAGAACTTTCCCGTTGGCTTGCCTGCTCGGACGGCTCCATCTCTATCTCAAGCAGTACAATCGTTTCATGGTCGAATTGTCCGGTTGGTTCCAGTCCGGAGGACTCCTGAAAGGACCTTAACGCCGCTTCTGTTCTGGGGCCAAGAACGCCGTCGAGCGGCCCAGGATCATGCCCCTGGTCTTTCAATGCCTGCTGACCCTGTTTCACATCCTCAGGTTTCATTTCGAACCCGGCCGTGTCACTTCCGGTTGCACTTTCATTCATTTGATTTTGTTGCGCGCCGATTTGCTGCTCCCGATCCTGTGTATATTCAGGATTGGAAAAAACCGGGCTGGCGCTTGCGGTGTAAGGTGCGGCGCAATAAAACTTAAGCCAGTTCGTAGGAGTCGTGACGATGTGCCGGATTTCCTGGGATGGTGGATTGACACGGGCTTAACCAAGCTTGACAACAAAGTGCAGCTTGAATGTCTCAACTTACTTCGCCGGAGGGATTCATGAAAACAGTTAACGGATTGGCGCTTTACGCTCTTATCTGCGGGATGTCGCTCGGGCTATGGGCTACTCTGCCGGCAGTCACCGCGTTCTCCCAAGCCGATTTCTATAAGGGGAAAACAATCAAAATAATTCGCGGCGGCGGTCCCGGAGGTTCGGGAGAGTTCCAGACAAGAGCGCTTGTGCCGTTTCTGGAAAAATATATTCCCGGAAAGCCCAAATTAATTGTCGAGTTTATAGAAGGCGCCGCCGGGAGAAAAGCCGCCAACGGCATTTACAGTTCTACCCGGGCCGACGGATTGACTATAGGATCGATTGGCGCGGGACTGGTGGTGGGGCCGATCTTGGGCCTACCGGGGACTGCATACGATCTCGATAAGTTTATTTACCTCGGGTCGACCGATAGCGGCGATCCCTATGTCTTCTATACCAAGGGCGACAAAGGGTTGGATACGCTCGAGAAGCTACGAGCCGCCGGCGGTCTCAGGTTTGGCGCCCACGCGGTCGGGCATCCCGTCTATGTAACAGCGCGCTTCGTCGCCTATCTGCTCAATTTGAAAGAGCCCAGGTTCGTGACCGGCTTTACCGGCCCTGAAATTTACATAGCACTCACGCGCGGCGAGCTGGATGCTCACGCGACCGGAGCCGCCCGATTTGTTATAGAGCAGCCTGAGTGGATCGAAAAAAAACTGGTCCACTTGCACACTACCCTTACCGTTCCGAAAGGCCGTCATCATCCGTCATTCGCTCACTTGCCCGAACTGGGAACCTTTGCCAAGTCGGAGACCGAGCGAAAGCTGCTGGACATGTTCCGGGCCTTCCAGTATCCGCGCTGGCCCTACATCTTTCCTCCAGGAACGCCCAAGGAGCGCGTCCAGATCATCCGGGAGGCCATGCGCAAGGCATTGGCGGATCCGGGATTTCCCGTAGAGTTTAAAAAGCTTATGGGCGACGGTCCCGCGCCCCTTGACGGCGAGGAACTGGAGCGCGCGATCAAGGAACTGCCGCGCGACCAAGAGGTCGTTCAGCTGTATAAGAAGCTCGCCGGCCCCGACCCTTTGCCTGGCCGCTGAAAAAACGGATAGAGAAGAGATGCCTCCTTACGTAATTGCAGCATTTAACCGGAGACCGTCACGATGAAGATGAAAACATTTCGGCTATTATTGATGACCGGCCTGGCCGCTGGGTGTGTTCTACTCGCTGCCGCGAGCGCCTTTTCGCAGCAGAAGGGTCAGCCGATTGTGATCGGGGCGCCCCTATCGACGCAGTATTTGTACGGTTGGGATGCGCAAAGGGCAATGCTTCTCGCCGTGGAAGAGATCAATGCGAAAGGCGGCGTTCAGGTGGGAAACGCGCGCCGGCCTTTCAGACTCGAGGTGCTCGATACCAGAGATCTCGAGCCGGGCGTTCCTCTCTCCGAGGCGATGCTGGTCGTCGAAAAACTCATTCTTGAAAAGAAAGCGGATGTGCTTATGGGAGGGCCGGTCCGCTCCGAGGCGGCCTTGGCGGCCATGGATCTCATTTCCAAGCACAAAAAAGTGTCGATTTTAACCACCGGCTCATTAACTCCCGCTTACCACCGAAGGATCGGGGAAAACTACAGTAAGTACAAATACCTCTTCAGGATCACCAGCGAGGCCGGACAGCTGGCTAAAGAGGCCGTAGATTTGTTCGAGAGTCTCAAGCAAGAGCACGGCTTCGATCAAATTTTTATCATGGTGCAGGACGTTGCTCATGCTCGGGCGATTAGCGACATCGTGAGCAAGACTCTCGGATCAAAAGGCTGGAAGGTGTTGGGCTCGGAAGTTTATCCTACGGGCGCTTTGGATTACTCGACCGGGCTGCTGAAGGCGAGAGACCAGAAGGCGCAGATCCTCTTCGTATGGATGGACCATCCGGAAATCGCGATTTTGGTGAAGCAGTGGAAGGATTTGAAAATTCCCGCCCTCCCCATCGCGGGGATCTCCAGTGCCGTCGAACAGCCAGGAGGTTGGGCCAACACGGACGGAGCGGTAGCCTACTGGGTCGCTTCGCCGGCCAACGCGGGCAATGCGCCGTCTAATGCGACCCCGCTGACCATGAAGTTTTACGAGGCCTACAAGAAGCGCTGGCTGGTCGAGCCCGAAGGCTATGGAACCTCGAGCAGCTACACCGCTGTCTATGTCCTGGCGGACGCTATCAGGCGGGCGGGTTCCCTGGAATCGGATCGGCTGGTCGCCGCGCTGGAAAAGACCGATCTGATAGGCGTCTACGGAAAGATCGCCTTCGATCCGAAGACGCACCAGGTGATCCCCAGCTACAATCCAAAAGAAGGCGCGGTTGGCACATGGTTCCAGTGGCAGGATGGAAAACGGGTCGTCACTTGGCCGGCGACGATCGCCATGGGCAAGATCCGGATACCTCCCCTGATGAGTCCGTCAAAGGGCGCAACCAAGTAAGGTATGGTGCCATCCCTGATAATTTATGGGTTGATCAACAGCGTTGCTTTGGCCTTGATCGCGCTTGGCTTCTCGCTAACTTACGGCATCAGCCGCGTCGCCAACTTTTCCCACGGCGCGCTTTATGTGGTGACCGGCTTTGCCGCCTGGCTGCTTCTGAACCGCGTCCAACTGAATTACTACCTCGCCGTCTTTCTGGCTGTCGTTTTGATCAGCGTAATCGGCGCGTCGATTTATCGTCTGGCACTTATCCGAGTGCGCGGCATGCCTCTTTTGGAAATTATCGTGACTTTCGCTCTCGGCACTGCCGCGCTGGAAGCGCTGCGCTTTTTTGGCTTTTTCGGCTCCAACTACAGCCTTCCGCCTCTATTTCGTGGCGGCGTGACGCTCCTCGGTGTCCCCGTGGATACTCAACGACTGGCGGTGGTTGTGATCGGCGGGACGCTCGTCTTCATTCTGTGGCTTGTGACGCATCACACGCGCGTCGGCCTTGCCTTTCGCGCGATGGCCCAGGATGAACAGGCGGCAATGATGTTGGGCATCGATTCTGATCTCATGGCGACTTGGAGCCTTGCCCTCGGCGCCGCACTGGTAGGACTCTCGGCCATCGTGCTGCTCCCTCTAAGCTTCATTGCCACCGAGTCGGGGGCGAATATTCTGGTTTCTGCCATCGCTGTATGTATTCTGGGCGGGCTCGAGAGCACGGCTGGTGTGATCGTCGCGAGCCTGCTCATCGGCTACGCGCAGATCTTGACCGTGGCTTACCTGGGGCCCCATTACCAGATGATTGTCGCTCTGCTTGCAATCCTCGTCACTTTGATCGTGAAACCTTCGGGGCTGTTCGGAAAACAAAAGGAACTGGAGGAGCGGGTCTAAAAGTATCAGGCTTTTTCACCGCCCCGTTAAAATCATGGCCCGGCGACTCGAACGAATCGATAGGCCGATCAAAGTGCTTACCGATGACATCTACGCGCTGAGCTCCATCTGGAACATGCTTTACGTCGCCGTGCCGCGGATTTTTCCAGCGCTGCTTGTGCTGTTGATGCCGCTCTTATCGCCCGGTGCCTACGGCGAGAGAGTCGTGATCATAACCGCGATTTATGCGTTGCTCGCCCTCAGTTGGGACTTTATCTCGTTGTCCACCGGCCTGGTCTCCTTGGGGCAGGCTTTGTTTTTTGGCGTGGGCGCCTATATCGCCGGCCTCCTCAATCTGCACTTGGGATTGTCGCCCATTCTGACGCTGGCGCTGGCGACCGTGTTAGGCGCCTCGTTTTGTACCGCCCTGCTGGCTCCCTGCCTGCCGCTACGGGGAATCTACTTTGCGATGACGACTCTCGTCTATCCGCTCCTGATCGCGCGCGTCATCGAGGCAACCGCCATCGTCGGCGGCACGGACGGCCTCGTCGGCATAGACTCATTTCCCAACGCCTGGGTGGAGACCTACCTCGTTTTGATTTTTCTGCTCGGCTGCGGCTTCGGTTTGCGCCGGTTCATGACGACCGATCTTGGACTCGTGCTCCGCTCAATCAGCGACAACGACCAGGCGGCGCGAGCTTCAGGCGTTAACGTCACTTCGCACAAGCTCATTGCGCTCTGGATCGGCGCCGCTCTGGGCGCATTTGCCGGGGCCTATTTCACGCACCTTTACATGTTCGTCGGACTCTCCGCTTTCTCACTCGATCTGTCTATCCTACCCATTGCTTGCGCCGTGGTGGGAGGAATGGGCACTCTGGCGGGACCGGTGGTGGGCGCTTTTATCCTGGTGCCGTTGGCCGAGATGCTGCGAGATCTCGGAACGCTGAGAATTGTGTCGTACAGTCTTCTTCTAGTGGCGCTCGTCCTCTTTAAGCCCGAAGGTTTGCTGAGTTACCTGAAGAGAAGATACGAACAGGTTGAGCGATGGGTCGAAGTCTAAGATAGAAGCGTTCAAACGGTTCAAGACGTTCAAATCGTTCCAGGGTTCACATAAGAGCCGAGCATGCCTCTCTTGACTGTTAGCGAAGTGTCGAAGAGTTTCGGCGGCATCAAGGCGTTGGATGGAATAAGCTTTTCGGTGGCCGAGAACGATGTCTTGGGAATTATCGGATTGAACGGCTCCGGAAAAACCACGGCCGTCAACATCATCAGCGGCTTTGCCAAGCCCGGCTCCGGGCAGGTCAGGTTCAAGGACAGAGACATCACCGGCTTGCCGCCACACAGGATTGCCGGCCTGGGAATTGCGCGCACCTTCCAGACCGTGCGGCCTTTTCACAATCTTCCGGCATTTAAGAACCTTATCGTTCCGCTCTACTCTCCCAGGATCAGAAAATTCACCGAAGGCGGCCGCTGGGGCGACCGCGATGCCGTCGCTCTGGATCTCCTCGAAGAGGTCGGATTCGAACGGGACTCGTACGTTCCGTACAAGCCGGCTTCGACTCTTCCCCACGGCTACCTGCGCAGGCTCGAGCTGGCTCGCTGCCTGGCGCTCAAACCGGACCTGCTGATGACCGACGAGCTCTTTTCCGGCCTGAGCGCTTCAGAGGTCGGCAGCATGGTGCCTCTTATCGAGAAGCTTCAGACCCGGGGCATGACGCTGATCATGGTGGAGCACCGGCTGAGGGAGCTTTTTCGACTGGCGAACAAAATCGTTGTCATGGATCGGGGTCGAAAGATCGCCGAGGGATCGCCGAGCGAAATCGTCGAGAACAGTACGGTAAAAGAAACCTACCTCGGCGCGGAGCTCTAGCGGAGCCGGAATTGTAGTAAAGGAGTGTTGGAGTAATGGAAGGATAGGTTGCATCAATCCAATACTCCAGTACTCCACTACTCCAATGCCTGAGAGCTGATGCTTTCCATCGAAAACCTGATGGTCTTCTACGAGAACGGCCTGGCCGTCAACAACGTAACTCTGGAGGTGCGCGAGTCGGAGATCGTTGGCGTCCTGGGCTCGAACGGCGCCGGAAAATCGACGCTGATGTATACGATCTCGGGTATTATCCTCGATCGGAAGCTCAAGGAAGAGAGACGAGGCGGCGAGAAGATTACCGTCATGGGACAGATTCGCTATCGTGGTAGAGACATTAGCGATCTCAAGCCGAGCCAGCGGGTCAAGGAAGGGATTGTTCTCTGCCCTGAGCGCCGGCGCATCTTTCCGGAAAGCAGCGTGCTGGAAAACCTGAAAATTGGCGCCACCTTGCGAACCCGTTCCGAGGCGCGGCAAACGCTTCAATACGTCTGGCGACTCTTTCCGATTTTGGCTGAATTACGCAATCGCACTGCGGGGTTTCTCAGCGGCGGCGAGCAACAGATGCTGGCAATCGGCAGAGCGCTGATGGCCAAGCCTGACCTGCTTCTGTTGGATGAGCCGCTCCTGGGCCTGGCTCCCGCTTTACAGCTCAAGGTGATTGAAGCCATCCGGACCATCGGGCAATTGGGAATCACCGTTCTCGTCGCCGACCAATACGCGCGTCCGCTTCTCCCGATCATCGATCGGGGGTATGTGATTGAAAGCGGAGCCATTACTCTGGAAGGAGCGGGTAAGGATCTAATGAATAACCCGCACGTGAGATCGGCCTATTTTGGGCTGTGAGCCCTAGCATTTGTACATTTCGCACGATGAACTCATCCCTCAACAAGATGATCGAAGAGGAAAAGACAATCCTCACGGCCTTTGAGGCAAGCGCGGAGAAATACGCGGAGAGGACCGCTCTGATATTCTTAGGGACCCGATTTAGCTACCGCAAATTGAGGGAGCTCACCTATCGGTTCGCCGCCGCCGCCAGCGGCTTGGGCATCCGAGCGCATGACCGAGTGCTGATCTATCTGCCGAATTCGCCACAGTGGCTGATCGCCTATATGGGGCTGCAAAAAATCGGCGCCGTCCCGGTTCCAGTCTCTCCGATCTATCCACCGTATGAACTCACCTATTTGGCGAATCACTCCCGGTCGAAGATGATCGTCTGCGCCGATACCAATTTCGGCTATGTCAAGGAAGTTCTGCCCAAAACTAACATCGAGCAGGTTATTGTAACGCGGATTGCCGACTTGCTTCCCCTGGGTAAGAGAGTTTTCGGCAAAGTTTTTGACAAGCTCATGAAAGGGTCCGTGAGCCGTGAAAGCACCGTGTTGTTTTTCCGGCGGCTGATCCGAAAATATCCTCCAACGCCGCCGCCGTTGGCCATAGATCCAAAAAGCCATATCGCTCACCTCCTCTACACCGGCGGAACCACCGGCTTTCCCAAGGGAGTTCCACACGGCCATTTGGAGCTTCTGAGCGGCATTGTCGGAATCCGGGAAGTCTATCGGAGCTGCATCAAAGAAGCAGACAACACGCTGGTCATGCCGCTGCCGCTCTTTCATATGTTTTCGCAGGACATGGTTTTCGCGGTCGGGCTGCACCTGGGAAACACGGTGGTCATAGCTCCAAAGCCGAACGTCGATGCCGTATCGGCGGCCGTGCAGGACTACCGGGGAACGCTTCTCGCCGGGGTGCCCAGCCTCTATCGGCTGATTCTAGAAAACGACCGCCTGGATTTTTACGATTTGAGGAGTCTCAAATTTTGCTGGAGCGCGGGTGACGCTCTTCCCGAGGAAGTTTCTTCCCGATGGACCGAGAAAGTCGGCATCCCGATCTATCAAGTCTATGGTTCCACCGAGTGCGTCTGCATATCGGTGACTTCACCGGCGCAGGAGCCCGCGCCTCGTAGCGTGGGTCGCCTCATACCGACGCGCCTGGCCAAAGTGCTCGATCCGGAAGCGCAGCAGCCCGTGCCTCCCGGCGAAGCAGGTGAGTTGCTCGTGAGCTCCGATTACTCGTATGTGATGAAGGGATATCTGCAAAATCCCGCGGAAACCAAAGAGACATTCGTCGAGGTTGATGGCAGAACCTGGTGTCGAACCGGCGATCACGTCAAAATGAGCGCGGACGGCGAGATTGAATTCATTGACCGAAGGGCAGATCTTATCAAGCACAAGGGATACCGCGTCTCCGCCGCGCGAGTAGAATCGGTTCTGCAGGACCACCCGGCAGTCGTCGCGGCCTGCGTCGTGGGCGTCCCGGATACCAAAGCCGGCGAGCAAGTCAAGGCCTTCGTGATCCTGAAGGCGGATATCCGGGGTGTGACCTCTTACGATCTCACCCGGCATTGCCGCGAAAGACTTCTGCCGTACGAAGTCCCAGATTATATCGAATTCAGGGACATGCTGCCGAAATCCAAAATAGGAAAGCTCCTACGCAGAGAAATGCGCGACGAGGAACAGAGAAGAGCGGCGAAGCCCTGAGTTCCACTGGATATGACAACAATCTTGACAGTCAATATTTGGCTGCAGTATTTACCGACCTGAGCACCTAGCGGTAAGTATCGCGAGGAGAGTATTGGAAGTCTGCAATGCGCGGGAGATAAAGGCAATGGCAACGCCCGATCTGTTAGAAATCGATTTATCCGAGATGCGTTATGATATCACGATGCCGCTCTTTGAGGGCAAGGTCGCTATCGATGGCGTGAAGCTGAAGCCGGCGAAAACCTCATCGATGGTGTTTAGCGACAATCCTCAGCTCAGGGAGGGGAATTTTGGCCTGTGCGATCTGAATTTGGGGTATTTTCTACCCGCGATAGACGCCGGCTGGGAACTGATCGGGCTGCCGATCTTTTCCAAACGAAAACCGGTTTATGGTTCGATCTTTTGCCGCGTGGATTCGGGAATTGCGTTGCCGAGAGATCTGGAGGGTAAGAAGATCGGGACTCGCCAGTATCGGACAGCCATTACGGTTTGGCTGCGCGGGCTGTTAAAGGAAAGATACGGCGTCAACAC
>DASTOD010000810.1:0-7203 GCA_035762645.1 Binatia bacterium | reverse complement strand
TGATGTTTTTTCCTTCAACGTAGCCAAGCTCACGGAGCCCCTGCTGAAATGCCTGAATGCGCCGCGATGCAATGGAAGGCGAAGCAGAAATCAGAACGCCCATACGGTAAACTTTCGCTGGCTGTTGCGCTTCCACGAGATGGATTGATGGGAGAGTTAAACTGACGAGTAAAACGGCGAGGGCTTTGTACTGCATACCCGTTCTTTTACTGCTGCGGTTGCCGGTTGTCCAGCAGAATCAAGGGGAGCGGCTCGCTCGGAAGTTTGCCACGGCGCCACGGAGGTAAGGGGGCGCCTCCTCACTTGATGATCTTGTCCGCCCGCGCCAGCACGGTTGGCGGAATCGTAAGGCCGATCTGCTTGGCGGCTTTCAGGTTGATGACGAATTCAAACTTAGTCGGCTGCTCGACGGGGAGGTCAGCGGGCTTGGTCCCTTTCAGGATCTTGTCAACGTAAACCGCGGCACGGCGGTATAAGTCGGGGAAGCTGGTTCCGTAGGACGCAAGACCACCGGCATCGACAAAATCGCTGCGTCCATAGATTGTAGGGAGGCGCTGTTGCGCAGCGAAGTCCACGATCAGTTTACGATTCTGAACATAAATTATACCCGGGCTCACCACCAAGCCATTGACGCGCGCCTGCTTCATCTCGCTGAACGCGTGCTTGAAGTCGTTTTGACTTCGCGCCTCCACGAGCTTTATGGTCATGCCCAACACCTGCGCCACAGGCTGCATTGCTTTGAAGACAAGTATCTCAGGGGGCAGGTCTGGATGTGCCAGATACGCCAAACGAGAGGTCTTGGGCGACATTTCCTTAAGTAGCTCGACCCATTTACCACTCACGTCGGGGCCTATGAAGGTCAGCCCTGTGATGTTTGCGCCAGGGCGTGCCAAGCTCGCAACGAGTCCAACCCCAACGGCATCGCCACTTAGTGCCATCACGATGGGAATTGCAGTGGTTGCTTTCTTGGCGGCCTGTGCGGCAGGCGTCGTCTCCGTTACGATGACATCGACTTTAAGTTGAACCAACTCGGCCGCGAGTGCAGGAAGCCGATCCAACTTTTCCTCGGCCCAGCGGTACGCAAACGTAACGTTTTTCCCTTCAACGTAGCCCAACTCCCGCAGGGCGGTTTTGAATACTTCGTCCAAAGGCCCCGCCCCGGAACGGCCCGAGAGATATCCAATGCGGTGTACTTTTCTCGGCTGCTGCGCCTCCGCGAGGTGGACTGTGGCGAGAGCTAACGTGACGACCAAAACGGCGACGATTTTGTGACGCATGCCCGCTCTTTTACTGCTGCGGTTGCCCGTTGTCCAGCCTGCTTTGGAAGTTTGCCACGGCTCAGGCCGGAGGAGGACCCCCGCGGCAAAGTGAGCATCATGGTAGCAAAGGTAGCAGGAACCAGTCGGGAGATCAGACCTGAGAAGGCAAGTAGTTAAGTTTGTTAGCGCGCCCGGAGGGATTCGAACCCCCAACCCTCAGATCCGAAGTCTGATGCTCTGTCCAGTTGAGCTACGGGCGCATGCGTGGGGAACGCGGGGCCATAAGGAAGGGGATCGGCTTTAATGAAAATAAACTATATTCAGCCCCTTTTCAAAAAAGAAACGGTGCAAGGGACCGGGAACCTCCCGATCGGTCAGAAAGATACCTCTGCGCGACAAAAGAAACCCGGACGCCTTGATATTTAGACGCTCTCGGTTTTCGCCGTCGGCCGCCCCAAAGCGGTGTTCGCCATAGGTAACCGGCTCACCGAGTTCGCGCAGAAAACGACCAATAATTTCCTTACGTGAAAGGTTCGTCAACTCCATTTCGATCGTCTTTAGGCCGCTCTTTTCCTGCAGCGCCTTCTTGATTTCCGGCTCCAAGCGACCAAAGAAAACAGCGGTGCGCCGTCCTGCCGTCTCAAATGTTCGATCGCTTCTCACATCCACTCGCAGGCCGTCCCGCAATTCAATCGACAGAGTATCCCCGACGCCAAAAGGGATCCCCCATGCCGACAACAGGCTATCCACCAATTCTTTATCGTCGCCGGGCCAGTGCTTTACTTCATCTTTATATTCCTGGATTTCTCGGGACACCCCGGCTGTCGACACCGGCGCTAAAATGGCCGTTGAGATGTTTCGAATGTGTAATCCTTTGCGTGACAATTCGGTTCTAAGGTATTCCGGGATCTCCTCCGCTTTGTTCGAAACCGTGATGACGAAAATCTCTTGCGGTTTATTATTTTCCTCCGGGGCCAGAGCCATCCAGGACCCTTTGGCTTCAAAGGCGATGCTCCCGACATGGAGGACGACAGGTCGTTCCGCCGGCAGTACTTGGTAGCCTAGACGTGACAGGAGATCGCGCACCGCCTCGTATAGCGACGCGCCCTCCCGTAACGACAGAACGGGCAGAGCGATGCTCGGCTCACCCAGCCGCGTTCGCAAGGCGGGAGGAATGCGGTTATCCGGATCGAAGATGACTTTTTGATGAAGCTTTGGACTATAAACCACTGGAAAGGAACTCCTGTCGATACGAATCGTTGCATCTTCGACGGAGATCACTTCCTCGCCGCTTCGTTGCACTTCATTGCCTAAAGCTTCGATCACTTGGGTTAGCAGCGTCAAATTCGCCTTCGCTGCCAGCCGGCGCGGGTGCCCTAAGCTGATCGGTGAGAGAGAGGGCACGGGCACTGGTTCCGGCTTCGTTTCTCTGGCCAACGTTGTGGAAGGCTCGCCCGAGACGGGCAAACGGATGGTCTCACCTTGTTGCAAAATATCCCAGCTCTTCTTTTGCGGGTTCAGATCCTTAACCAGAGCATAATAGACCGCCAGTTCCCCTTCACCGGCGATACCCAACTCTCGGCGCAGTATCAGATAGACCGAATCCCCTTGTTTCACCCGATATTCGTTTGTCTTTCCGGTGCCGGCGGCTATGCGGCCCGAAACCGCTCTCGTTCCGACCGGAGCTTGAAGACCCAGCGCCTCGTCGGGATGCAGCGGAAAAAAAATACTTTCGCCGACTTTGAGCATGTCCAAGCTCTTGATCTGGGGATTTACTCCGCGCAGAAGAATCAGATACTGGCCGAAGCGCTTCTCAGAGAGTCCCTTCTCTTGGATGAGAATGCGCCACAACGACTCCCCGGCAGCAATGGCCCGCTCTTCGCCCTCGATCTGTCTTCCCTTGTATTCCCGCGTCCTCACAGTCTTCTGCAATGTCAGCTCGCCCGTCTCTTTCGCCAAATTCTCTCGCGGCAGCTCCTGGGCAAGCAGTTCGGAAGTCAGCACGCCGAGCAAAAACAGCAGCGGCCACCCGCGCGTCCTATTGCATCCCCACCTGATCATTTTATCTTCCATATTGTTCCACCGGGCGTATCCTCGAGCACGATTCCGCGCTCCTGCAGCTCGTCGCGAATTCGGTCGGCTTCTTTCCAGTTTTTATCTTTGCGTGCCTGATTTCTGTCGGCTATCCTGGCATCGATCTGTTCGTGAGTCAGCCCTTGTTCCTGCAACCAACGATCTTTTCTCTTCTGAAAAAACTGCTCCGGCGAATCCTGCACCAGACCTAACACCTCACAGATCGCGGTTAACACCCCGGCTCGCGCGGTTAGCCCGCCGGTTTTCCCTTCGTCCAACAGCCGGTTGAGCAGCCTAACTTCGTCAAAGATCAAGGCGAGCGCTCGCGGCGTATTGAAATCGTCATCCATCTCCGCCCGAAAGTGGTCGAGCGAGCCAGCCTGCGCTGCGGAAATTCGTTGTCCAAGCGCCCGCTCGAGACGATCGAACGTTTCATAGATCCGCTGCATTGCTCGCCCGGCCTCTTCGAGCCCCTGAAATGAAAAATCCATCGGGCTGCGGTAGTGGCTCGACAGAAAGTAGAGACGCAAGCTGGCTGCGTCATAGCGGTTGAGCACTTCGCTGATCGTATAAAAATTTCCCAGAGATTTTGACATCTTCTCCTGATTAATGTTGAGAAAACCATTATGAATCCAATAGCGCGCTAGCGGCTGGCCAAAGGCCCCTTCGGATTGCGCGATCTCGTTTTCATGATGGGGAAAAATCAGGTCCCTGCCACCGCCGTGAATGTCAAACGGCTGGCCGAGATATTTTGTGCTCATTGCCGAGCACTCGATATGCCAGCCCGGCCTGCCGGTTCCCCATGGGCTGTCCCAGGCCGGCTCTCCCGGCTTGCTCGATTTCCAGAGCGCGAAATCAAGAGGCGACCTCTTACGCTCGTCAACCTCGACTCGGGCGCCCGCTTCCAACTCATCGATCTTCTTACGCGACAGCTTGCCGTACCCGGCGAACCCCTGCACGGGAAAAAACACGTCGCCGTTGACCCGGTAAGCGAGTCCTTTTTTTTCCAGTTGGCGGATCAGCGAAATGATTTCCGGAATATGGGAAGTCGCGCGAGGCTCCACGGAAGGCTCGAACAGCCCCAGAGCCGCCGCATCGCGATGGAACTCGCGAATGTAGCGGTCCGTCACCACATCGCAACTGACGTTCTCCTCATTCGCGCGCCTGATAATCTTGTCGTCGACATCGGTGAAGTTGCGGGCGTACGTTACACGGAATCCGCTATACCGCAGATAGCGGTAAATAACGTCGAAGGTAATAAGAAACCGGCAATGCCCGAGATGAGACGAGTCATAGACCGTCAAGCCGCAGACATACATCCGGACTTCGCCCTCGCGAAGCGGCACGAAATCTTCCTTTTGGCCGCTCAGAGTGTTAAAGACTCTCAAACTCATTCCTAGAAATTAGAATCTTACGGATCACCGCTAGATTTGGCAAGCTATTTCGCCAACGGGCTTGCCAAAAAAATCAAAAAAGCATAGACAAACGATCTGGAGATAAGGATGAATTTTGCCGCACCGTACAACGACTTGCGAGAATTTGTCGCCGCTCTAGACGAGCGTGGAAAACTTCAACGCATCCACCGCGAGATCAATAAAGACACCGAGCTTCAGCCTCTGGTGCGCTGGCAATTCAGAGGATTGCCGGAAGAGGCGCGCAAGGGCTTTCTTTTCGACCACGTAACCGATGCGCGAAAGCGGAAGTATAACTGCTCGGTGTTAGTCGGCGGACTGGCCGGCTCCGAGGCGATCTACTGCATCGGGCTCAAGTGCGAGCCTGATGAAGTCGCCGACCGCTGGCTCTATGCGATGGACCATCCCATCGATCCGGTGATCGTTAGCGAGGGTCCGGTGCAAGACGAGATTCACAAGGGGAAAGATCTGCTGGCGCACGGCGGTCTCGGCGAGTTTGCCGTTCCGATCTCAACCCCCGGTTTCGACAACGGTCCCTATATTACGGCAGGCCACTGGATCACTAAAGACCCGGACACCGGAAGGAGAAACGTCGGCAACTATCGTGGTTTGATCAAAGGACCGGCATCAACCGGTCTCATGACCGGAACACCGCAGGATCTATCCATGCACTGGGAGAAATGCCGCAAGAGAGGCATCCCGCTGGAAGTCGCCGTCGTTGTCGGAACCGTTCCCGCCGTTTCCTACGCCGCCACGCAGAAAGTGCCCCCCGAGCTGGATGAGCTGGCGCTCGCCGGGGGGCTCATGGGCGAGCCGGTTAAACTGGTCAAGTGCCAGACCGTCAATCTTGAAGTGCCCGCCACGGCTGAAATAGTGCTCGAGGGTGTCGTCCCGACAAACTACATGGAAGAAGAAGGACCCTTCGGCGAGTCGATGGGTTATGTCGATCCGAGAACGCTCAGCACCGTATTTGAATTGACCTGCATTACGCACCGAAAAAATCCCATCTGGGTTTCCATCATCAGCCAGGTAACCCCCAGCGAAAGCTCAAAAATCAAAGCCATGGGAATGGCAACGCTGGTAAAGCGCTTTCTCGTCAAAAAAGGGTTCGACAGCGTGCGCGAAGTTCATCTGATGGAGCCGCTGGTAAACCTCCGCCCTTACGTAGTAGTGAGCTTGAAGAAACGCAACGACCAGGAACCCTGGGGAGTGATGCAGGGGGTCTTAGACTACGGCGACCGGGTCGGGAAATTAATCGTTGCGGTCGACGAGGACATCAATCCGCGCGACCCCATCGCCGTGACCTGGGCGATTACCCATCGTTCACAACCCCACAAGGATACTAAAGTCGTCGGCGATCGTCCTTTCGGCGCGACTCCGATCGGTATGGTGGCAACCCATCCTTCGAGCCGCTACGACAATTGTGAGTCGTCGCTGCTGATCGATGCTACGCGCAAGGCCGACTTCCCGCCCCTTTCCCTGCCGAAAGAGGAATATATGTTGCGCGCCCGCGCGATTTGGGAAGAGCTCGGCCTCCCCAAGCTCGATCCGCAGGAGCCGTGGCACGGATATCTGATGGGATTGTGGCCCCAGGAATTGGCTCAGGAAGCGGATCTCGCGGCTCAGGGGGAGCACGAAAAGGTTTGGGAAAAATTGCGTCAAACCCGCGTCCCGGTCGGTGAGGGTGAAACGATGAAATCGATGCGCGCCAAGTGGGGACGCTCGCATTCCGGCCGGTCAGAATAATCTATGACGCAACAACCTGCCGTTCGACAAAGAAGGGGCGACCGTTAGTGACTTATTGCGTGGTTGTGCAGGGCTGTTGGCTTCTTTGACCACTGGCGCAAGAGTGTCAGGAGGTCCTGTGCATTGGTAGAGAGAGGTATCCCTTTCCTGTACATGACGAAATATGTGACCCTAATGTCTTTTAATCGCGGAATCTTGATGATCTTAAAGTATCCTTCCCTTAAACCAGCCTCTGCGCTGCCTCGATAGAAAAGACCTACACCCAGACCAGCTCGCACGTATTCCTTTACTGGCTCTATAGAGTCGCACCACATGACAACATTCAACTTAAGTCCCATTTTTTCGATTTCTTCTGCGATCCTACCTCCCTTCATTATAACAAAGGGAGCTTGGGTTAGTTCGGCTTCATTGAGTTTTCCTTTCTTAGCCAACGGGTGCCTAGCGGAGACAACGGCCACGACCTCTTCGGAATGAATTGGTTCGGCAATGATCTGAGGATGATCAGGGTGAGTAATGGTGAGCGCAATTTCAACCTCGGCATTGAGAACCATTTCTTTTATGGCGTGAGGGTACCCTGTTCGCAACGTGGGGTGGACAGCAGGGTGGAGTTCCACAAACGACTTCAGCACGGCAGAAAGGAAAAATGCAGCGGGACTGGGGCTGCTACCCACTATGAGGCTTTTAGCCCTTCCCTCAGCGACTCTATTCTCGAA
>DASTOD010000809.1:0-2705 GCA_035762645.1 Binatia bacterium | reverse complement strand
TTGTCCGAACGTCACTGGAAGAACGTGTCAACCGGTGCTGTAAGAATTACTGGTCTCGAGTAAAAATGCCGGTCAAGCGTTGATCAGCGATTGCACTACTTAGCAGCTCTTTGACGCATTTAGAGCGGCGGCTGGTAGTTGCTTGACCCACAGAAGACAAGGCGCGACAGAAGTCGCCACGAGTTATGAAAAAGACTATTGTCGCCAGACCACCGACTACAGACGACAGACTACAGCCGTGTTGACTGTGATAATCGGGGTTAGGGAACTATCGGGTCGAACGTGAGCCCTTCTGGGTCGAGAGTTTAGGGGCGAGAAAGACGACCGACTCCAGACCACAGACCACGTGGTCAGTAGTCTTGTAGTCGGTGGTCTTTTTTTCCCGCAAGCGGCTGCTGGCTACTTACTGGTAAGAATTGCCTTTAGTTTTGCCACCAGGGAGGGCTCCAGCTTAAAAAGCCCTGCAATGATCTTCTCCACCTGCTCGCCAGGCACTGCATCCACGTCCAGTTTGGATTTTTCGGCCTCCGCCAAAAACTCCTTGTCCTTCAGGGTCTCCAAGAAAGCCTTTCGGAGAATTTGGACGCGGTTTTTGGGCGTTCCGGGAGGTAGAACATAAGGACGGGTGAAAATCTGGGTGTCATGGACGCCGGCGTCCAGCAGCTTTCTTGCCTCGTCGGTTTTGGCGAAATTGATCGCCAGCGGAACGCCGCTAAGCTCGGGGTGCGGCTTGGGAATTGCCTGGAGAACCACGTTCACCTCTTTCGTGTCCAATGCCTTGCGCCAAGTCACCTTGACCGATTCCCAAGCCCAGCAGCCTCCCGCGATCTCGCCGCTGTCGGCGGCCAGGCGAATATCGGCGGTCCCTTTATATCCCGAGACAAGTTGGATAGGCAGCCCTATAGCCTCTTTGAGGATCTTTGCGACGTCATCGGTGGTTGAGCCCGGCGCGGTGCCGCCGAGCTTCACAGGTGTCTTGGCGGCAAGCCAACTTTCCACACTGGTAATGCCGGTTTCTTTCCTCAACGCACATACCACATTTTCTTTTATCGGAACGCCGATCAATTCAAATTTGCGCGCATCGAACTCAATCCCCGAGGCTCCCATGACTTGCTGCATGATAAGTCCGCCGATGAAGTGGCCAATGGTCAAACCATCCGGCTTCGCAACTTTGTAAACATGGTTGGCCGCGATCAGGCTTCCCGCGCCTGTCATGTTCTCTACGACAAAGGTGGGATTGCCCGGAACAAATTTCCCCATATGACGTCCGATCGCGCGTGAATAGGTATCGAACCCACCTCCTGCCGCAAAACCGACGACGATACGGATGGTCTTGCCTCTATAGAAGTCATCGCTCGCTGGCTCGGCCGGAGCCGAAATCAGTAAAACAAGCCCCGCAACAGCGGCGATCGGCAAACACGATTTTTTCTTCATGACGCCCTCCTTCTCGACTTGGCCTGTACGATTTGTACTCTTGTTGACCTTATGGGAAGTCAACATTACGATCGGGATCTCTTGGCGGAAACAAGTCGGGGTCCAATTCGCCTTCCCGGCTAGTATGCTGTCCCAGAATTCAGTGGCAGAGTCGGTGCTCGTTTTCGTCATTCCCGCGCAAGCGGGAATCCAGGTTTTTCTTTGTCTTTCCCTGGATTCCGGCTCTCGCGTGCACCCGCCCGCTCGGCCGGAATGACGTCGCAATTGCGTCAACCAACTTACGGGACACGATACTAGCCGGCTATCACGGCTGCGCCGGCTTCAGCACACGCGTGGTCCTGCTCCCCGGTACCGCCGCCACAACCAATGGCGCCAATCATCTTTCCCGCGACGATAAGCGGGACGGCTCCAATGCTGGGAAGAGCCTGTCCGCCCAGGACTGCGGCGACGTTGCCCCAGAAAGCCGGCGCGGACTCCCTGAGTTTTGCCATTTCCTTGGTCGGCCGTCGGAACGCCGCCGCAGCCACCGCTTTGGCACGGGAGGTCTCAGGGGTGAAAAATCCGGTGCCGTCACCGCGGGCGCATAGAACCAGACGGCCCGCAGCGTCGACTACAGTGACCGTCATCGAGGTTCCTAATTCCCGCGCTTTAGCCTGCGCTGCCTTGACCGCTTTTTCCGCCATCTCGAGCGTTAGTTCAGCCATGATTTTTTTCGCTCCTTTCTTCTTTCACCAGCTACCTGGTCTTGGTTGGTGAGTCGAGGTACAAATATTGGAAACCGAGCTCGCTAGTCAAGGGCGCGAGTGTTGGCAAAAACTCTGACTTCGCGCAAAGGCGCAAAGCATGCCCTGAGCAGCAGAGTCGAAGGGGACGCCAAGGTGTCATTTCGACCGGAGGGAGAAATCTTACTCAGATCCCTCCCATTCGCTCGGGATGACGGGCTTGGCCCGACACTTTGCGTGCTTGGCGTCCTTCGGCGAGGCTCAGGACATGCTTGGCGCGATATTTTTGTCACTTAAAGAAGATATTGCACGAGGCGGCAGGTCCGCGATAGGAATGTAAGCTCTAGGCTTATAGCGGCCCGACAAGATACGACGAGAGAGGGACCTGACATGACACGTCACTACAGGGTGATTTCGGGCGACGGACACATCGACCTCAACCCCGATGTTTGGCGCAACCGTGTGGCAGCTAAATGGCGGGACCGGGCGCCGAAGCGGGTGAAGATGTCCAACGGCTCGGACGCCGTCGTGGTCGATGGCGGCAAGCCC
>DASTOD010000808.1:0-2182 GCA_035762645.1 Binatia bacterium | reverse complement strand
CGCCGAGGTCATAGGCGTACTCCCTCTTGTAATTGGAAAACCCGATCAGACTCTTGAAGCGGCTGTCTTCTGTGTCGCTGCGCTTCGCGCCGAACATGCTGTCGCCGGCGCGGCGAAAAACCAGTCCGACGCCGGTAACGGCTTCGCCCAATGTTTTCACCGGCTGAAAAACCATGTTCTTGGCGGCCGACAGCGTGCTCGTAGCCGACTCTTTGACCGCGTCGCCGAACTCTTTCGTGCCTTTCAATTGATCCATCACCGCCATCGCGTTGATCTCTTGAACGCGGGTCCGCAGCATGGCGGTGGAGACGGCGGTGAAAGTACCGAACCGGGAATCGATCCGGTAAATATTCACGATGCCGTCGCTGTTCACTCGCTCCTGCACGCGGTGATTGGGCCCGGACAACAGCGCGGGCGGCAGGATCTTCGACGCGCTGAGCACCGGTATGGGCTCGTATCCCGCCTGAGCGGCCATCGAGAGCGTCGGCGGCAGTAACAAAAGCGCAACCAAGAGCCGCACCAGGCTCGATCGTTTCGGCTTATGGAGTCGCGTTGTACCTAATGTCTGTGCCATGAAACTGACCTCCTTAAAGTCAAGAACCTAGATCCGAGCTTGCCCACTGGCTTGCCGGGAATACGCCGCAAACTCGATTGCTTGACTCAGGGAAACGCGTTAAGCGCCCGCTGAATCGCCGCCAGTAGCGCGGCTCCCTCAAACGGCTTGCGAAAATAGGCGCTGCATTTCAATTGCCGAGCTTCGTCGCGGGCGGCCTCGTCGTCCTGAGCCGTGATAAAAATCGCCGGCGAGTGCCGACCCGATGCGGCCAACCGCCGCTGCAATTCGAGACCGGACAGACCCGGCAGATGAATGTCCAAAACGAGGCACGCGGCCAGATCCGTCTCAGTTGAGTCTAGAAAAGCCTCCGCCGACGAAAATAGCGCCGTCTGATACCCCGCGACGCGCAAGAGCCGCTCGAGAGCTTTGCGCATCCCGGCATCGTCTTCCACAACGACGACGAGCGATTTGTTTTGGTCGGGCATGCGCGATTGCTTTCGGCTCACAAGCCCATGCGGGTTCGTTGGGCGATGCGTGCCAAGAGTTGTAACAAGAATGTTAACGCGCCGGCTATTGTACTTTAGGGAAACGTATCGCGGCGCAGGCGGCCGTGGGAAACATGGGTGTCAGGTGTGATTCTGGCGAGAAACATGCGGATCATCCTTTGCGAACCTTGGAATGAACGGCGGTGCGGTTATATTCACGATAATTTTCCGTTCACGCTGAGCTTAGTCGAAGCGTTCCCTGGGCTTTTTCAGCAGAACCAGGTGTCTGGCGGCAGGCAAACTACATGGATAGGCTACGGGACGCGCACAGGTTTATCCCCTTCTGCTCTGAAACCTGACATCTGAAACCTGTTTCCCTCAGTGCTATCGAATCGGCTCGATACCCAAGTCCTGCGCCATGCGCGTCAGCTCGGCGACCGATTGCACACCGAGCTTAGCCATAATGCTGGCTCGATGCGCTTTGATGGTGCGCTCGGTCGTGCCCAGATCGAAGCCGATCTGTTTATTGAGCTTGCCGCTGACCACGTGAGCCAGTACCTCGCGCTCGCGCGCGGTCAGGGTTTCATAGAGGTTCCGCAGCTGGCGCACTATCGCGCGCGACTTTCTCTCCCGCGCGTCGCGCTCGAGGGCGTTCTCGATCGCCCGCAAGAGCGTTTCGCGCCGGACCGGCTTGGTTAGAAAATCCACCGCGCCGGACTTCATGGCGCGCACGCTCGCGGGAATATCGCCGTGGCCCGTCAAAAAAACGATCGGCAAACGCTCTTCGGTCTTCGCCAACGACTGCTGCAAGTCAAAGCCGCTCGCTCCCGGCATCCTCAAGTCCAACAGGATGCAGCCGGGGGCGGCTGACGCATCGGAACTCATAAAGTCCGATGCCGACGCGTAACCCCGCACCTCAAACTTGGCGGCGCGCAGCAGCCGCGTCACGGCGGTTCGGAAAGAAACATCGTCGTCCACCACGTGAATGACCGGTCCGGCGGGAGTCATGCCGACGCTTCCTTTGAAACCGGCAGCATGAAATAAAAAGTCGCTCCCACATCCGGATTGTTTTCGACCCAGATGCGGCCGTGGTGCGCTTCGACGATGGTTCGCGCGATAGACAGCCCCATGCCCATGCCCT
>DASTOD010000807.1:0-23864 GCA_035762645.1 Binatia bacterium | reverse complement strand
GGCCGCAAATGCCGCGGGATCCAGCCCTTCAGCTCAATCGTCAGGTAAGAAATGCAGCGACGAGCGTCGAGGATGTAAGGTCCGACGAAGGCGGCCGTGGGACATGCTTTGAGGCACAGGTTGCATCGACCGCAGCGATCTTTAATGGGCCGATCATACTCCAGGCCGATACTTAAGAAAAGTTCTCCTAAAAAGAACCAGGAGCCTTTGGTCGGCGAAATCAGATGGGTGTTTTTGCCGATCCAACCGATTCCCGCGAGCCCGGCGAAATCTCTTTCCAGAACCGGACCGGAGTCCACAAACGTCCGTCCCTGCACGGGTCCGTCGTGGAGTTGCTGAATTTTTTCCAGCAATAAATTCAACTTTCGCCGCATCACATCGTGGTAGTCATGGCCCCACGCGTAACGCGAAATCCAGCCTTTGGGTTCTTTCCGCCCGGCCGGACGAGGAAAAGGCGTATGATAGTTCAGACCAACCGAAATCACCGACTCTGCCCATGAGACAAGCTTTCGCGGGTTGCGCCTTAGCGCCTCGGTCCGACTCATATAGCCTAGTTCTCCCGCGAATCCCTTGCGCAGCCAATCGGCAAACGACGGTTCGTGCGGCGGATTTTTGACCGGTGAAATTCCGACCAGCGCAAAACCCAAACGTTGAGCCTCCTCTTTGACTCGCGCCGACACTAACGCTGCGCCTTGAGAGCTTGCCCGAGTCATAAATTACGATTACGAGCGATTTTTTGTCGCCAGCAAACCGGCGCTAAGAGGAAAAAACACCCGGCAGTTCTCTATAAGCCAGCTAAAGCGAGGCGAGGCAATGTCAATTGAGGATACGCCGTTTGCCATCAGGACCCGTCTCATCCATGTCGAGCAGGGGTCGGCGCTCGGCGAAACCCTCTTCGATTCGATGCCAATGAGCGACGGTCGGTTCTCCGATTTGCCAGCAAAGGAAAACCACCTCCGGCCCTAGTAAGCAGGGAAAATCCACGAGCCCCTGTTCCACGCCTTTGCAGATGCAACCGTGGCTGTGGATCTCTTCCACCCAACCCTTTACCTGCCCTATGAGACGCGCGATTTCACCATCGTTCTGCAGCCGATCCATAAGATTGGGCGCCTCCGGATCCAACCGCTCCTGGCGGATGACCGTTTCGCTCTTGGTTTTAAGCCGCCTGATATTCTCAAGAATCCTGTCGATCAACGGGCGCAGGACCGGCAACAGGGCGTTCGCTTCATCGACAGTGAAGAGCCGAGGGAACCTTGTCGCGGACGTCATTCCCCACCCCTGCGGATCGAGGCGATTAAAAGGGCTTGGGCAGCTCCGTGATTGTCCATCGACGGCTATAGATCCAGCCCGCTGCGCAGCTTTCTCAGGAGGGCGATATTATCAGAGTGTCCGGTCATGCGCGCCGTGATCGCACCCCGGATCGGCTTTCCAAGCAAATAAAAGTCGCCGATGATGTCGAGAATCTTATGCCGGGCCAATTCGTCGGGAAAGCGTAGATCCGTGTTGACGATCTTTTCATCATCGATCAGTATACAGTTGTTGAGCTTGCCGCCATTCACCAAGCCGGCGTTCTGAAGTTTTTCGATATCGCGTAAAAAGCCGAAGGTCCGCGCCGGGGCAATTTCAGATCTAAAAAAATCGGGACCGGCGAACGTATAGGCGTGCTCCTGCCTTCCCACGGGTTCGGGATAATTCAGGACGTAACGAACGGAAAGCACTTCGGCCGGTTCGATGCGGATCGATTCACCGTCGTCCCCGGCGACGTGATAAGTCCGATCGACAACGATTTCCGCGCACTCTTCATCCTGCTCCTCGATGCCCGCTTCTTCGATGAGGTCACAGAATTCCACGGCTGAGCCGTCCAAAATAGGAATCTCGCCCTGGACTTTCACGAGCAAGTTCGTGACGCCATAGCTGTGCAGCACGGCTAAAAAATGTTCCACGGTTCCCACGGCGAAGCCCTTCGCCCGCAGCGAGGTCGCGTATCCCGTGGAGCCGACATAATCCAAATGAGCCGGCACCCTCACATCGGCTGAAATCCCGGTAAAAAGGATTCCGCTGTTCGGCGGCAACGGATGCAGTATCAGTCCCGTTTTGACGCCGGAGTGCAATCCTTGGCCGGATATGACGACGCTCTTTATCAATGTCCTTTGCGGGATGCGCTCGCCGGCGCCCGAGCCGCTTGGCTCCCGGGCCGCAGCCACCCCGGACTTGCTTTTTTCGTCTCCGCCGCGGTTCTTTTCCTTCGGAAACCCGCTGACCGGCTCTCCCAGCGCGCGCTGGACCGTTAAAAGCAAGCCGTCCAGCGATAGGGGTTTTTCAATGAAATCGAAGGCGCCGAACTTGGTTGCCGTCACCGCGGTGTGGATGTTCCCATGGCCCGATACCATCACCACTTTGGTTTCCGGCTTTTTACTTTTGATTCGTTTAAGCAAGCCGATGCCGTCGATCTGCGGCATCCAAATATCGAGGAGCACGAGTTCGGGCTTTTCTCTTTCAATGAGATCCAATACCAGAGTTCCATCGGAAGTATCGACCACTCGGTATCCTTCGTCCGTGAGAACTTCTCGCACGGATTCGCGCACGCCATCCTCGTCGTCGACAACGAGAATGGTCTGTTGTGACAATGCTTCTTGCACCGCTCCTCCTCGGCTGATGCCTAGGAATGCATCGCCGTCTTTTTGACTTCCGGGGCCGTCATCTGTTCGCGGACAGGGAACTCGATGATGAATTTCGTGCCGCGTGGATCATTGGGCCGGACGCGAATGTACGATTGGTGGTCTTCGATGATCTGATTCACGATCGTCAGGCCCAGCCCCGTGCCGTTTTTCTTGGTCGAAAAATAAGGCTCGAATATTTTCGTCCGTACCTCCGGTCTCAGCCCGCAGCCGTCGTCCGCGACTTCCAAGTAAACGACGGCCAGTGAGGCATCATAGCTCGTGCCTAGCTGGATCTCTCCCTGGCCCTCGACGGCCGCCACGGCATTGTCCAAGAGATTGAGCAATACTCTTTTGATCTGCTCTCGATCCAATTCCAACGGTGGGACCGCGCCCGCCCGGAACTCGAAATGAACTTCCGGGTGGCCTTCTTTAAAGAGGAACAGCGCTTCTTGCACGATGTCATTCAAATCGTTTGGCGCCAGCCGCGCCGATGGCAGCCGGGCGAATTGAGAAAACTCGTTGACCAGCTTTTTGAGTTCGTCCACTTGCTGGATGATCGTTGTGGTGCATTTGTCCAGGACGGCACCGTTTCCCTCCAGCAGTTTGGCGTACCTTTTTCGCAGCCGTTCCGCCGACAACTGGATGGGAGTCAGCGGGTTTTTGATCTCATGAGCGATTCTTCGCGCTACCTCGCGCCATGCCTCCATTCGTTGGACCTTCTGGATCTGCGTGATATCCTCGAGAAAAACCATCACGCCCAGGATCGCGCCTTCTTCGTCTCTCAGAGTGGCGGCCGTCACGACGGCCGTTAGCAGCTGATCCGCCAGCGGAATCTTGATCTCCCGCTCCACGGACTCTCGCTCCTTAACACTGTCGACAATTTCGCGCATTACCTGAAGCGGCTCCGACTGGAACACCTGTTCGTATTGTTTGCCCAAAGCTCCCTCAGCCTGGACTCCCAACATTTGTTCGGCGGCCTTGTTCCATGTCGTGATGTTGCCCGAGGGATCGATCGAAATGACACCCGCCGCGATGTTGGCGAGGAGGGTCTCGACGAATCTTCCCCGGCGCGCCAGCTCCACATTGATCTGTTTCAAATTGCCGGTCATCTGATTAAACGAATCGACAAGAATTCCAATCTCGTCGTCGCCGCTGGCATCTATTTTGTAGTCCCAGTTGCCTTGGGCCACCTCGTGCGTTCCCTCCGCAAGCTTTTGAATCGGCACGGTGATCCCCTTGGCCAAATAAAGGCCGCACCAGGTCGCCGTAAAGATGATCACCAGCGTAATGAGCAGTAGCGTGAGAATGTAACTATTTTTGACCGGCGTCTTGAGAAAGCTGAGATGCTTATACTGTTCGTACGAGCGAGAGATTTGCAGCGCCCGTTTGGTGATGCTCTTGGGAACGTAATAGTCGACGACTACGACGCCGAGAACCTTCCTGTCGGTGCCGTAGATGGGCACGCCCCCCCGGATCACGTCGCCCTCGCCGAATGCCTGGGTGCGCGTCACTTCCAGTCCGCGCAGCGCGCGCGTCAGAAACTCGGCTTCGGCTCTGATCGTAACACCGGTGGGCACCTGATCATTGAAAGCAACCACGAGCAGCTCGCGGTCCGGAGAAAACAGCTCGACGGTTCCCAGATTGTATTCCCGTTGTTTGGCCTGCACGAACGCTTTGAGGTCGGCAAGACGTTGGGGGGCGAACAGGCCCTCCAGAGTGATGCGCTGGCTCAGCTGGCGCGCATAGAACAAGGCGTTATTGGCGGAGTTCTGATAATAAGTCTGGCCGATTTCCAGTGAGCCCTGAAGCGCGTTCTCAACCTGTAAATCGAACCATCGCTCAAAAGAACGGGTGACGAAGCCGCCCGCGATGACAAACAGCAGCAGCGTGGGAACCAAGGACAGCGCGACGAATGCCAGCACCAGACGAACGCGCAGCCGGGAACCGAGGATACGCCGTTTACGCTCGAAGACGAGCTTAACCAGATTTCGGACCACCAGGAAGATAAGTAAGACCAGCAAGATAATGTTGACATTGATGAGTATAAAAAAAGCGACGTTGCTGCCCAAGGAATATTCGGGCGATACTTCGGGTAATTGAACCTCAAAAAAAGCGAACGCCAGCATCGTGAGCGTCGTGATCAAGATCACCAAACCCTCACGTTTGCGGCGTTTCGCTTCCTGCGCCTTTAGGCTTTCCTCTAGGGCTGTGTCCGTCACTGCCATCGGAGATTCCCGAGTAACGGTGGAAAAAATCCCAAGAATTCTACCTTCTAAAGAGGTAAACGACAAGCGTTAAAATAGCGCTGATCAGCAGGCATGTAGTAATCGGGAAATAGAAACTGAATCTCTCCCGCTGAATATAGATATCTCCCGGCAAATGTCCCAGCCATGGAATTTTGCCGCCCAACAAAAAGATCAGCCCCAGCACTACTAAGAAAATTCCCAAGTAAATGAGAGTCTTGCCGAAATCTTCCATAGCTCACTATAACCAATATTTGTTATCTTCTCGCCTCGGGCACGCCCCGGCAGTCAAAACAAAGTCGGTTGATTCTTGGGCCCGGGCGTTTTTTCCGGCCGCCGTTCGATGCCGAAGTGTTCATACGCGAGTACCGTCGCCATACGACCCCTGGGAGTGCGCTGCACAAATCCGGCTTGAATCAAAAATGGCTCGTAGACATCTTCGATGGTGTCTTTCTCTTCTCCGATGGCGGCCGCCAGCGTCTCAACGCCGACCGGTCCTCCCGAAAATTTCTCGATGAGCGTCCGAAGCAACATGGTGTCCATTTTGTCGAGACCCTTAGGATCAACTTCCAGCATTTCAAGCGCCTCTGCGGTGACTGCTTTTGTGATCCTGCCGCTTGCCTTGACTTGAGCGTAGTCGCGCACCCGGCGCAATAAACGGTTGGCGATGCGCGGCGTGCCGCGGGCACGACGGGCGATCTCCGCGATGCCCTCGTCTTCACCGGCCACCCCCAGGATCGACGCGGAGCGCGCAAGAATACGCGTCAATGCCTGCGGTGAATAAAAGTCCAGCCGAAAAATAGCGCCGAATCGATCGCGCAGCGGCGATGTGAGGAGCCCCGACCGGGTGGTCGCCCCGATGAGCGTGAACGGCTTCAGCGGCAACTTCATCGAACGGGCCGACGGCCCCTGGCCGATCATGATATCGATCTGATAATCCTCCATCGCCGGATAAAGCACCTCTTCCACCACATGGTTGAGCCGGTGAATTTCATCAATGAACAAGATATCGCCGGGCTCCAAATTGGTAAGCAGGGCGGCGAGATCTCCCGCTCGCTCGACCACCGGACCCGAAGTCGCCTTGATGGCGACGCCCATCTCCCGGGCGATGATGTACGCCAGGGAAGTTTTCCCCAGCCCGGGCGGCCCGTGGAACAAGAGATGATCCAACACGTCGCCTCGTCCCTGGGCCGCGGCAATCGCCACCTTGAGATTTTCCTTAACTTGTTCTTGGCCGACGTACTCGTCAAAACCGCGCGGGCGGAGATTGACCTCATAATTCAGGTCATCCTCCATTCTTTTGGGCGATATGGATCGGTCATCCATGAATTCGGCCGGCCTCCTGCCTCATGCGACTCACCGGCTCATACGCCGGAGCACCTCCTTGATAATCTCTTCGAGGCTTCGTTTTCCGTCGTGAATGACATCACGAACGTTCTTTTCAACTTCATTTTTACGATAGCCCAGGTTGACGAGCGCGGATATCGAATCTTGCGAAAGCTGTGAGCCGTCGCTGTGAGCCGCCGGGACCCGTTGCGGCTGGAGTGTGGCAAATTTGTCTCGCAACTCGACGATCATACGCTCCGCGAGCTTTTTACCGACGCCAGGGATCGAAACCAAACGAATTTGGTCGCCCTGCTTGACCGCCTGCGCCAGCTCCTCCGCCGGAATGCCCGACAGTATATTAACAGCAAGTTTCGGACCGATGCCCGCGACACTGTTGAGTAAAAGAAAGATCTGCTTTTCCTCGAGCGCCTGAAAACCAAACAGCTGCAACGCATCTTCTCGTAGATGGGTGTGAATGTAAAGGCTGATCGGCGCTCCGATGTCAGGCAATCCGTAAAACACGTTAAGTGGAATAAGGACTTGATAGCCGACGCCCGCGACGTCGATAACGACTTCGCCCGGCACCTTATGGGCCAGGGTTCCGCTAATCTGCGCAATCACAAAACTTCGGCTCGCTTGAAGGAGTCACCGGTCGGGATGCTTACTAAACAGGTTGAGTTCATTGGTTAGTTCGACCACCCAGGGACGAGTCGTGGGGAGCGCGGCCAGCGATGTTTATGATAGACCGCCGCGCCGTCGCGCGTCGCCCCAGTCGGTCGCCCGCTCCAGGACGCGCGTTTCAAAGGACTTTTGATGAAAATGACATATCGCGGCGGCCAGAGCATCGGCAGCGTCGACGGCGATTTTCTCGCCTAAGTGCAGCAGCGCGTAGACCATCCGTTGGACTTGCTCTTTGCTCGCTTGGCCATACCCGACGACGGCGAGTTTGATCTCGGAGGCGGCGTATTCATGGATCGGCGCGCCGTACTGCCCGGCCGCCAGCAGCGCGACGCCACGGGCCTGCCCCAGCTTGAGCGCGCTCTGCGCGTTTCGGGCGAAGAATATTTTTTCCAGGCTGACGCCATCGGGTTTGTGCTCCTCCAAGGCTCTCTGAATCCCCTGGTGGATGCGTCTCAGGCGAGCGCCGTGATCCTGAGCGCCGGTCGTGTTGATGGTGCCGTGCGCCAGGTGCCTGAGAGCCGTTCCGGCGGCTTCGATGACTCCCCAGCCGGTGATTACTGTCCCGGGGTCAATGCCCATGATTCTTTGAATGGAGAGTAAACCGCTAGTCGGCGTCCGGTGAGACGGCGAAGCCATCAGCTGGCCTTTTCCATCACTTCGTCCGGTATGTTGAAATTGGCAGAGACGCTTTGCACATCGTCGTGGTCTTCCAGCTCCTCGGTCAGCTTCAAAATCTGTTCGGCGTATCTTTCGTCGATGTCGACGGTATTTTTTGGCAGCATCGCAATTTGCGCGCTGGCCACCGCCACCTTTTCTTTTTCGAGTTTCTCTTTAACTCCGTCGAAATCGTCGGGTTGCGTTAGCACCTCAAAGAGATCGGCCTCTTCTCGGACATCCTCCGCCCCTGCCTCCAAGACCAGCCCCATGAGACGGTCTTCTTCGATTTGCGATTTCTCGACCGTGATTAGCCCTTTCTTTTCGAACATCCACGCGACACAACCGGTTTCACCCAAATTACCGCCATGCTTGGCGAACAGGCGGCGGATTTCGGAAACGGTACGATTCTTGTTATCGGTGAGAACCTGCGCCAGGATGGCCGCGCCGCCGGGGCCATAACCTTCGTATTGAATTTCCTCGTAGTGGACGCCTTCCAGCTCGCCCGTGCCCTTCTTGATGGCGCGCTCGATGTTCTCATTGGGCATGCTGCTCGCTTTCGCCGCTGCCACGGCCGTGCGCAAGCGAGGGTTCGAACCGATCTCTCCCCCTCCCAGGCGCGCGGCTACGGTGATTTCCTTGATGAGTTTGGTGAAGAGTTTCCCCTTCTTGGCGTCTTTAGCCGCCTTCTTATGCTTTATCGTGCTCCACTTTGAATGGCCCGACATGACGAATGCCAACTCCCTTCACTGGTTGACTGTAAGCTAACACAATCCCCTGTCGGGGTAAACGGGCGAAATGCCCGATCCTGGACCGACTCGGGTTCGCGATTGACGTACCGGCAAAAAGCACGTAGACTACCGCCATTCATGTGGCAAACAAGAGTCGCAGCGAAGCCTTTGGCAACCCATCAGATCTCCGCCTAACCCAACCCGCACTTGATTTGGTCATTCTAAAACGGCTCTAATCCGCTCTTCTTCGGAGTGAACTTTCCGGATTAACAACTGCAACAGTCTCGCCATCGGGACCGAGTGAGGAGAGACGATCGATGATTTTTTTCTTCCCCGTCAGCCAAATCTTAGCTTTTTTCTGTAGCTTCGTGTACGGCAGCTTCTTTGAATGGTTCCTTCACAAGTACTTGATGCACCAACCCCGCTGGCAATATCCCTTTCGTGCGCACGCCCTGGTCCATCACGGCCTTTTTCGCACCGGATCGGATTATTTTCTTTCGGACGCAAGCCATTTGCGCAAAATTCGGTTTGCCTGGTGGAACGCTCCTATGATTCTTATCCTGCACGCTCCGGCGATTTTGTTGATTGAGCATCTGCTCGAATCGCGCATTCTTTTCGGCGCTCTTTCCGCTATCGGTGTTTACTACTTCCTGTATGAGTACCTGCACTATTGCATGCATGTCCCCGCCCGACGCCGGCTGGAAAAGACCGCTTGGTTTCGGTGGCTGGATTCCCATCACCACATGCACCACAAGCGGCATTTGAACAATCTCAACGTCGTATTCCCGCTTGCCGATCTCGTCCTGGGAACGCTGGTTTTCGCCGAAAAAAGAGTCCCGGTGCCCGACCGGAACGAAGGCGCGCTTCAGGTCAAGATCGCCTTTTCGTAGGATTTCGCTCCCCACGACGGGCGGCTCGGGTCCGCTGAATCACTGTTTTTTCGTAACCGTTTCTGTATAATCGACACCAGATGCCGGCGCAAAAAGCTTCACGAGTTCACCCGCGCGATTTATTAAGTAAACTTAAAGTCGGCGGTGTGGTGGCGTTGCTGTCTGTTGCCGCCTGTTCTGTACCCCCGTCCCGCGTGAGTGTACCCGCGCTCCCCACAGGTCGCCTCACTCAGACCGGCATCGCTTCTTGGTATGGACCCGGATTTCACGGCAAAGCCACGGCGAGCGGCGCAATCTATGATCAGAACGAATTGACCGCCGCCCATCAGACGCTGCCCCTGGGCACGCGCGTCATGGTGACAAATTTGGAAAGCGGCGGTTCGATCGAAGTAACGATCAACGACCGGGGACCGTTCGCCAAAGGGCGAATTATCGATTTGTCCTATGCCGCGGGCAAAGCCCTGGGTATGATCGCTCCCGGGACCGCTGCGGTGCGTATCGAAGTCGTCGAAGCCCCGTACAAAATCCATTCTATCCGGTCTACGCTCGATTACACGCTTCAGATCGGCTCTTTCTCCCACCTGGAGAACGCGCAACAGGTGCGCGACCGCCTCGCCGACACCTATGCCGACGTTTCCATTGTTCCGCTCGTAGTGAAGGATACCACTTATTACCGAGTGCAGCTCGGTACCTTCTCAAGTCGGACCGCGGCGGAAACTCAAGCCCGCCATGTGGCACGCCAGGGTTTCCCCGTGATGATCATGGAGAAATAGTGGATGTCATCCGTCGGCACGCCAGTCGGTCACCTCGATCGGCTATAAGACCCCGAGCGAAAATCTGTTTATTCGTTCTCCCCTTCTTGCTCGCCAGCTGCTCGCCGGCGTCCCAAACCTTGCCGGCGCCGGCCCCCAGGCAAAAATTCACCGAGCTGAAACAAAAAATCGCCGAACTTCGGGGGCTGCCGTTCAGGCGGGAAGTCTCGCTGAACAGCGCCGCCGCCGAAGCCACGAACCCCGGGCCGGGAAAAACCTACGCCGTGCCCGATGGCGGCGCTTCGGTTGACCGGCTGTCACGAATTTACCAGCGCCTCGGCTTGCTTCCTGAGGCCACCGACTTCGTCAAAGCCCTCGCCGATTACTCGCGCTTGGAGGCGATCGCTGCCTATCGTCCCGAGACCGAGGGCATCGTCGTTACTGCGGAGGCGGCTCGTCTGGGTCGCGTCCTTGCGGGCGAATCGAGCGCCAAATCAGAAGAAATAGCCGCCGCTTTCGCGCTGACCGACGCGCTGCAAGAACAACACTTTGATTGGCACCAAAAAACGCGAACGATCTCCCCGGAAGACCGCCGGCTCGCCTTGCGCGCTGTCGCCCAGGGGGATGCCGTCCTTGTCGGATGGAACTACCTCGGCCAAGGCAAAAAACCGCCAAGCCGCGAAGAACAAGCTCAGGCCATCGGCAGACTGTCGGGTGAGTTGGAAAAAATGGCCGCCGGTTTACCTGAATTATTGAAACGAAAGTGGGTCTTCCCCTATATCGAAGGGAGCCAATTCGTATGGTGGGCGTATGCCACTAAAGGTTGGGAGGGCGTCAACAGACTGTTCGCCGAGCCCCCGATCTCGACCTCACAGGTTCTACACCCGGAGAAGTATTACCTGCGGCGCGAGGAACCTCAGCGGATCGTTCCGTGGGGCTTGATGCGTCAAATCAAAACGGCTCCGGTCCTCGAACAGAGACTGGGGGAAGCTCTCATCCAAGTTGCTCTGTTGTCGCGGTATTCCCGTAAACAGTCGGCCGAGATCGCTTCGGGCTGGAAGAGCGACCATCTCTGGGTCTATGAAGCGGACCCAAATCTCATCATTGCCTGGCTCAGCGTATGGAGTGACGAAGAAAACGCGCTGAGATTTTTTCGCAGCTACCGCGATGTGCTCGAGAGGCAACACCGTGTCCGGTTTGAACCCACGGGTGCCGGCGGCCGCTTACATGCCGAAACGGCGGCTGGCGGTTGGACTGTCCTGCAGACCGAAGGGCCGATAGTCCTGCTGCTTGACGGACTGACCTTGCCGCGAGCCCGCGAGCTCGCCGATGAGATCTGGCGGGATCTCGACGTTGGGACTCCGCCGGAACTCACGCCGTTTGACTTGGGCGGACGTCAGTCGCCGCGAAGAAGCAGGTAGCGCGCTCCCTCTCGTTTGACCTGTCCGTCGCTCATGAGTTTGCGCAAATGCGCTTCGACCGAAAATTCCGCGACGTTTTTGAGTGGCGCCGGAACACCCACATAAATGGCTTCGGTTATCGCGCCGATGGTCTGGCGGCCCTGGCGCAATGCGTCCAGAACCTGCCGCTCGCGCATGCGTCGGTGTTCGATGTATTCTTTGATCTTCGCTTCCGGTTTGCCGACCAACGGTCCGTGCCCCGGTAGAATCAAGCTGATTTTGTATTCGAGCAGCTTCTCCAGCGACCGCAGATAGTCGGTCATGTCCCCGTCCGGCGGCCGTATGACAGCGGTTCCATGTCCGAGGATATGATCGCCGCTAAACAGCACCTGATCGCCGGACTCGTAGAAACAGCAGTGACCGGATTCATGGCCCGGAGTATGAAGGACCTGAAGCTCGCCGCTGCCGAACGAAATTCGATCTTCATCGCCGTACTGAAAATCTTCGCCGCCCAGATAACCGGCGCGCGACCGATGAATACCGATTTTCGCGCCGCAACGTTTCCTCAGGGCCAGTGCCCCTCCGCAATGATCGCTATGAATATGCGTGAGAAGTATCTTGTCAATTTTCTTGGCGCCCATCGCTTCGACCTGCTCCAGGATTCCGTCTAGATTTGACTCCGCGCTGAGCGCTACATCGATGACAATGACGCCCTCACGCCCCACGACATATTGATTCGTCCCTTGAAGGGTCATATAGCCAGGATTATTCGCGGTAAAATGCCGAATCTGTGAAGGCGTTCTCATAACGTGCCGGCGGCCTCAAGACTCGGATGAACCCACCGCGCGCCGTCGCCTACCGGCCAGTGGTTTGCGTGTGCACATTGCGGATTCACGTTTCATGCTCGCTCGAGTAACTGCCTCAGTACATATTCGAGAATGCCCCCATGGCGGTAGTAGCCCAGCTCGGCGGGGGTATCGATCCGGCAGGTCACCTTGAACTCCTTCGCGCGACCCTCATCGCTTGTCGCCCTCACGGTTAAATCCTGACGTAAGTTGAGACCATCCGATATTCCCAAGATATCGTAAACCTCGAAGCCCGTGAGACCGAGGGACTGCAGGCTTTCGTCAGGCTTGAACTGCAACGGCACGATCCCCATGCCAATCAAGTTGCTGCGGTGGATGCGTTCGTAGGTTTCCGCGATGACGGCCTTGATTCCAAGTAGTCTCGGTCCCTTCGCCGCCCAATCGCGAGAGGAGCCCGAGCCGTATTCTTTCCCTGCAATGACAATCAGCGGGATCCTCTCTTGTTGATACTGCATCGCGGCGTCGTAAATGAACATCCGTTTTTTGTCCGGTAAATGCGCCGTCCACCCGCCTTCCGTGCCCGGCGCGAGCTGGTTCTTGAGCCGCACATTGGCGAAGGTGCCGCGCATCATCACTTCGTGATTGCCGCGCCGCGCGCCGTACTGGTTGAAATCCTTGGGCTGGACGCCATGCTCCAGCAGGTAGCGGGCTGCGGGTCCGTTTTTCTCGATGGGTCCGGCGGGCGAAATGTGATCGGTCGTGATCGAGTCCCCTAACACCGCGAGCACGCGCGCGCCGGTAATGTCTCTTGGCTCCGCTATCGCCTTGGTCATACCGTCAAAGTACGGCGCCTCGCGCACATAGGTGGACTTCGGGTCCCACGCGAAGAGCTCGCCTTCAGGCGTCGGCATTTTTTTCCACCGCTCGTCGCCCTCGAACACGTCGCCGTATTGTGTCTTGAACATCTCGGATCTGACGGACTTGCCGATTTCTCGGCGGATTTCTTCAAGGGTGGGCCAGATGTCTTTTAAAAAAACCGGATTTCCTTGAGGATCATCGCCTAACGGCTCATTGTAAAGGTCCACGTCCATGCGTCCCGCTAGGGCGTAGGCGACGACCAGCGGCGGCGACGCGAGGTAGTTCGCGCGCACTTGCGGGTGGATTCGTCCCTCGAAATTTCGATTTCCTGAAAGAACCGCGCAGGCGACGAGATCCCCTTCCTGAATTCCGGCCGAGATCGCCTCGGGCAGCGGCCCGGCATTGCCGATGCACGTCGTGCATCCATAACCGACAAGGTAAAACCCGAGCTTCTCGAGATCCGGGAGCAGCCCGCTGTCTTTTAAATACTCGGTTACGACTTTCGATCCGGGCGCGAGACTGGTTTTCACCCACGGTTTGGTTTTGAGTCCTTTTTCGGCCGCTTTCCTCGCTAGCAGGCCGGCGCCAATCATGACAGAGGGATTGGACGTGTTAGTGCAGCTCGTAATGGCGGAGATGACCACCGCGCCGTGGCCGAGCGTGGCCCGGTCGCCGTTCAACTGCACGGAAACGGTCTTCTCCGGTGTGCCGCTCCTGAGAAGCGTCGGCAGCGCCTCTTTAAACGCGCTCTTTGCCTTCGCCAGCGGAACACGGTCTTGCGGTCTCCTTGGCCCCGCGAGACTAGGCTCCACCGCAGCCAGGTCAAGCTCCAAGGTGTCGGTGAAGACCGGATCGGCTGACGCATCGGTCCGGAAGATTCCCTGCTCCTTGCAATAGGCCTCGACCAGCTTGATGAGTTCGGAATCGCGACCGGTGAGTTGTAGATAGCGCAGCGTCTCGTCATCAACGGGGAAAAAACCGATCGTGGCTCCATACTCGGGCGACATATTGCCGATGGTCGCTCGGTCCGCGGTGCTTAGGCTCGAGAGGCCCGGGCCGTAAAACTCAACGAACTTTTCCACCACCCCTTTTTTGCGCAGCATTTGCGTGACCGTGAGGACCAGATCCGTGGAAGTGGCGCCCTCGCGCAGTCGGCCGTGCAGCTTGAATCCAATAACATCAGGGATGAGCATGATAATCGGTTGGCCCAGCAGCGCCGCCTCCGCTTCAATACCGCCGACGCCCCAGCCGACGACGCCCAGCCCGTTGACCATCGGCGTGTGGGAATCCATCCCCACAACCGTATCAGGATACGCGACTGTGGCGCCGTTCTCTTTAGCCCGAAACACCACTTGGCCGAGATATTCGAGGTTGACCTGATGGCAGATACCGGTATCAGGCGGCACGACCCTGAAATTGCTAAAAGCCTTTTGACCCCAACGCAAAAAGGCGTAGCGCTCGACGTTGCGCTCAAACTCGATTTTCGAATTGGCCTCGAAGGCGGCGGGCGAGCCGAACTGATCCACTTGAACCGAGTGGTCGATGACCAGATCACACGGCGCCAGCGGGTTGATTTTTTTTGGATCGCCGCCCAAGCGCTTCATCGCCTCGCGCATGACCGCGAGATCGACTACGGCCGGAACGCCGGTAAGATCCTGCGTCAGAACGCGGGCCGGCATGAAGGCAATCTCTTTTTCTATTCTTTTCTTCGGCTCTCGGTTTGCCAGCGTCTCGATATCGGCTTGGCTCACGTGGTGATTGTCTTCGAGACGCAGCAGGTTCTCCAGCAAAACCTTGAGCGATACCGGCAAGCTGGAGACGTTCCTGAAACCCGCCCTTGCCAAATTCTCCAGCCGGTAGATCTCATAGCTTTGATTGCCGACTTTGAGAGTTGTTCGACTGCCAAAACTATTCAGCGATTTCTGTGCCATCGGAATCTCCTTAACCTCGTGGGCTCAGCTATTTTGTAGCTAGGGTGCGGTGATAAAGCAACAGGCGACGTCGGCTGGGTGCTTGACAACTCCGCTCCAGCCGACAAACAATCTAACTTGTAAGCATCCATATCTTGACCCACCGGAACTTTGCCCGCAGCGCGGCCGAACTGGTAGCGAATGTCGATTCGACATGGCGATCCTCATACAAAAGTATTCTCCCGAACATTTGGATTCCGCAGTTGCAGTTCTCGCTGACGCCTTCGTGACCAATCCTCTTCACGTGGCAGCTTTCGGGCCGCAACGCATAGATCAGAGCCGGCTGTTCTTCCGCATCGGCCTGCGGCACATGTTCATAGGCCAAGCCTTTGTCGCAATGGTGGACGGCAGAGTGCGCGGTTACGCGCACTTTAACGCGTCTCCGCGCTGCCTCCCGGCACCGGAAGAGATTCCATTAGCGGCAGCGACTCTGTTGAAACCGCTTGGCGGCGCCCTACCACGAGTGGTGAAATGGTTTGCTCGATGGTGTCGTCTCGATCCGGACCAACCCCATGTCCACCTCGGACCGATCGCCGTCTCTCCCGAAGCTCAAGGACAGGGAGTCGGCACGGCCTTGATGAATCGCTATATGGATCATCTCAAAAAGGAGCAGGCCGCAGGTTATCTCGAAACCGATAAGGCGGAAAATGTAGCGTTCTACAAAAAATTTGGTTTCGTGGTCCAGCGCGAAGAGGAACTTATCGGAGCCACCATATGGTATATGTGGCGGGCAGAGGAGGAGTAACCCGTTTGGACAAATCAACCAGGCTGAGCAAAGTAGCGCGCAATCGGGGCGCTAACCGCCCGTCTTCGATTGTCGCCCAGGGCGCCAGGAGGCGCACGACCGTGATCGTCTCTAGCGCCCGGATCTTTGGACCTTAAACGAACCCTCCTTCATTTTTAATTCGGTTTGACCGGAAGGCCGAGCTTAGCGAGCCTCCTTTTCCATTGGTTCCGTTTCCCGATCGACCGATACATCGTCATCTCTTCCCTGGCGAGCATGTATCTTTTTTCTTTGAGCTCGGATGCTAATTTTTCGATTTGCGTATCACGGTTCTTCAGAAGCTTTTGTTTCTCCTGCAGCTCATGCTCCAGGGCATGAACTTTGCCACTTAACGTTTCCTCCCCCGCTTGGGTCTCCGCATTTATGGCCGGCGGAAGTGCTATTTTCTCAGTCCGGCCGTTCGTGGACCCGATCTCCGCCAGTTGTATCTTGAGCGTTTCCAATTCTCCATCACGCCGCCTTAAAACTTCCGCTTTCTCGTGCAGCTCGCTCTCCAGACCTTCGATGCGGGCCCGCAGCCGTTCCTCCAGTTCCTTGACGGCAGAATCCCTTGCCCGCAGGGCTTGATCTTTTTCCCTGAGTTCCTCCTGCAACAAACTCTCCGCCCGCTCTTTAACCGACCCGACATACGCCAGCTGTTCTCTAAGTGCTTCCAGCTCTGCGCCACGGCCCTTTAGAGCCTCCTCTTTCTGTTGTAGTTCGCTGTTTAGAGCATCGAGCTTTCCGCTTAACCGTTCCTCTGCCTCTTTGACGGTAGAATCTCTTTCCTGCAGCAGCTCTTTATTTTTCCGTAGCTCCTCCTGCAACAAACTCTCCGCCTGCTCCCTGGCAGCTACGAGGCGCTTGCGTATCCGCGCTTGCGCTTGGATCGCCTCTTGCAGTGCCGTCTCCGCCTTCTTCTTCGCGGGGGCGACCCCGGCCAGTTCTGCCCGAACCGCACTGAGTTCAGACCTGAGGGCTTCCAATGCCCCGTCATGACCCTTCAGGAGCTCTCCGCTTTCGTTTAGCTGAGTCTCCAAAGAATGGATCTTTGTTACGCTTTCCTCCAGCTTGTTGAGAGCAGAATCTTTCTCCTCGAGCGCTTGCTGCTCTTTTTTCAATTCTTCCTGCAGCAGAGTCTCGGTGTGTACCTTGGCAGCCTCGATCGCAACCAGCTGTTCTCTGAGGTCTCGTAGCTCGCCTTCACGGCTCTTTAGACCTTCCGCTTTCTCGTCTCGCTCCTCCTCCAGGACCCGGATGGTGGCGCGCAGCCGTTCCTCCAGCTCTTTAGCGGCAGAGTCCATTGCGCCCAGCGCTTGATCTTTTTCCCTGAGTTCCTCCTGCAGCAAGGTCTCCGTCCGCTCCTTCGCGGTTCCGATCTCGGCCAGTTGGTCCCGGAGACCTCGTAGTTCGCCCTCACGGCTTTTTAGAATCTCCCCGTTTTCTTCCAGCTCTGCTCCCAACGCCTGAAGCCTTTCATTTAACCTTCTCTCCAGCTCTTTAGTGGCAGACTCCTTTGCCTGCAGCGCTTGATCCTTTTCCTTGAGTTCCTCCTGCAGGAGAGACTCTGCACGCTTCTTAGCGGCGCCAATCTCGGCGAGCTGTTCTCTAAGTCCTTCTAATTCTCCATCACGGCCCTTGATAATCTCCTGTTTGTCTTCTATGTCGATTTGCAGAGCGTGGACCTTTTCACTTAACCTTTCCTCCATTTCCCTGATAGCGCAATCTTTTTCCTGCAGCAGCTCTTTATTTTTCAGCATCTCCTGCTGTAATAAACTCTCCGCCCGCTCCCTGGCACGAACGAGGCGCTCGCGTATTCGCGCTTGTGCTTGGATCGCCTCCTGTAACACAGTTTCCGCCTTCTTCTTGGCAGCGGCCATAGCGGCTAGTTGGCCCGTAGCGGCATGCAATTCAGCTCCGAGGGCTGCCAGCTCGCCCTCGCGACCCTCCAGAAGCTCTTGCTTTTCGCTCAGCTGACTCTCTAGGGCGTGGATCCTTGTTGCGCCATCGTGCGCTTCTTGGGTGGCGGAGTCTCTTTGCTGCAGCAGCTCGGCGTTTTTCCTCAGCTCCTCTTGCAAGAATTTTTCCGCTCGGACTTTAGCGAAGCCGATCTCGACCAATTGCGCGGTAACGGCATTCAGCTCAGCCCTGAGGGCTTCCAGCTCGCCCTCGCGGCCCTGCAACACCTCTTGTTTTTCGCTCAGCTGACTCTCTAGAGTACGAATTTTTGTTGCGCTTTCCTCCAGCTCTTTAACGGCAGCTTCCTTGACCCGTAGCGCTTGATCTTTTTCATTAAGTTCCGTTTGCAGCAAAGCCTCCGTGCGCTGCCTAAGAGACTCGAACTCGGCCAGCTGTTCTCTAAGCGCTTGTAGCTCTCCATCCCGGTTCCTCAGAACTTCCGCTTTCTCTTGTAGATCGTTCTCCAGAGCGTCCATGCTGGCGCGCAACCGCTCGTCGAGCTCTCTACTGGCAGAATCCTTCGCCTGCAGTGCCTGATCCTTGTCTCTAAGCTCCTCCTGGAGTAAGGCCTCCGTACGCTCCTTAAGAGACTCAATCTTCGCCAGCTGTTCGTTCAGTCTTTGTAACTCTGCATCACGGCTCGTCAAGATTTCCGCCTTCTCATTTAACTCGTTCTCCAGAGCTTGCATGCTCGAGCATAACCGCTCCTCCAGCTCTTCGATGGCGCAATCCTTAGCCTGCAGCGTTTCATCCTTTGCTCGAAGCTCCTCCTGCAGCAAACTCTCCATACGCGCCTTAAGAGATTCGATCTCCGCCAGCTGGTTTCTGAGCTCTCGTAACTCCCCTTCACGGCTTTTTAAACCTTCCGCTTTCTCGTCTCGCTCCTCTTCCAGGGCTCGGATGCTGGCGCGCAACTGTTCCTCCAGCTCTTTGGTGGCGGCATCCTTGGCCCGCAGCGCTTGATCTTTCTCGCCAAGCTCCTCCTGCAGCAAAGCCTCCGTGCGCTGCTTGAGAGACTCGATCTCGGCCAGCTGTTCGCTAAGCGCTTGTAGCTCCCCGTTACGGTTGTTGAGAAGTTCCGCGTGCTCTTCCAGCTCGCGCTGTAGAGCCTGGATGTCCGCACGTAACCGTTCCTCCAGCGCTTGGATGGCGGAATCCTTGTCGCGCAGCGTCCGATCTCTCTCCCTGAGTTCCGCCTGCAGCGAACTCTGCGTTCGCTCATTAGCGGAACCGATCTCAGCCAACTGTCCCCTGAGCGCTTCCATTTCCCCATCACGGCTCTTCAACATCTCCTCTTTTTCTTCTATCTCGATTTCCAGAGCATAGAGCTTTCCCGTTAATCTTTCCTCTAGCTCTTCAATGGCAGAGTCCTTGGCGCGCAACGCTTCCTCCCTTTCTCTAACTTCTTTCTGCAGTAGCCTCTCCGCGCTCTCCTTCATCGAGACCATCTCCGCCAGCTCGTGCCGAAGCGCTTCTAATTCCCCATCACGACTCTTTAAAACCTCTTCTTTCTGTTGTAGCTCGATTCCCAAAGCTTCAAGCTTTCCATTGAACCTGTCCTCCAGCTCCTTGGTGCCAGGCTCTTTGGCCCACAGCGCTTCTTTCTTTTTCCTAAGCTCCTGTTGCAGAAAACTCTCGGCATGCTCGGCGCGCTCCTTGGCAGCCCGAATTTCGTTCAGCTGTTCGGTCACCACCGACAGTTGAGACCTGAGCGCTTTCACATCGCTTTCGCGCGCCTTCAATAATTTCTGCTTCTCCTCCAGCTGGCTTCCCAGATCATGCACCTTTTGAGCTAAGCTTCCTTCCAGCTCTTTGATCGCCGAATCCCTGGTCCGCAGGACTTCGTTCTTCTTCCTGAGCTCTTCCTGCAGAGCTTTCTCCGCGCGCTCTTTGGCGGCCCGGATCTGGGTGAGCCGGCTCGTAAGGGCAATCACTTCAGATCTGAGCGTCCTTAGATCGCCTTCGCGGGCTTTCAAAGGCACTTCAAATCTGACCTTCAGTTCGCTCTCGCGAGCTCTCAAAAGCTTCTGTCTCTCGGTCAGTTGGTCTTGCAGATCACGGAGCTTATCCATTTTCCGTTCCTCCAGTTGTTTGATGACAGAGTCGTTCGCCTGCAGCGCCCCTTCTCTTCGTAATCTCTGCTGAGTGGAATCGACGGAGATTGGATGAGGCGCAATCACGGATCGCGCCCTCATCCTCGGCGCTCTCGTATCCTGCGAGAGCGAACCAAATGGCGCAGAGCGTTTTGCTTTTGAAAAATAAAAATTCAACATCGCGCGCGATGCGCCACAATCTTTGAGCAAATTTTATTTTTCCCCCGTGGAGTATATCCATCGTTTATATCAATCGATATAATCGCCGACAGTACATATAACCACGAGAGACGAATTGCAATCGTTTTTTGGTCAATTTTTATCGTGAATCCGACGGAAATCGACAACGGCGGACAAACCAGGACAAACGAGTCGCAATGACGTGCCTGGAATTCGTGTAAAAGGAACCAAACAGACTTTTCGTGATCTCCTACTGCAGCAATGACCGGCGAATCCGCAGGGGGCGAGTCGTGCGGCGCACAATACTACGTAGTCTCAGCAGCGTCTCTAACTTCCGCTGCAGGACAACGACGAAAGATTCTGTGGTTATCGTTGATCGTCTGAAGTTTTTTTGGAGAAGTCCGGCGGCGAAAAATCGGCAGCGCGTTTGGCTTAGGTCACCGAAGGGAGTGAAACCGGATACGCTGCGCGAGCCATCTGAGATATACGCAAAACGCGAGCCACGCAAGAAACGCCAAAGCGTCTCAGACGGAAAGTTTGTCCCAATCTAGATCAGAGGCGTCACGCGCGATTGCGAGTCCGCCGTCGGAACCGGCAAAGACGGGATCCTTAACGACGGTGGCTCGACCGCCGCCCAATTCTTCACACGCGCTTTCAATCGCTTCGCTCAAACCGGAAATCAGCGAGGTTCCGCCGGCGAGGATGATGTTGTGGCGGACTTTCTCCTGATACTCTGGCTCCACCCGAGTGAACAGGTCGAACATCGTCTCGCAGAGAGGAGCCAGGATGCTCTCACACGCGATGCGCATTTCGTGGGTGATGTCCAATTCGGTCGCCTTTCCTTTCACCGGAACCGTGACCACGGCGCGCTGTTTCGGCTCGCCGACGAAGCTCCATTTTTCCTTCCATTGCCGGATCATATGAATCGAAAACTGGGCTTCAGGGTAGCGTTCCTCAATCAGCTTAGCGAGCTGTTCGTCGATCGAATCGCCGGCGTTGGATAACGTTCGCTGATCCTCTTCGGCGGGATAACGCCCTCGCATCACGCAAAAATCGGCCGTCCCGGCGCCGATATCGATAATCATCGAATGAAGCAGCGCTTCCAATCCGTAGGCGACCGCAAAAGGTTCGGTGACCAACATGACGTTATCGGCGATTCCCCACATGGCGTTGCGCAGTCGCTGTTTGCTGACGCGAAATGCCTCGGCCGGGACACCGACGACCGCCCGCACTTTCGGTCCGCCGTTGTTTTCCTTCTTGATGCCGACAAGGGAAATCAGGTAGGACAACAACTCCTGGACAGCCTCTTCGTCTTTCTCTGACCCCTCCTTGATGACGCCGTACGCCAGCGGCCGCCGCAGGTTCAACATCGACCGATGGTCTAGAGCTTCCCGGCCAAAAAGCACCGGCTTCTGTATCAACTTGCGAGCGACCATGTCCATCGGCCATCCTACATAGCTGTCAATGACGTGGCGCTTGCCATTCCAGGCCGATATGGCGCTTCGCGAGGTGCCGAGGTCTATTCCTACACAGAGAGTTCCGTTTTTTGCTTCCATAATCTCACTGCCTTTGATCGAACTGCTTTCCTGCTCCGGGCCCTCTTTTATACATCACTCTCACTCGTCTTGCCACTCGGATTTTCCAATGGCGGGTACCCATTCGATCAGTCCTGGGCCGATCCGACGAGCGGACGGATACCGACCACACTGAAAAAAAGCTCCTGAATAGAAACCTGGCGCGCGGGCCTGACCTCGCGAAAACAGCGCGACAACAGCATGTAAACGGATAGTCGGCAGAAGCAGGAGACCGCAAACAGACCGAGAAGGGGAAACCCGAAAAGCGGGGGCAGCCGGAGCGCGAGAAAACCTCCCACCGAGGCGCCGAGGAAGAGCGCCAAGCCATTTATGATATTAAAGTAGGCGATGCAGCGAATCCGCTTTTGCGGGGTGACAGCATCGTAAATGAAGTTGCCGGAGCTGAGCGTTACTCCGCTCCAGGAAAACCCGGCCCACATCTGAACCAGCATCAGATAAACGGGATGCGATGAGACCAGCCAAAAAATGGGGATGAGCGCGGAAAAAAGAGCGCTCAGTCGAAGGACTCTCACATTGCCGACCAGGTCGGCGTGTCTTCCCCACAGCGGCAAAGCGATGAGCGAGGCCAGCGCGGAGCAGACCTGGAGCGCCATATAGGTCAGATAGCTTAACTGGAGATCGCGCAGCATGAACACGACGAAAAAAGGAGCGGCTAGAAAAGACGCGAAATTCAAACAAGCGGTAAAAACCACGAACTTCAGAAAGTTGCTCTCCCTGAAGCGGGCCAGAAACATGATAAACGTAAAGTCGCTGGCCGGATCTTTTCTGTGCGGGGGCTCGTCCATCTGGCTGATAAAACGAGCCGACGCATAGCGGGCCAGCGCGGCCAAGGAAAAAAGGATGAAAAAACCCGCGCTATAGGAGATTTCCCGGAACGAATACAGCAACAGCCCCGACGCGATGACGCTGCCTACGGCGACAGATCCGAGAATTTTGTTGCGCCACCCAAAATAGCGCCCTCTCTGCCTCGGGGGAATATAGTCACTCATCAAGCTGCCCCATGCCGGCCCGGCCAAGCCGCCACACAGGGCAGCCAGAATCAGCAGAACGAGCAACAGTTCCACGCGGTAGGATAGTTGAACCCACGGCAGCATGGCGATGCAAAGAATCAGCGAGGCTTGGGAAAAAACCAACCGCACCAGCAACTTAAGTCGGCCGCCGACCCAGTAAATGACCCGTACGGCAAAGAATTGTGACAATGAAGACAGAAGGTTTGGAAGAGCGGTGATGAAGCCGATCTGTTGCACCGTGGCGCCCAAAAAAAGTGCCAAAGGAGTCGCGTAATGATCGGTAATACCGCCCATGAGCGCGGCGAAAATACCGTCTTTGAATGATGCGCTGAGGCTCGCTCGAACGTTGACTTTTCGTGGTGCCATCTCTGCCGAAAGAAAGGAAAGGATGCGGCATTTTCGCGCAAATTTCCACCAGAAATTTACCCCGCGCCCTGACGAGCAAGTTCCGGCCGACGTCAAGCCTTTGCAACTTCACGGAATATTGGGATTCAGAAACCCGAGTTTGCGGGATATTTCCAGTTGGCGGTGAGCTTGAAGATTTCCGCTTCCCGAAAAAGATGGAACAGCGCAGCATCGACTAACCCGTGCTTGGCTTCGTCGGCGAGGATGTCCAGAGCCCGGTCGAGCGGCACGGCGTTCTTGTAGGGGCGGTCAGCCGCCGATAGAGCATCATAGATGTCGGAGATGGTCATCATCTTTGACTGAAAGGGGATGTTCGCGGCGGTCAACCTGTACGGATAACCTTCGCCGTTGAGTTTCTCATGATGCGCGGCGACGATCGCCGGGATATTTTTGATTTCTTTGGTCCATGGTATCTGGCTCAAGAAGTTCAGGCTGTGGATCACGTGAGACTCGATCTGCGCCCGCTCCGTCTCGTCGAGCGTGCCTTTGGGAATGGCAAGCAGACTCACTTCCTCGGCTGTAAGCAGGGGACGCGGCCGGCCTTCCGCGTCCCGAAACTGCGCTGTCGCAAGCTCCGTCAAGCGCTGGAAATTCCCCTCCGCCAGGATAGTGGGCTCGTTACACTTCAGGACAAAATCCAATAGCCCGTCCAATTCCCGCAGTCTTTGTTCGAGTTCCTGCTGGAGCTCCGCTTTCCGGGCGAGAAACTCCTCCTTCCCGTTCTCGAGTAAGTAGGCCAACTTTCGCTCGCTATGTTCTTGTTGGACCGCTTTGCGCGCAAAATCGAAGCGTTGTTTGAGCAAATCGATTTGCCGCGGATAGAGTTTTTTCGCTTTGACCAGCACGGCCTCGCGCACGCCAAGCTTGCCGAAGTCGTGCAAAAGCGAA
>DASTOD010000806.1:0-5205 GCA_035762645.1 Binatia bacterium | reverse complement strand
GTCGCGGATCCTGGCGACGTACTCGTTCGAGCAGGGCGGCGTGCCGGTGACTGTTTCGATATCGAAGGCCACAAGCACGGCCTCCACGCCGGCCTGCTTGAACTCTTCGACGACCTCTTCTTCGGTCTTCGCGATCCACGCCCGGTTCCAGTACTTTGCCAGCGCGTCCACATATGGCCCCTGGGATTTGATCCACGGCTCGGTGTTCGGATAGCAGTGAAGATCGATGATTCTCATTTCACCAACAGGGCCTTCATCCTTTCAATAACCTCCGGAGGCTGAATCATGATTTCTTTGCTCGTGGCTTCCAGCTCCTCACCGCTTAGAAAATCTAGATCCCATTTCCTTTTATTGGCGTCGGCAACTAGCGCCGGGTCGCTCATGGCCTTCGCAAAAGCCTCGCGTAAGAGTTTGAGCCGGTCTGGGGGCATGCCTGGAGGACCCATGAAGGGCCGGCCGAGATCACCCGACGAAAGCAATACTTTAGCGAGCCGCTTGGTGGCGTCGGGGGTTTTATGCGTCTCCATCAGCTCATAGATCGTTGGCACATCGGGCAACTTTGGATAACGCTTTGCCCCGCTTTGAACCAGCGCCCGAACGAAACCTGTCTTAATCCATGTACGCGTAGGCTCGCGGCCCACATAAGCCGAAACGGTTCCGGCGCGGCAATGTATTTCCCCTTTCTCCATCGCCAGATTCATTTCGCCGCCGCCACCGTATCCGAGCACCATATGGATCTTAACTCCGAGCGCCTCCTCAACGAGCCTCGGTAAAAAATAAGCCAGTCCAGCCCGGCCGGTAGCCGAACATCTAGGCGGCTCTCCGGCCTTCCGCATCTCTTCGAGGGTTTTCTGGGGGAAGTCTGTACGTATGAACAAAACCTGATCGATCCGTTCCGGCGAGCCTATCCAGGAAAACTTCGGCCAGTCGAACTTCACTTCTTTCATTCCCATAAGCTGATCGATGTAGATCGATGGGTTCACCAGCCCGAGCGTCAAACCGTCCGGCTTGGCGATGGAATAGACATGATTGGCCGCAATCACCGTTCCCGCGCCTGCCATGTTCTGCACCACGATATCGGGACTTCCCGGAATGTGTCTTCCCAAATGCTGAGCCACGAACCGACCCCAGTCGTCCATGGCTCCTCCCGTTGAGGTCCCCACGACGAGCCTGATGACTTTGCCCTTAAAAAATTCATGCGATGTGGCATGCGCAACGCCAGAAAAAAGAGCAAACGAGAACAGCAAAAACGCGCAAGAAATGATTCTTCTCATAAACGCCTCCTCAGCAGTTTTCCAGGTCCCGACAACCGGCAATTTTCGTTGGGACAGATTCGCTACACTTACCATGCTTTTTTTAGCCTCACGGCCGCTCATGAACCGCTCACTTCCAAAGATTTTGGAAAAAACCTGTTTGCTTCAGTTCATCAACGACGCTGTTGTCAAAGAAAGCAGACGTGGGGGTATGCTGCAGCGCCTTGGCATCGACCAAATTCATTTGCGCCAGCTGCTGCGCCATCCATTGCATCGCCGCAGGCGGCACATAGGGTTCTCGCGCAAAGTTCTCGGTGACATAAAGAAACTCTGATGCAAAAGCTCTGGGTCGTCGATATGAAGGTACGGTGCTTGAGCCAACGGTCCGGGCCTGGCGTAACCTGCACGTTCGTACGCCTGCAGCCTCCAAGCTCGCCCCTTGGGTATTAGCCTTTCATCGTCGAGTAGGAATACCAATCACGGACCATTCTAGCGATATCCCTGCTCTCACCGCCAGTCAAGCTTAAAAGCACCTCCCTCGGTCTTGTCATCAAAAGCTGCCTGGTTTATGAACCAGTCAACAGATCCCCGCCAACGAGGAGGTTTGGGCGATGCCATTTCTGCAGTTGAAAGATACCGAGCTTTACTTTGAGGTCCATGGTCATGGCCGGCCGATGGTCTTTCTCAGCGAGACGGCCTGCGACGGCGAGATTTGGAAGCTCTACCAGGTGGCGGAGTTTTCGCGGGATTATCGGGTGATTTTGCATGACTACCGTGGAACCGGCCGCTCGGGCAAACCTTCGATCGAGTACTCGACAAAGATGTTTTGCGACGACTTGGTTGCTTTAATGGATCACCTTCGCGCCGAACACGCGATCGTGGTAGGTCACTCGATGGGCGGCAGGGTCGCGCAACTGCTCGCCCTCGAACATCCTGACAAGGCAGACAAGCTGATCCTTGCATCCACGGGCGCAGCCTTTCCCGCCACTAAAGGACTTCCCCTGAAGATTTGTAAAGAAATGATCGAGTGGGGCTATGAAAAATACGTGCGCGACCATTCAATTCTTGTCGGCTTTACTGACGAGTGCGCGAAAAAATACCCGGACCGTGTGGAGAAATACCTCCAAGTTCGGATGTCGAACCTCTGCCCTGTGGAATTCTATCTGCGCCACCTGATCGCGCGGCAAAGTCACGATACCAGCGGCCGTCTCAAAGATATTCGTGTGCCCACCCTGATCCTGGTGGGAGAAGATGACCGAAACGTAACCAGCGATATCAATCACCGGAGCTCGTCTGAAATACTGGCTGAGGGTATCCCAAACTCAAAGCTCGTGGTGCTCTCGGGCGAGCGGCATAGTTACTTCTTTGCCAACCCGGATGTGGCTCATAAGACGATCCGTGAGTTCCTGGCAGGCTGCTGAAAAAGGCTCATATGCTTCGTTGCGCTCAATCGTCTCGCTCCAACGTACTGGCTAAGTACGCCTACGCTCGCCGATTAATCGCGCGCCTCGCCTCTGAGACCTTTTTGAGCAGCCTGCGATACAGCTTTTTGCTGCTCATATGCACTGTCGACCAGAAACCAGTTTAGAGTTTCGTGTTTCGCATTAAACCCGAGACTCGAGACAGCAGAGTGACGGAGGAAGACATGGCCTACAAAGCTAAGGGCAGAAAAAAGCATTTCCCCGTATTTGATTGCGACAGTCACATCTATGAGCCGCCGGAGATTTGGGACAAGTACATTCCGCAGGACCAGCAGCATTTCGCGAAAACTCATTTCTACAGGGACGCGGACCGTTTGATCCTGGTTCGCAACTCGAAAATCAGCTTTAGAGACCCTGACAAGTGGAAATATCCCGGAGAAACTTGGCACCCCGGGCTGACCAAGGAAATCATCGGCGCCACGCCGCCGGGGACGAGCGAGTGGGATGAAAAGATCGGCAGAAACGCCAGCGCCAGAGATCCTCATGCGCGGCTAAAAGACATGGATGCCGCCGGCATCGACCAGGTCATGATCTTTCCGTCGACTTTCGTCTATCTCCCGCTCGTTGACAATGCCGAAGCCGCGCGCATCTGCGCGAGAGCTTACAACGACTGGGTCCAGGACTACTGCAGCGCCGATCCGAAGAGACTCTACCCCGCGGCGGTTCTCCCGATACAGAACGTCGGCTACGCGATCGAGGAGTTACAGCGTACCGCTAAGCGTGGGTTTAAGTCGGCGTTGGTTCGCCCTATCATTGCCCACAACCAGTACCCCACGTTTCCGGAGTTCGATCCCTTGTGGCGGGAGTTCGAAGAGCTGGGGATTGTGCTGGGCATGCACACGTTTCCGTCCCGAGGTGAAGCGTTATCTTCCGGTTTGGGGGAACGCATGGGATCGGATAGAAAACGCCTGTTCGCCGATGAAGACACGCTGGTTTATTCTCCGGGGCAGTTTGTGGCGAATATCATGCAAATCATGGGCTCCAAGCAAGCCGGGGACGCAGCGTACGGTTTTATCGCCGAGGCCATGACCTGGACGGGGGTTGTCTTGATGACCGGCTGGCTCGAAAAATTCCCGCGCCTCAAAGTAGCGATCCTGGAGTCCAACTCGAGTTGGCTGCCGCTGGTGCTGGAAAAGGCCGAAACCTATCTCGAACTGTACCGGCACACAGGGGAAAAGATCGGCAATCCTCGGGAGGTCTTCTATAAGAGTTGTTACATTGCCTTCGAAAGCGACGAGGAAATGACCTTCCGTCTCTGGGATCTCTTTGAAAACATCGCCTTGTGGTCCTCGGACATGCCGCATCTCGACGCCTCCGACGTGTGGGAGGCGATCGATCACATGAACAAATGGAAGGTGCCGCAGGAAGTTCAGGAAAAAATGTTGGGCGGCAATGCGCGGCGCTTGTACGGCATAGGGCCGCACCTGGTTGTCACCGAAGCGCCTGATGAGTACGCGCCGGTCAGAATGCCGCGCCACGCTTGACCCATGCGCCGGCTAGGGCCTCGTCAGGTCGGTCTTCAGCCCCAGCCAGTGCTGCCCGACCAGCTCGTAGTGGGAGAGGCGCCCCTGCAGGTGCTGGCTGATCACGTGAATGTCCTGGAAGTGGCGCTGGATCAGGTTCCCCTCGTAGATCGCCGTCACGCCAGCGGCATTGTAGACGGTGTCGACGACCTTTACCGCCAGGCGAATCGCGTGGGTGGTGGCGAGGCGCAGGACGGCGCGCCGCTCCTGGGTGGTCGCGCCGATCGACGTCGCCTCATTCCAAATCTCACCCACCGCCTCAGTCAGGAAGGCCCGTCCTGATCGGAGGTATGCTTCGGCGTGCCCGACGGCAGATTGAATCAGCGGCTGATCGCGGAGCGTTGCCTGCATGGCCCGCGGCGTCTTGGCCCCGGCCAGCTCGAAGAACGCGGCGAGGCATGAGCGGGCCACTCCCAGGGCGATCGCGGCATCGGCAGAGGCGAACAGTAGGGTCCGGGGGATCTGATAGAGCGGTCCAGTCTCCAGCAGCGGGGCGCCGGTCTGGAGAACCGTGCGCTCCGCCGGCACGAACACGTCGCTCACCGCAAAGTGATGAGTCCCAGTGCCGCGCATGCCCCGCACGTGCCACGTGTCCAGCACCTCGGCCTCGGCCACCGGTACAAACAGGTAGAGCTGCTCGGGTTGACCGTCCCGAAGCCTGAGCTGGCCGTTCTCGAGGACCTGGGCGCGCGCTGCGAACCACGGGGCATGCCGGCAGCCTGTGCTGAAGCCTTGCCGCCCGGTGACCCGGTACCCTCCCGGCACCACGATCGCCTGGGCCGCCGGGGTGGGCGTATTCGCGACGACGCTGCGCGGCGTGTCGATCCAGATCGAGCGAGCGACTTCACGCGGCATCCGCGCCGCATAGGTCGCGAAGATCGCGCACTGATTGACGATCCAGCCGGTGCTGGCGTCGGCTTTGCCGATTTCCTCGAGCACCTGGACGTA
>DASTOD010000805.1:0-12364 GCA_035762645.1 Binatia bacterium | reverse complement strand
CTTCGGATGATCTGCCATCGCGGCGTACAACTGCTCGAGCGTCGCCGTGCCTCCCAGTTCGTTCAGGAAGTGGCGGACCAACTCGCGCCACGTCCGACGGATGTTGGTCGGCAGTTTGATGACCAGAGGCACAAACTTCCCGGCAATGCCAGAACGGTACAGGGCTTCAGAGTCGAAGGGCGAGAAAGCGGCCAACACGGAGGGATTGCTCGCCCGTCCCCCGAGATCTCCCAGCGTCCCGTCAGGGCGATAGAACTTCAGCCGCCCGCGAACGAATAGCAGGGCGTCGGCGGCATTCCACACGTAGTCGAAAAACCACGCTGTTTCCGTCCTGCTGTTTGTCAGCGAGATCCCCTGTCGATGACTGGCCATCCGTGACATCCACTCGGCAACGGCCGTGTACGGCGGATTGAGCCACACCCGGCCGTGCCACGGGCGTACCAAGCCATCGTCCTCGATCGTCAAATGGCGGTCGGCCGTCGGCCACGGGCGCACGACGGACGCGCACGGGTCGAGATCAAATCTCCCCAGGCGCGAGAGAATCGGAGGTGGCGTCAGCCAGTCGTCGTTCGTGTAGTTCACACCCTCACTCTTTCTTCAAGCTCGCAAACCAATGTCGAGCCCTCGAGCAACATGATTATTTCGCAGTCGTCGCCCACGCCAACCTTCGCCTTCAGCCACGCCCATGCCTCAGCCGGGCATCGCCGCTTCCAGATGTAGATCCGCGATTTCATTCGTCCTTCACGACGGCCTGGGCGTAGAGATTGCCGACGCCGCCCCTGATTGGGGCGATGAACGGCCCCCCCTGCGGTCGCCAGCCATCGGCCATGAGCTTGCTGATCTCTTCTTCCAACTCAATCGTGGTGAACTTCAGGATGATTTTGTACTTCTTCATTGGTTTCCGGGTTCAGGTTTCCGTGACGTTGCTCCTCGATCTTGTTGGTCGCGATCTCAGCCCCCTTCATCATCGCTTGATGAATCAGGCCGACGTTGGAGCACTCGTGTTCGCGGCAGAACTCGCGGGCAGGCTCGAGGAGATCGATTTTCATGGGCTTACAAACGACGGCAGTGGCGTCCATCCCTTCAGCCTGAATCCGCACGCGCCGCGGTGACCGCCACCGCCGTAACGCTTCGCAATCTCAGACAGATCGTGATGCTCCTTGCCGGGAGCGTGGTAGAGCGACACGCGCCAGTCCTTGGCCTTTCCGTTGAACGTGAATCCCATAAGCGCGTCGTGGTGCGGCTGGATGCCGGCCTCGAACAACTGGGAGCGGATGTCCAGTTCGTGAGAGTTGCAGGCCAGGAACGTCAGTCCCTCGAATTGCACGTCGAATCCCTGTTGGGTGATGACGTCGCGATACTCGTTGGCGCGGGCGAACTGAAGGACTTCGCCTTGCTTCAATAGCCGGTCAACGCAGATTTCGCCCTTAATGAATTCGTCTCCAAGGAGGGTTGCCCACGTCCGCGGCGTGAGTTCTTCGCTTTTGAGTCCGTGCTGGAACAACTCCGCGCGCGGATCCCGCTTGTCCCAGATGTCGTATTCGCCGGCGAGCCGGACGGCCAGCGGTTCGATGACAGTGCGGTCGATGAAGTCCTGCTTGGTCGGAAGTGAGAAGTTTACGACTTCAGTCCCGGCGATATTGGCGCGGATGTCGCCATCAAACTTGCCGGATGGGATTTGGAACCACTGCCAGGCGAGCCGGCACGCGGCCACGCCGTCGATGCGGTAGCCGTTGATTGTAGGCGGGTGGGTGTCGATACTTGTGCGGTGGTGGTCGATCCAGATCACGCGCTCGAAGAGCAATTCAGTGCCGGGCGTTCCGAAAGCCTGACGTACTGCATCAATCGGCGCGGGCCCTATCGGGAATGTGAATCCAAAAACTCTATCCAGCGGGAGGTCCATGACGTAGATCTTCCCATCGGGGATTGGCAGAGGCTTGTCCTTGAAATCCCACCCGATGAACTCGGTGTCGGATGGGAGAAACTTGCGGGCAATCTCGCGGCAGAAAATGCCGTCGAAGTCGGCGCTGTGATGAATGACTGTTGTTTTCATGTCCAGGGTGTAGGGATGGTGGTTTTCTTGAGGTAAAGCGGGTGTTTGGGATGGCCAAGGCCAGTCAGGCCGAGGTGATGAAGTTGGATCTTGTTTATCCGCATGTCGGCGCCGATAACCATGCAGACCGGTGTTGGGCCGAGACAGGCAATCGGCATCGTCACTCCGTCAATGTTGTTGCCCCAGCAGGCCACGACGAGCCCCGCTTCCTTCGCCACGTTTACCAAGTGGACGTTGTTGTCAGGGCCAACGGGGTCCGCCTGGGCCAGCATGACCTTGGGATCCGTCGCCCGATAGGCGAAGGCGTTTGTCATGCACATGGCGCCGAATCCCCAGCGCTTCGCGAAGTCAATGCACCGGCGTACCGTTGGATCGTCGTTCTTCTCGTCGGCCGTCGAGGGATTCAATCCGATGAACTGAACGTACGTCTCGCGCTTCCCCGGGTAGTAATCGAGATGCGGATCCTCCGTGAAGTGCGTCCCGTCCTTCATCTGCTCAGACCAGTCGCGCCAGAGCGTATAGCGGTACTTCCGGTCCTTGGAGAATATCGTCTCCCGTTTCATCAGTTTTGCTGGGTGGCCTCGAGTTGGGCCTGCTCCGCGACATACGACATGACCCGACAGATCGCCTGCGCGGCAATCGCCGTCTGAACCTTCGTCAGCCGATGCCTCTGCTGAAGGTGCGAAAGCGAAATGATTGCATGACAGACATAGATGTCGATGTTCGGGGAAACTGCCTTGGGCTCGGGTAAGACTTCGATCTCAATGGTTTTCCCGCTCGTCTCGATCGCCTTCGCGAGCGCGCGGCCGAAAAGGGTGTTCTTTGAAAACTCAATCGTCTGGCTGCGAACGTGCTTGGCCATGATCCGGTAGCAGCGATCGCAGTAATAGTTCTCGCCCGCGATGACGTCCAAGGGCCACACCCCCTCGCTCTGGCATTTTGATGCTGCGCACTTCACTTCTTCTGCCTCGCTTTCCGCATGGCCTCTTTGGTCCGCTCCGCGGCCTTCATGCGATAGAGTTGGTCCACGCCCTTCTCTGTGAGCGGCTCCGGAACCTTCACGCCGTTCTTGGCCAAGATGGCGCGCACCTGCTCGGCGGTGAGCCCCAGGAATCTTGCGGTCGGTGAATTCATCGCTTGAGCGCCTCCTCGGCGAGGAGTGACTCGCTGCTCTTGTTGCCCCCGTTCGCGATTTTCGTCAGCACGGCCTCGAAATCGTCAACCTTCTTTCGAAGCAAATTCGCCCGCATCCGCTGCTCCTCTTCCATCCTGACCAGATTGTCCCGCTGAAGCTTCAGAAGCCCGATCTTCAGTTGTGCGTTGTGAAGCGCCTCGTACACGGGCGACACCAGCGTTTCAATGACCGTTGCGTTGTTGATCTTCGAATCCAGATTCATGCCGTGAATCCGATCCGCGATGTCTGCCGCAAGGTTGTGCTTGCTGGGATAGGCCGGGATCTTCGTCGAACTGGTTTGATCATTCATCGGATGACTCGTCCCCTTTGGTTTGCTCGTTCCTCGCCCTCTGCTTCTCTTTTTCCACCCACTCGACAATCTGCCCGAATTGGGCATACCAATTTCCCTTCCCCGCATCCAGAAAGACTGTGTTCTTTGTGTCGTCCCGGTGAAGCGTGCAGAAGATTCTAACCGAATCGACATGCTCCTTCAGGTCAGCAGCAGCCCTCGCCATCCGCTCCAGCAAAGCGTCGTTCTCCTGGGATTCGCTCGGTGTGCCCATCAATCCGTCCTTACTCCCAGGATGTTGTCCAGCCCGACGAGCATGTAGGCCGCGGCTTGAGATGGGTAGTGCCGCGCGTTGGCCGGCGTGACTTCTTTCGGGAGGTGGAACAATTCCACTTCGTCGCCGATCTGCAAGCCGCGCCGTTGGATCTCCGGGCCGTCCCCCATCGCCGCAATGTGAAGCTTCATGGCGGTCGATGTGCCAGGAAGATCCGATGGAATGACAATTCGGTTGCCTACGTCTTGGATGCCCTGCAACAGCAGGTAGTTTCCAAAGAGTCGAATGGGGGGAGCTTTGATTTCAGTCGCTTTGTTCATAATTTCAATCCAGCCGTGATGTTGGTTCGTTGTTCGATGAGAGGAATGTAATCGTTGTTGAGTTCGCAGATGACGGCTTTACGACCGAGTTCGATCGCCACTCTGGCAGTTGTGCCGCTACCACCGAAAGGATCAAGCACCACGTCACCCGGTTTCGTGCCGGCGAGGATGCATGGTTTTATCAGGTCAGGCGGGAACGTAGCGAAGTGGGCCTCGCGATAGTTTGCGGGCGCGACCGACCACACGTCACGTTTGTTCGAGCCGAGTAGGGCTTGCTCCGCCGGCGTGAGTGCGTCCCATTCATCATTGAAGCCCGCGTGCCGGCGTGAGTGCCCACGCTGTTTGTCTATTCGCTTCCGTGCGCCATTGATGATGCGCGCCTTGGTTGCACTCGCGTCTTGCACGTTCGCCGCGAGGTAGTCTTTGAGCGCGTGGCCGTTGTAGCCTTCCTCAACTTGTTTGATGAGGTCCGGTGAGGCTGGTTCTCGGATCGCGGCCGCGTCGTAGTAGTAGCGTTCTGATTTTGTGAGCAGGAAGATGTATTCGTGGCTTCTGGTTGGCCGGTCAGTCACGGATTCTGGCATGGGATTCGGCTTGTGCCAGATGATGTCCGAGCGGAGATACCAGCCATCAGATTGCAGAGCGAACGCGACCAGCCACGGGACACCGATGAGGTCTTTTGGTTTGAGTCCGTTGCGCTTCACGCCTCGCACGCTGAGACTGCCAGAGTTCGTGTGCTGCTTGATGTGTGGGCTGTGTCCTGGGGTTCCGCCTTTTCCGCTGCCACTGTATGAGTCGCCAAGGTTCAGCCAGACCGTGCCGTCCTTCTTCATCACGCGCCATACTTCGGAGAACACTTGGCGCATGGTTTGGACGTAGGCTTCTGGCGTTTTCTCCTGCCCAATCTCAAGCCCCTTGTTGGGATGATCCGGAGGCAGGTATGATCGCAGCCTCCAGTAGGGGGGAGACGTCACGCAAGTCTGCACCGATTCGTCATCGATCTGGCGCATCACTTCCCGGCAATCACCGTTAAGAATTTTCAGGTTTTGATTCATTCTGAACCGGTGACTCTCTTTTCGCTGCCAGCATGTTCTCGATGATCTCGCGGTTCCGTTCATCGGCCGTAAGAGTCTTGCTGACCTTTCCAATGAAAAGCGGCTGGATGGGGCCCGGTTGGTGGCGCGTCGCTACACCAGCTTGTACCACGAGGGAAGATCCAAACAGGATACAGATCCGCTCCCAGAGCGTGAACTGGCGAAGCCATTCGAGCTTGATGATGTGCCGATACTCGACGGGCTCCGGCCGCTCAGTAGCCTTGGCCGGCGGCTTCGGCATGGGGATGAACTTCTTGGGCTTCCCGGGTTGTTCTGGATGATTCATTGCTTTGACACTCCTTCCACGCCCCGGGCGAGTCGATCGCGGGTGCGATGTTGTAGCCAGTGCATCGCGTCCTCGAGGTGAGTCAACGCGATGGCGTTCTCGCGGCAGGCAAATTCCCCGGGGGCACGGATGTTGAACGATCCATCGGCGTTGCGCGTGTATTGGAATCCGCGCAGACGATCGATCAGGATGGCTAGCAGAGCCTCGTTGGAAATGCCGTTGACGCCTGCTTCCTTGATGGGGCCTTTCTGGAAGTTGATCTCCAATTCCCAGTCCACGATTCGTCCTTCTGGCTCTGGTCCCCATAGGAGAGTGTAGGAGTGATTCGCCCCACCTGGGCCGGGTTCGTCGGTGACTCCAATCGTGATGGCCTCGTTGAGCCCCGTCAGCTTGTGATCCAATAAGTTTCTCATGGTTTTATTTTTGTTACATGTGACCAAACTTTGCCTTTCAGGATAGCCCTGAACGTGGCATCGGACACCCCGGCTCGGCGCGCTATTTCCCTCTGGGATAGTTTTCCAAGTCGTTTTTGATCCACCATCTTAACGACTGATGCTGCGTCGAGTTTCTTTGCGTGGACGCCACATCCTAGACGTCGCCCATGCCTAGACGCTCGCCCTTTTGCTACCATGTCCTGATTGTTGTCGTTCCTTGTGCCGAGGAACAAATGCTTAGGGTTTACACAGAGCGGGACGTCGCATCTGTGAAGAACGCACATCCCTTCTGGTATTCCCCCCTTTTCTAGAATCCACGACAGTCTGTGGCACCTGTACGCCTTACCCAGGAAATGATATATCCCATACCCGTCGGCCATTACTGCTCCAGACCAAAGAATGCACCCCGACTTTGCCTTTGATGTTTTAGACCAAAAGACTTCAATCTGTTCAGCTTGGCTGCGGGATGGCCTCATAGGCTCAAAATTCCGTGTCGTATTGATCTTCCCAATTCTGCTTGGCGTCGGTGAACTTCTCGGCGCCGTTCATGTCGTCAAAGAGCGTACGCGCGTTTTTCTGGATCTCCCTCCAGCGTGCCGTGATGGATTTGGCTAGCGCAACCCGTCTCTCTCTCGATTCGAGCGCAACCAGCTTGCTCTGACCATAACGCACTTCAACGTCTAAATCCGCCATGGCACGGATGTTGATCAGTTCTTCCTCCATCGCCTCAATGTCATCATCCCTGTGAACGCCTCGAGGTTGCTTTGGATTCAGCCCGGCCAAGATGTTCTCCAATCCTCTGACGGCCGTGGCCGCGCTCTCGCCTTCCGGGACTTCGACGGAGAGTTCGTACCGAACGTGCTCGTAATTTCCGAGATTAAACAGTCTGCCGATCGTTATTTTGGATACCTTCATTTGCCTTGTGCTTTCTAATCCACCGAATCAATCGGCGGAACTGGTGGTTCGTGGTGGCGATGTAGAACAGGCGTTTGATCCTGTTGACAGTAGTCCCATCCCCGTTTGCCCGACAGGGGCGAGCCTCGGCGCCAGTCAGGGTAGATGGCGGTTCACCCGATGGCTCCGGGGATGGTAAATTCTCAGTCATGGGTTCGGAAAAGTGCTCCGTGAGTTTCGATCGTCCTCTCCTTGTGCCATTCGTTGACCGCCTCCTTGTAATTAAAGTGATCGAAGGCGAATATGTTCCCCTGACGCAGAATCGACAACACGCAGGCCGGGCAACCGTCCACCTTGTTGAATACCCAATCGATTGCCTCCTCGCTGGTGACCCGCCAGTGAGTCTTATTGTCGTCGTCATCGTCGTAATAGACGACGTCAGGACGCTTCTTCGCCTCGTCGCCAATGGCCTTGTAATTGTGAGTCTCAACCGGGCACTCGCAAAGCCAGCAGGCACGCTTGGGATTCAGCGTGCATGTCGTTTCGTGCTGGAGCATTGCCGGCTTCTTGAACATGCCCCTGCGGCAAAAGTCGCAGTAGTGTCGGATGACAGTTTTACTCGTCACGTTCGTTCTCCTTGTCTCTGGCGTGGTCCGCCTTGTCGGCATCGATGTCGGCCTGCTCCTCCGGATCCGGATAGAAGCCGGCCGCTCGATCGATTTGTTGCTGAGTGACGCCCGGGGGGAGGTTCATTCACTTCCCTCGATGATCTTTCACGCCTCGAGGCATCGTGTATTCCGGCGCGTTTGGTTGCAGCCGGCGTATCTCCTCAGCCATTGCCTCCTCGGTAGGACCGGTGAAGATGACGAACTCGTATCCCTCTGGCACGCCGTCGCCGTGGCTGTGACGCGTCACATGCACCGGCTCGCCCTTGAGCATCCTCGCGATGTTCTCGTGAGACAGTCCGAACATGACGAGCGCGTCTCTTTTGCCGTCTTTGGCTTCACCTCTTACGATTATCATTTGATCCTTTCAATGGTTATGTCTGCGCCCTCTTCGCCTTTTGCAACTAGCAGCGTACTCACGCAAAGCTCTGGGATCCACTGCCGCGAGTCGTCCAATGGCAGCAATGAGGCAATCTTGGAGAGTGGAATAGGCGCCATCGTTATCTCGAGGCCGGTCGTCGCTAATGCGGAGTACAACTGAGATTCTAAACTCTCCGTGATCGACTTCATCTGTTGCTGCCGCTCCGGCTTTGTAATCAGCATAGGTCTTACGTCGCGCTTTCCGCACTCCTTGCACTTCTGGCTTCCCTTGATCGGCAGACTGATTATCTGCTTCTGATTCTTGAAGCTCGCGATGTTGTCCACGCCCCGGATCTCCAGGCGAATCACCGGGAAGCTTTTTGGGTTTGTGGTACCGGCCGTCTGGGCCGGAAACAAATCCGCGTTGTTTGAGCCATGCGTCGATGTTGTCATGTTTCATTCGACTTCCCTAAGGTTAGCTGCTTGAACCCGCCACCTTTGATCCGATTGTAGTAGCTCTGCTGGCCGTCGTAAACGAAGCCCATGAACACCTCGAGGAAGTCAACCTGCTTGAGCTTGATCAGGCTCATCTGGACCTGAACCCAGTCCTGCTGGATCTTCCACGCCGTACGGGCCGCTTGGTCGAGAAAATCCTCCTTCTTTTTCGCGTGGCGCGTCCGGGTTGCGAGATAGTCGCGCCACAAGTATTCCTGCACTTCGGCGATCTTGGCGGGAAGCCGGATGGTGAATTTCTTGTCACCGAGGTCGATGTGGAAGAACAGGGCCACCACTTGTCCGCCCTCGATCTGCTTGCTGATTCCACTGACGTCACAGGCCGCGAGGTAAGCTTCGATGCTGGCAATCGTGGTGTGGGCTGGGGTGCTGGATGTGTAGTTTTTCAGGTTCATGATTTCACTTTCTCTGGCGGCAGTTCGTTCCACTGGCCTTTCGGCGCCAGCAGGTCCAAGGCTATCGCCTTTTCCTTGTAGCCGCCGATCCACTCATGGCATGTGCCGCAGACTGGGATCCACAATGACTCGACCATCAGCAACTCTCCGCGCCAGCCCCGGCCGTGCTTGTGATGGCACTGCGTCGCCGGCCGCGCCGGGAATGGATTGATCTTTGGACATGCCTCGCAGCGTGGATTCTCCCTCAGCCACACCTTCACCCGGGCGTTGTACGCGCGTTTGGCCTTGGCCGTCGCCTTCGAGACTCTAGGGACTGGCCTGCGACGCTTCTTTGCGAGTAGCCGCTCGCCTTCGCGGAGAATGAATTTCCGTCGCTCCTCGAGCGTGTGCTTCGCCAGATATTTCGGCAGCCCTTTCCACAAAGCTTTCTTACCCACGGCGCACCCCCAATCTCACGGGATTGCGCTCGCACTTCGCCTCGAACGCGGCCATGCGGAACAACACGTCGTCAACGTCTGGAATGAGTTCTCTCACGGCCTCGATATGCTTGCACCACGGTTTTGTTGTCTCGTCGCCGCGGTCGATCGCGGCCTGAATCCTGATCTCGTAGTCGCGACAATCGCAGACTCCGAGCCGGTGGCGTTCCAGCAAGTCCACGAGATACCAATCCCCAGGGCTGGATTCGCTTTCAACAAAGGCTCTGCCGAATTCATAAGGTTCTACTCTCATCGCTCGTCGTCGGGACAAGCGGGTTAATCGCTGTTTTGTGTGGATTTTATGTACACCACGCACCCGTTGCTTTTGCCGTACTGGAAGAAAAGGCTGTCGAGCGCGCGGATTACGATCTCGTCGTCAGGCGAAGCCTTGGCGGGATTGAGATACACCCGGATCTCTCCGTTACCGTTCCGGAATTCCATGCCCACCGGGCAATCGAAAACCAGTTGCGTCCATTGCGCCAGTAGCCGCTTCAACACGTCGAGGTCCAAGTCGATCTTGCCGGCCGGCTCTTTGGGATTTCCAGAGAATCCATCCTCCAAGGAGAGGTAGCACGGCTTGTGGCTCAGTTTTCCGGCTCGGGAGGCCAGCCATTCCAGCGCTTTGATCGTGCGCCCCTGCTTTCCCACCATCAATGGCGCGTCGCCTGGGTGTGGCCAGATCGTGATCGCGAGGACTTCGTCCGTTTCCGCCTCCTTGATCTTGAGAGATCCGTAGTGGTAGCAGATGCCTTCAACGAGTTGGTGGACCGCCTTGGTAATCGGATTTTTGAATTCGTCTCTCATCTCGCGGATGTTTTACGTTGAGTCGCGCGCGTTGTCAAACAGGAAGGCTGCCTTGGTTGTCGTTGGGCATGTCGTAGTCAGTGACCTTCGCCGCGTTTTCGAACCGTGTGAGTGTCTTGATGAAGGTCAGATAAACCTCCCCTGTTGGTCCGTTGCGTTGCTTGGCCACGATGGCGTTCACCGGGCACGCGTCGCGATCGACGTCATCGTCATCACCTCGCTCCGGCCGGTACAGCAGGATGATCTTATCGCCGTCCTGCTCGAGGGAACCGCTTTCGCGTAAGTCCGCCAAGATGGGCTTTCGCTTCTGCTTCTCGAGATCCCGGCTCAGTTGGCTCAGGACGATGACCGGGATGTCCAACTCCTTTGCCAGCGCCTTCAGGCCCGCTGAGATCTCGGAAATCTCCTGCTGCCGGTTTTCGACCCGCTTCTTTCCGATGGTCGCTTGGAGAAGCTGCAAGTAATCCACCACCAAAAGCTTTATCCCGTGCTCCTGAAACATCCTCCGCGCCCGCGCCCGAAGCTCCATGATGCTCAATGCACTGGAGTCGTCGATGTAGAGCGGTGCCCTGCGGATTGCCGCTGAAGAGGACGTGATTGGCGCAAAATCCCGCTCTGAGATAAAGCCGTCAGTGATGTTGCGCATGTTCACCCGGGCCCGCGAACAGATCATGCGCATCATGAGCGATTCGGCGGACATCTCGAGACTGAACACCCCCACGGGAAGCTGGAGATCCACGGCCGCTTTCTCGGCCATGTTCATCGCCAGCGACGTCTTACCCATCGACGGCCGCGCGGCAATCAGCACCATTTCCCCGCCCGTCAATCCACCGGTCATCTTGTCCAGATCGATGAACCCAGTCGTAATGCCGATCAATTGGCCCTGGCGCTCGTAATACATTTCGATCTTCCTGATCGTCCGGTCCACTAACTCTGGCGTGTCGATCGCCTTGCTGACTGTCTGAAATTTACGGATGCCCAGAACGTCGCGCTCCATTTCGTCCATGAGTTCTTCGATCGCTCCCCCCTCCTCATACGCCCGGCCGACTACTTCAGTGCAAATGGAAATCATCTTTCTGCGTATCCCCTTTTCTCGGATGGCATCGAGATACCAGTCGAGATTCGCCGCGCTGGTGAACGCATCCTGAAGCCCGTTCAGATAGACAATCCCGCCCACCTGATCCAGAAGCTCGCAATCCTTCAGCCGTTGCATCACCGACAGAATATCGACCGGCTGCTGCTTGTCGTGCATCGCCACCATGTTCCGGTAGATCGTTTGATGCCGGAGATCGTAAAAAGCGTCCACCCCATCTCGCAGACGCTCCACGCACTTCGGGATTGAATCCACGGCCGCCACCAGCATGCAGCCCAAGACCGCCCGCTCCATGTCCTCGGCATGGGGTGGAAGCCGTGCGGTATTCACCGCGTCCGCTGCTGGTCGCCGCCGCCGATGCTTTTGGAGATCCACCCCGTTTGCCTCTTCGCTCATTTGGAAAGTTTGGAAAGTCCAGCCCGCACCTGCTCTAACCGCGCCCGCGCTTCCTTGCGCGACTTCACCCGCTCCGGCGTCCTATCCCACTCGTACTGCATCGACTGATTCAGAGATTCAATCAGGCCCACTAGCCGCTTCTCCTCGGCCTCGAGCCCGATTCGCTGGCTTGCTGGATTGACCGGCGGCACTTCCCTTTTCCGAGCCCAGGTGGCAGGATCGTCATTGAACCTCCCTTGATTGAACCACGTCGTCGGGTGTGGGCAGTAATCCAGGTCCCCGTTCCGCGCCGCGGAGAATTGCTTGGTTCTCTCGAGAAGCACCTCCGGAGCGGCCGTCTTAAAGCACCGTTCGATGGCCTTCAGAGCCGCCTGTTTCCCCACCTTCAGAGGGTATTCGTTGTAAATCTGCTCCGCAGTGACAGCCCCATTCACATCCTGTCCCCCAACGGGGGATTTAGGGGGTTCCTTCTTCTTCTTCATCTGCTTCTTCCTCTGCCTCTGCATAGCGTCACAAGCGTCACCATGCGTCACAGGTGCGTCACAAGATGGCAACTCGTTGTCTTTACGCCACTTCTGAGTGCGCAATCTGGTCTTTTCGCGACGCTGCTCCTCTGATGCTATCTGTCGATAGTGTTGGTAGTTGACGATCAGCCACCCCCAATCGCGATGTTCGTCGAGTCGGACAATACGCCTACCTTCATGGGCGGCATTCCGGCTTTTAGGGTCTGGTTTCTCGAGTTCATCGATGCCGCGGCGGATGATTTCGATCGGGACGTTGGTGCGCCTGGAGATGGCCTCGTGGGTCATATCGACCACGCCGTCGATGTCGCAGAGCTTGAGCA
>DASTOD010000804.1:0-7807 GCA_035762645.1 Binatia bacterium | reverse complement strand
CCGCTTCTGCTCTCCTGCTACTGCCGGCGACTGTCGAAATCCTCTTTCGCGGCCTCATTCTCGGAGATCTCGCTTCGCGCCTGCCGATCCAAAAGGGCCGCGGGCCGTGGTTCATCTCCTGGCCTGCGTTAATCTCAGGCGCGCTGTATGCTCTGATGTTTCTGTCATTCCTGAGCCTTACGACTCGCCAGCTCCAAATGAGCCACTGGTTCGTCAGTCTCCCGGCTGCCGTCATTTTCGGGATCGCGTTGGGGATGGCGAGAGAGCGTTCGGAAAGCATCGTTGCGCCGATCCTGCTGCACTGTTTATGCGCAGCGGCACTGCTACTGGCCACTTGGCCTATGGCATATGGTTTATAGCCTATGGTTCCTACCCCATATGCCGTAAGCTATCGGCCATATGCGAACCGCTAACTAATCCGAAAGTTCGCTCGGAAGGCTCGTCCAGGCTCTTTCGACTTCACGCCTGCGGGTGAGAAAAGGAAGGGTAAGGAGAATCGCGGCGGCGAGGATGAAGCCGGCCGAGATCGGTCTTTCGATAAAAATGATAAAGCTCCCGGCGGAGAGGATCAGAGATTGACGAAGCGCCTCCTCCATCATCGGCCCGATTACCATCGCGAGGATCAACGGCGCCGCCTCGTAGCCGAATTTTCTCAGGAGATATCCTAAAATCCCGAAGACCCACATCACCACCCCGTCTCCGACATTGTTGCTGACGCTATAGGAACCGATTAGACAGAAAAGCAGAATAAAAGGAAAGAGAACCCCGTAAGGAACGCGCAGCAGCCGCGTCCAGATCCCGATCAGCGGGAGATTCAGAACCAGCAGCATGGCATTCCCGATATACATGCTGACGATGGTACCCCAAAAAAGATCCGGCGCCCCCTTCATGAGCAATGGACCAGGCTGGAGACCGTGGATCATCAGCGCTCCCAGCAAAATCGCCATCACCGGGTTCGCCGGTATTCCGAGAGTGAGCAGCGGGATGAAAGCTCCGCCTGCCGCCGCATTGTTGGCGGCTTCAGGTCCCGCTACGCCTTCAATCGCGCCACTGCCGAAATTCTCAGGGTGTTTGGAGACTCTTTTCTCGGTGGCGTAGGAGGCAAACGAAGCGATGATCGCCCCCGCACCTGGAAGGATTCCAAGGAAGAAGCCAAGCAGCGACCCTCTTAAGATAGGCATCGCGGAACGCTTCCACTCCTGGCGGTTCGGCAGCAGTCCTCCGGTCGGCGCAGCATAGATCATGCGTTTGTGAGCCAGTTGCTCCAGGTTCAGCAGGACCTCGGAAATCCCGAAGAGACCCATGATCACCGGCACTAAGCCGAGGCCGTCCATCAGGGTCTGAATCCCAAAGGTGAAACGGTACCTCCCACTGATCGTGTCTACGCCGACGCTTCCCAGGAGAACGCCGACAAGGGCCATCATAAGAGCCTTCAACATCGAGCCCTGAGTGAAATAGGTAAGAAGCGTAGTGCCGAGCACCATCAAAGAAAAATACTCCGGCGGCCCAAAGCTCAACGACACCTTCACCAGGAGTGGAGCCACCAGCGTAAGGATCAGAATGCTCAGCGTGCCGGCAATAAACGAGCCGAAGGCGGCGATCCCAAGCGCCGGTCCGGCTCGTCCCTGGCGGGCCATGGCGTGACCATCCATGCAGGTGACGACCGAGGCGGCCTCGCCGGGGATATTCACGAGAATCGAGGTCGTGGAGCCGCCGTACATCGAGCCATAGTAGATCCCCGAAAGCATGATGATGGCAGAGACCGGCGAGAGCGCAAACGTGGACGGCAGAAGGAGCGCAACGGCTGCGGCCGGTCCCAGACCGGGAAGCACGCCTACAAGCGTTCCGATAAAGACTCCGATGAAACAATAGAAAAGATTTATGGGCTGAAACGCGACCTGAAATCCGTTAAGAAGTCCTTGAACGATGTCCATAAATCAGAGACCTAAGAGACCGCGCGGAAGCTGCACCTGGAGCCAAAACCGGAAGAGCGCGTAGATGAGCACTGTGGCGATTGCAGACCACGCACCACTCTTGATCCATCCTGTCTTTCCGAAACAAAAGAGCAGCAAAAGAAATACAAAGGTGACGGTTACAAAACCGAGTGTTTCCAAAAGGAGAAGGTAGGCCAATACTGTGCCGAGAACCACGTGAAGCGCGCGCCATTGGATGTCGCCGAACCCTGGCTCCTCTCGGGACCTCAGCGACCGCGCAAGGAGCACCAACGAGAAGAGACCTAGCAGTATGCCGCCCCAGAAGGGAAAAAATCCGGGTCCGGGCGAGCGAAGAGTCCCGAGCTTCAGATTCGTGAAGCCCTCAAGGGAAGCGAAAATAGCGATAGCCAGCCAGAAAAGACTGGTGGTCAGATCTCTTGGCATTGGGCTTCCCCCGTATCACAGAACGCCCCGCGCGTCAGTGCCGCACCGAAGCTGCGCCCTAGAGCCACGGACGCAGGTCTTATTTTATCAGGCCGGCCTTCTTGGCGATCTCTTCCACGGTTCGATGTTCCTCGCGTATTTCAGCGAGAACCTTCTCTGGAGGCACGTAATCTTGGACCATCCCCAATCCGGCAAGCTTCGAGGCGATGCCAGGATCCTTGGCAGCCTTTTCGATCGCCGGGACCAACACCCGGGTAACCTCGGCGCTGAGCCCGGCGGGAGCAAAGAAGGCCCACCATACGCCCCAGAGCCTTTGCTTGTAGCCCAATTGCTCCAGCGTCGGAATATCGGGAAAATCGGGAAACTTGCTGGAGATCACGAGTCCCCTCAGGCCACCGCTCTTCAAGTGACCCGTAATCGTGCCGAGGGCAGGACAGACAGCTTCCACGTGTCCCCCTAAGACGGCGGTTATGGCCGGCGACGCTCCTTTAAAGGGGACCATAGTCATCCCGGCCCCGGTGATACTATTGATGATCTCGACAACGAAATGTCCCCCGCTGCCTACTCCGAAGGTTCCGACACGAACCTTGCGGGGATTCTTCTTGCTGTATTCGATCAACTCCCGGAAGTTCTTGTACTCCGCGTCGCCTCGCACAGCCAGGACCAAGGGGCTCCTCGTGGCTATCCCCAGAGGGGTGAGATCCTTGAAGGGATCGTAGTGAACTGTATCCGGATTCAGGATCCGAGCCGAAATCAACGCCGCATTCGGGGCAACAAGAATCGTGTACCCGTCTTTTTTGGCCTTCACCACACTCTCGGTCCCCATGGTGGCCCCCGCGCCAGGCCGGTTCACGGAAACAACTGGAACCTTGAGGAGCTTCGCCAGCTCCTCGGCCATTGCCCGGCCAGCGACGTCACCGGTATCCCCCGGCGCGTACGGAAGGACGAGACTAATGGGTTGATTAGGATAGCCTTGGCCGTGAAGGTATGTGGCACTTACGAGGAGTGACGCGATCGACAGTAGACCCACGATAGGACGCATCATAGCCGCCTCCTTAGTAAAGCGTCTGCCGGATCAGGTGTCGCATGCTAGTGGGCGCTCCCGTCTCATGTCAAGCGCAACGTTACGAGGCGGTTTTGAAACAGGCTCTACTATTCCAGGCGAAGAGCGGTGTCACGGCTAAAAAAGTAGCGCGTGGTAGCTACAATCTGTACAGCATCAGGTAAACGATAACACCGGTGATCGAAACGTAAAGCCAAACGGGAAACGTCCAGCGGGCGATGCGGCGGTGGGCGTCAAATCTTTCTTTTAGCGCGCGGCTGAGGGTTACCAGAGCCAGCGGCACCACGGCGACCGCAAGTATCGTGTGCGTTAGCAGTACAGTGAAATACACCGTCCGAATCGAGCCCTCGCCTTTAAACGGCACGGAGCCGACTTGGTAGTGATAGATCAGATAGGAAATCAGAAACAAGGTGGAGGTGGCGACGGCGGCCAACATGCAGGCCCTATGCGCACCGATCTTCTTTGATCTAATGAAGACGTACCCCAATATGAGAAACATCGCGCTGAGGGAATTCAGCGCGGCGTTGAGAGTCGGTAACTCGGAAGCCGAAATCAACGGGGAAAGATATCGGGCAGCAGCATGAGGATCAGAAAGACGCACAGGATAAACGGGCTGAGCGCGACCACACCCAGCGTTACCCGCTCGAATTTGAGGTGCATGAAATAAAGCGCGACTAACGCCGCTTTGGAAATGGCCAAGCTCACGAGAAGGATCGCAATCACCATTTTCGTAAGCGGCGTATAAATGACGCCGATCTCCAGGACAGTCAAAATGAGCAGCCACCAGAATACGCCCATGTAGTTGGGTTCTTTGTGTGCGATCGTCATCATCGAAGAACTCCTACGCGGTGCTAAAGCAGATAGACAAACGTAAAGATCAATATCCAAACGAGGTCGACGAAGTGCCAGTACAGGCCCGCGATCTCCACATGCTTGGCCTCGTAGCGTCCCCGGGTTACCGCTGCCAACACGCAGCTGTTATAGATGACACCGCCGGTGACGTGCATGCCGTGGAACCCCGTAAGCACGAAGAACGTCGTGGCAAACAGATCCTTGGAAAAGGATAGATTGTGGTGCGGCAGCGTTTCCGTAATCAAATGCGTCCATTCGTAGGCCTGCAACCCGAGAAAGATCAGCCCGCCCAGAATCGTCAAGCCCATAAATTTTTTGAACTTGGGCAGGTCGCCCTGCTGAGTAGCCGAAAGCCCAAGCACCATGGTCACGCTGCTGACAATCAGGAGAAAGGTCATGAGTGCCGTAAGATTGATTCCAAGCACCTCGGCGGGCACCGGCCAGGTCGTACTCGCGTAACGTAGGATTCCATAACCCACTATCAGGCAGCCAAAAGTCATCGCGTCGCCCGCAAGGAAAAGCCACATCCCCAGTTTGCCCCAACTCTCCGGAGTCAGGGGGGTCTCCTGGGGCTCTGCTCCCGCATGCATCGCTGCAACTTCACTCATCTTCCGCTCTCCTCCGATTCGAAGCTAACTATTTAACCAGCTTATAGGGTGGTCATCGGTTCGGGCCTGGACTGACTTTCATGTTCCGGTGCCCGTGCTCTCCACACTCATCCCTCGGCAGTCGTACATCTACTAACCGATGAACTCTTTGGTGACACCGGGCTCGGACGCCGATTCCGTTTCTTGCTGCGCCGCCGAACGCCGGTAGCTATAGAAAAGCAATCCCGCAATCGACGACACCACGAGGTACGGTGTTGACATGAGAAAGATCACGCTCCAATTAAACGCGTCTGTCGTCGCATCACGGTCGCCCGTCAAACAAACGGAACACGCGTGGATGACCGACGGGCTGTAAAGAACAGCCGTCCACAAGCCAACAAAAGCAAACAGGATTTTTTGTGTCATGGTCGCCTTAAGATCGTAAGTACCGTAACGATTCCTGAGTGTCAACCCGACGGATTTAATAGAGATAAACCAATCCGTATAGAACCGGCCACAACGCCACAACAAAGGTCCAATACAGGGCGCAGGTTTGTAAACCGACGTGGCGTTTTTTCGAAAATCGCCCCTTTTCCGCCATCACGAACACGACCACAAGCCAAATCAGCGCGCCGGCGACATGCAGTCCGTGAAAGCCGATCAGGGTATAAAACAAACCGCCATAGACGCTACTGGAAACCGTAAGGCCGAAATGAATGAGCCTGAACCACTCGTAACCCTGGATGATCAAAAAAATCGAACCCAACACCGCCGTCACCGCGACCAAACGAATCATCTTCTTATAGTTCTCGAGTCGGACGGCTCTGAGGCCGAGGCGCATGGTGACGGCGCTGGCGAGCAAAATCATAGTGTTCATCCCGGTGAGGTCAATCGGGAGACGTGGCTGAAACGGCGGGGGCCACATCGGGCTGCCGAGGCGAAAAACAAGATACGCGCCGATCAGCCCTGCAAAAAACATCGCCTCGGCGCCGAGGAACACGAGCACCCCCAACCAGGCATTGCTACCGATCGGCGCATTGGGACGCACCGGCGGCGGCCCTCCTCCCCCGAAACCGGGCCGTTTCCGCTCCTCTGCTGGCAGCGGTTCATCCAACCGTCGAGCTGTCGATGTCTTGGCCATCGGAATTCCGCTTTAAAGGGAAGTCAGAAGTCGGAGCTTAATCAATACACAATAATAAAGGCGATGACTGCCGATATATACAGCATAATCACGAGCGCTAAAATCATTCCTATGCGCCGATTCCGATCGCGTGTGCTTGGAGACAGTTTCATCAACGATAGGCTCATAGGGGAACTCGATCCAACGCCATCACAAGCAAGAGCGCCGGCAGATAGATCAACGAGGCAAATAAAAGCCGGCGCGCTCCCATCCGCGTTGTGTCCATCGCTAAACTGATACCGCTCGTCAAAAAACCAGCGCCAAGAACAAAAGCGACAGTAAAATAGACCGCCCCGGCCAACCCTAGAAGCGTCGGCAACAAACTCACGGCAAGCAAAGCCAAACAGTGGGTGACAATCTGACGATTCGTGCCGGCGCTATCGGGCTCGATCACCGGCAGGAATTGAATCCCGGCCTTGGCGAAATCGTCGCGGTAAAGCCACGCGATCGCGAGCGTGTGCGGCACCTGCCAGAGAAACAGGATCGCAAAGAGCACCCAGCCTTCGACGTCAAAACTGCCCCGCGCGGCCACCCAACCGATAACGGGCGGAAGGGCTCCGGGCACCGCGCCGATCAACACGCAGAGAGGGCTCCGCCGTTTCATCGGGGTATAGAAAAAAAGATAAGTTCCCGTGATGACGGCGGTTACCCATGCGCTCTGCCAGTTGATCGCAAGCGCGAGATAAACGAGACCCGCCGCTACGATCGCCAGCCCGAACCACAAGGCCTCGCGTGGTTGAACGCGGCCGTCGGGGATCGGCCGGTGGCGTGTTCGTTCCATCAGGCTGTCGGTCTCGCGCTCGAAAAATTGATTGAGAGCGAGCGTGCCGGCAGCGGCCAACGCGGTGCCGAAGAGCATTTGAATCAGACGGACATAGTCGGGCACGCGCTGTGAGCCGACGTAAAATCCAACAAACGCCGTCACCAGCACCATGAGGACGATGCGCGGCTTGGTCAACTCGCAAAAATCCGCCGCCCGGCGATGGACGCCAGCAGTCGTCACCTCCACGGCACTGGTAGTCGAATTCATAGAGAATATTGCTCCGTTAAGACGTTTGGGGTCGTTCGAGCGCGAAAGGAGCCGGAGAGACGAAACGCTCTCAAGGTCAAGACGAGACTCATGACAAGCATCAAGGCGCCCATCACCAGATGAGTCGTCGTTAACGCGAGCACCGCCTCGGCCGGGAACCGGAACATCGCCATGAATTTTCCCAAGTAGGACGCGGCGCCTAAAAATAATTGGGCAACCAAAAGCAGGCCGAGACCGGCGGCAGGTTGGATGAGCTTACGCTGATCGGAGGCGAGCCTCATGACCCTGATGATGACAAAAAGAACGTGGAGAGCGACGAGCGCGGCAAAAAGCAGGTGAGCCTCCAACCACTCTCCGGTATGCCTTAGCAACGCGCCGAAAATGGACTGAACGTAAATCAGCGCCGTCGTGCTGGCACAGAGCCGTGTTAGGCGACCGGCTCCGGCTATCGGCACCTCCGCCTGCGAATCTCTCCACTCCCGTGAGGTAAAAACAACCAAGCTGACCGTGAGAGCAAAAAAAGCTTGAGCCAAACAAGCATGAACAATCGCCAACGCGTGATCCACCAAGACGACCCTTAGCCCGCCGATGATCCCTTGAGAGATCACCAATGCCAGTGCCGCGACGCCGAGCCAGCGCAGCCAGTTGCGCCGCTCGCGAAACCAAAGAATCAAAGCCAAAACAATCGTGAGCAATCCAACGCCAGACGCGACCAAG
>DASTOD010000803.1:0-4108 GCA_035762645.1 Binatia bacterium | reverse complement strand
GAGCGAAGTTGGTCGAACAGGTCGAGGATATCATCGAGGAGGTCGCGCCGCAGCTGCTCAGCCGTTCCGGTGGCGGGATCCATGTGGCTAAAAGAGAGCTTCCGCCCCATGTCAGTGACGACGTTCGCAAGATCGTCGAGGGGCTCAAAGAACGGCCCATCCCCATCGACGAAATCATCGAGCGGAGCGGCCTCACGCCTGCGAAGGTGGCGGAGATTTTATTGCACTTGGAGCTCGGGGGTTGGGTGCTGCAGCTCCCGGGAAAGAGATACGTAGCGGAAGGCTAATAGCGCGCCAGTCCTTTTTGCGCGCAACGAATCGAGAGTTATGGCAGCGAAAAATTTAGTTATCGTCGAATCCCCGGCCAAGGCCAGGACCCTGGAAAGATATTTGGGGAGGGATTTTCAAGTCAAAGCGTCCGTCGGGCATATTGTCGATCTGCCGAAGAACAAGCTCGGCGTGGACATCAAGAAAAATTTTGCGCCCGATTTTCACGTCATCCAAGCGAAGAAAAAAGTCATTGATGAGCTGAAAAAGGCGGCCAAGGGCAAGGAGAACATCTACCTTGCGTCGGACCCCGACCGCGAGGGTGAAGCGATTGCCTGGCATATCGCCGATCAGGTCGCGAAAAACCATGCCCAGGTGCACCGCGTGCTGATCAACGAGATCACGCGCAAAGCCGTCCAGGAAGCGATTGCCCATCCCCAGCAGTTGGATCGCCATAAATTCGACGCCCAGATCGCGCGCCGGATCCTCGATCGCCTGGTGGGGTATCAGATCAGCCCGATCCTCTGGACCAAGGTGCGTCGAGGTCTCAGCGCCGGTCGCGTTCAATCGGTCGCTGTGCGCCTGGTTTGCGAACGAGAGAAGGAGATCCGCGCCTTCGAGTCACAGGAGTACTGGTCGCTGACCGCGCTCTTGGAAGGCCGGGTGCCGCCGTCTTTCAAGGCGCGGCTGGTCGAGTGGCAAGGGCAGAAAATCGATCAAAAGAAATTTCGGCTGGAGAACGAGGCGCGCGTCCAGGAGATTCTGCGATCGCTCGAAGGCGCGTCGTGGGTCATCGGCAATGTCGAGAAAAAGGAGCGACGGCGCTATCCCACGCCGCCGTTTGTCACTAGCAAGCTGCAACAGGAGGCAGCGCGCAAGTTGGGTTTCCAGCCGAAGCGCACGATGCAGCTTGCCCAGCAATTGTACGAGGGCGTCGAGCTTGGCCGGGAAGGCTCCGTGGGGCTAATCACCTATATGAGAACCGATTCGACTCGGATCTCGGCCGATGCGCTGAACGCGGTGCGACAATGGATCGGCGCGCAATATGGCAAGACCTATCTGCCGGGCAAGCCCAACAGCTATCGTTCGAAGAAAGGGACGCAGGATGCTCACGAAGCGATTCGTCCCACGTCGATGGAGTATGCTCCGCCGCGGGTGCGGCGTTTCCTGCGGCGCGACGCTTTTCAGCTCTACTCCTTGATTTGGGATCGGTTCGTGGCAAGCCAGATGGTTCCGGCGGTGTACGACCAGACCGCCTTTGATATTCCCGTCCGAGAGGGGCTGTTTCGCGCCACTGGGCAGCAGCTCAAGTTCGACGGCTTTATGAAAGTCTATACCGAAGGACGCGATGAACGCGCGGCTCAAGCGGACGGGGATAGCCGCGCGGAGGACGAAGACGACAACCGTGACAACGATGGAGCGCTGCCGGATCTGAACCGGGGGGATGCCTTGAAGCTCCTCTCGATGGATCCGCGGCAGCACTTTACGCAGCCGCCGCCGCGCTATACCCAGGCTTCCTTGATCAAGGAGCTCGACGAGAAGGGCATCGGCCGCCCGTCGACTTACGCCACCATCATTTCCAATATCCTGGATCGTGAGTACGTCGTTCAGGACGAGCGCCGTTCGCTGGCGCCGACCGAGCTCGGATTTCTCGTCACCGATCTTCTAGTGGAGAGTTTTCCGGATATTTTGAACGTCAAGTTTACCGCCGGCATGGAAGACGAACTGGACAAGATTGAAATCGGCAAGGAAACATGGACGAAGGCAATGAAGCGCTTCTACACTCCTTTCGCCCGCGATCTCAAAAAAGCGGCAATGGAGATGCGCGACGTGAAGCGGCAGGAGGTGCCGACCGACATCGCCTGCGACAAGTGCGGCGCGATGATGGTGGTGAAATGGGGCCGCAACGGCGAGTTTTTGGCTTGTCCCCGTTACCCGGAATGTAAGAACACTAAAAATTTCAGACGCAACGAAAAGGGCGAACTACACGTCGCCGCTGAAGAGGAAGTCGATGAGCGGTGTGAACAGTGCGGCCGGCCGATGCAGGTTCGCTGGGGCAAATATGGCAAATTCCTCGGTTGCAGCGGCTACCCGGAATGCACCCAGATTCGGCCGCTGGAAAAACCGGTGGATCTGGGCATTAAATGCCCTGAGTGCAAAGAAGGAAATCTGAAAGAGCGACGGTCGCGTCGCGGCAAACTCTTTTATGGTTGCGATCGGTATCCGGAGTGCAAATTTGCTTCCTGGGATCGGCCCGTGGCCGGGCCCTGCCCGCAGTGCGGCGATTCGATTCTTGTCGAGAAGGTCACCAAGCGCGCCGGCCGGGTTCGGCGCTGCCGCAACCGAGACTGTGGTTATTCGGTCGAGATGGCAGAGTAAACGCCGCGCCACGATCCCGCTTCGGTACGGCCGTTCGGGAACTTCGGAACGTTGATCTGCGCGACCACGCGCGATGGGCGGGAGTAAAGTTTGGTATCGACCGCGCGTATCATCGGCGGCGGGCTTGCGGGTGTGGAAGCGACCTGGCAGTTAGCGCGCCGGGGCCTGTCGGTGGAGCTGTTCGAAATGCGGCCCCACCGAATGACCGAAGCCCATCGGAGCGGCGATTTCGCGGAACTCGTCTGCAGCAATTCACTTCGTTCGACATCGCTGAGCGCTCCGGCCGGTCTGCTAAAAGAGGAAATGCGGCGGCTCGATTCGCTGGTGATCCGGGTGGCCGAGGCGCATCGCGTGCCCGCGGGAGCGGCGCTCGCCGTCGATCGGGAACATTTCGCTCGGGCTCTGACCCAAGCCGTGGAGTTGCTGCCTCGGGTCAAGGTTATCCGCCGCGAAGTTGAGGAGGTGCCGTGCGGCGTCGTGATTCTTGCCACGGGACCGCTGACTTCCCCCGCTCTTTCGGCCCGGCTTCGAGCTCTGCTCGGATCCGCTCATCTCTACTTCTACGACGCGATCTCGCCGATCGTCACGGCGGAATCCATCGACATGCGAGTCGCATTCAGGGGGTCGCGCTACGGCCGCGACGGCGATGATTATATCAATCTGCCGCTGGCGCGCGCTGAATATGAGCGCTTCGTCGATGCGCTTTTGACCGCCGGGCGCGTGCCGACTCACAGTTTCGAGCGCTTCGTGCCTTTTGAAGGGTGCCTGCCCATCGAGGAGATGGCCGATCGCGGCCGCGAAACGCTCGCCTTCGGTCCCATGCGAGCCGTGGGGCTCATCGATCCGCGCACGGGCAAGCGCCCTTATGCGGCGGTCCAACTGCGCCAGGAAAACCAGCAAAAGACGCTGTACAATCTCGTCGGTTTCCAAACCAAAATGACTTACCCGGAACAACGGCGGGTTTTTGCCATGATCCCGGGACTTGAGAGGGCGGAGTTTGTGCGGCTCGGAAGCCTGCATCGAAACACCTTCATCCATTCACCGCTCCATCTTTTGCCGACGCTTCAATGGCGCCGCCGGCCGGATCTGTTGTTTGCCGGACAGATGACCGGTGTGGAGGGCTATATCGAATCGGCGGCGACGGGTCTTTTGGCCGGCATCAACGCGGCCAGAGGACTGGCGGGAAAGGATCCGGTGGTTCCGCCCGCGACGACGGCTCTCGGCGCGCTTTTGCGCTATATCACGGATCCCGCGCGCAAGCACTTTCAACCGATGAACGTCAATTTCGGTCTCATGCCCCCGTTGACGGTTTCGCTTCATGGAAAGCCGAAAAAAGAAATGCTGGCGCACAGAGCGCTTGCGGACATGGAGGCTTGGCTGGGGGAGATCGAAAACGACAAAGCCGGGACCCATGCCTCCCGCCGCTCCTTGCTAGAGCCGGCGAATCCGGAATGAGCGGCAG
>DASTOD010000802.1:0-10526 GCA_035762645.1 Binatia bacterium | reverse complement strand
TCCTGCTTTTGCCCTTTACGCCCAACAGAAGGGACAATATGCGGTCCTGGCTCGCGGCGCGGAGCGACCCACCACACTATGGAAAGCTCATCGCACTCGACTTTCCTAAAGCCAAATTGGTTTATGGTCCGAAGCAGATCGACGCGCGCATCGAACAGGACGCCTTCATCTCGCAACAGTTGAGTCTCTGGGGGCAAAGAGGATCGCAGGTCATTCGCGGCAGCCTGCTCGCCATTCCCATCGAACAATCTTTGCTCTACGTTCAACCGCTCTACCTGGCCGCGGAACAGGGTTCGCTGCCAGAGCTAAAGCGGGTGCTGGTCGCCTTTGGCAACCAGATCGCGATGGAAGAGACATTGGATCTATCTCTCCAAAGAATATTCAGCGGTAGACCGATGAAAGAACCGGTGGCCACCGCGAGCCCGTCTGACGCCACCAGAGATCAAAGCGAGATGGTCCGCCGCGCCTTGGAACATTACTCACGTTCGCAGGAGTATCTACGGCAGGGCAATTGGGCCGGATATGGAGATGAACAAAGGAAACTGGAAGCCCTGCTCCGCGACATGCAACCCAGCCGCTGAAATCCTCCGCTCCCATCGCCTCTCGAGAATCGTGAAATGCCGTCTTGCGCGCAGCCGGTCCTCAGACCGCTTGTGCCTTGTGTTCCGTCGTCATTAACCTCTATTACTGATATAAAATATCATGGCTTCGCAGCGTCGCCAGCTTGCCATCAGGGGCATCATCTTCATTGCCCTGGTGCTCCTGCTATTTTTCTTTAGTCGCTATATTCCCCGGCCCTTCAGCGTTCTTGCGCCAACGGACGATTTTGACGACTTTGAGGTAATCACCTCGAGCCCGGACAAGTTAAGTAAGTTTTTGCAGTCGCTCGGCCGCTATTCCCCTGCCGTTTTTGTTCTCTTTCAGGTGCTTCAAGTCGTCGCCGCACCTTTTCCCGGGGAGCTAACCGGCGTGGCCGGCGGCTACGTTTATGGTGAGACCTTTGGTCTCTTGCTCTCCATGATTGGGCTCAGCTTGGGGTCCTGGGTGGCCTTCGAGCTGGCAAGCATTCTGGGCAGGCCTTTTGTGGAAAGGTTCGTCAAACGCGAGGTGCTGCAAAAATTCAATTTTCTCACGACCAATACCGGCGTGACTATCTGTTTTCTGCTCTTTCTCTTTCCCGGCTTTCCTAAGGACTATTTATGCTATTTACTGGGCCTCAGCCGCATGAAGTTGAGAACTTTTTTGATTGTCTGCAGCATCGGCCGAATTCCCGGCACCTATCTGTTGACCGTCCAGGGGGCCACGATCCGCAGTCAGGAATACCACCTGGCAGTGATCATCGCGTTGACTTCCGCCGCCATCGTCGTGGTCGCTTATTTCTACCGCAACCAAATATACGACTGGATCCAACGCCGACACGGCGAAGACTAGCTAGAGTGTCATCCCCCGCGTGATGAAATAGAAAATCGCGGCGACGGCGATTCGGTAGTAGGCAAACGGCGCCAGGCTCCAGCGGCTCAGGAAAGTGACGAAAGATTTCACCGCCAAAAGCGCCACGATGAAGGAAACGGCAAATCCCACCGCCAATTGCGTGAAATCCTCAGCGGCAAAAATAGCTCGCATCCTGATCAATTCATAGCCGGTGGCGGCGAGCATGACGGGCACGGCGATCAAGAATGAAAACTCCGCCGCGCCCTTTCGCTCGAGGCCCAAAAGCATCCCCCCCACGATGGTGGCGGCGGCTCTCGAAGTGCCGGGCCAAAGGGCAAGCACTTGAAACAGTCCGATGCCGAAGGCTTGCATGAATGTGAGGGTTTCGAGCGAATGCGTGCGGCGTCTGGCGATCACTTTCTCAGCAAGCAGAATAGCGAGACCCCCCACCACCAGGGCCCATGTCACCGCAGAAGGCGTAAACAGGTGCTCCTTGATCGCGTGCCGGCCGAGGTAACCGACTAGTAGAGCCGGCAACGTCGCCACCGCAATGCGCAGTACGCCGGAAAATCCCTTCAGCGTCGAATCGGCGCCTGACACGGAAGCCGGGTGCCCAGGCAAGAGAGCGACGAAACGTCTCCGGTAGAGGACGACCACGGATAAGACAGCGCCCAACTGGATCGCCACCTGGAAGCTGGCCGCCTTGTCCCCGACAAATCCCAACAGATGGCCGGCGAGAATCAGGTGGCCGGTGGAAGAAACCGGGATAAATTCGGTCAGCCCTTCGACGATTCCTAAGACCAGCGCCAGCCCCAATGGATTCACCCGTCCTCCTGTGTCGCTCGTTGCTCTCGAGCGCCGAACATCAGATTTCCCGATCCTCGGCTGTTGTCCCGCGCCTTGACTCGAGGCGGCTGGCAAGCAAGATTTGCCATTTTCAGGATCCCGACCAGCCGTCACCGGTTGGAGACGAGAACCACGTCATGAAAGCGCATGAGCGTTTTGGGAATGACCCCGACGTTGCTGCTCAGGCGGGGCAAATCTTTTTCTTTCAGAAACACCCGAAATGCCAGTTCATTTTTTTTCCACTCTTCGGCAAATTCCTCAAACGCAAAAAGCACCTGCCGGTGGCCCGCCGCCGGCGCGGGACGGCGTTGCGCCACGTAAAAACTGTCCATGACCTCGCCTTTTTCGCGCGACTGCACGACCCACATGGGACGATCCATCGCCAGATAGAACGGCAGCCCTCCGAAATAGGCGCTGTAAAGGACGATTTGGTGCTCGGGCTCGATCAGTGGCGCCGCTACCTCCGCCAGCGATTTCGATGTCCGATGCGCCGAAGCCGCCGGGATGAGCTGACCAGTCAGCATGAGAAACAACGCAAGACCGACAGCCGTGCAGGTAAAGGCTGGCCGCTGGTCTCGCCAAGCGTTCGTGCTGCCGGCGATAAAGACCCCGAAAACAACCGCCATAGCGGCTCCATACAACCCGATCAGCGAAGACTTTTGCGGCACGAACGAGCTCAGCCGGATCGGCAAGAGCTGTGGCCATACGGCTCCCGCGGCGAGATAGATAACCAGGCCTGTCGTGAGAATGGCTGGGCTAAAAAGCACCCCGAACGGATTCATTCCGGTTGCCGGAATTCTCGCGGCCACCATTTGCCCCACAAGCACGGCCAGGGCCGGATAAATGGGCAAAAGGTAATGCGGCAGCTTGGAGTAGGACGCCGAAAAAAACACAAACGGTACGAGGAGCCACAGAACCAAAAACAGATTGACATCCGTCAGCGTTCGTTCGCAGAGACTCTTAGCGGCCCTAGGGAGAAACAAGGTCCAGGGAAGAAAGCCCACGCCGAGAACCAAGAAAAAGTAGTACCACGCTTCGCTACGGCTATGATGCGGCGTCAGGTAGCGTACGAAATGCTCTTCCCAAAGAAAATAATACAGGTACCCCGGATTCGCGATCTCGACCCACGCGTACCAGGGGACGACAATAGTCAAAGTGACGCCGGCGCCGAAGAGCAAGTGGAGTCGGCTCAATAAGTGCCATTTGCGCGTAAAGAGCAGATAGCTAAAAACCACCATACCCGGGACAACTAAGGCGATTGGCCCTTTCACCAGCGTTCCGGCTCCGATCGCCGCGTACATGATGACGGCATGAACCTTGCGCCACCGCGGTTCAGGGTTCTGCGCGACGTCGTAAAATGAAAACAGGCCCAGGGTAATGAACAAAGTCAGAGTCATCTCAAAGAGGACGATTCGCGACAGCAAGAAAAACTCCAGGCTCGTGATTAAAATCAAACCACTCCACAGGGCCGGCCAAAGTCCGAATTGAGCCCGCGCAAATCGGTAGACAAGGAAAACGCATCCCAGAGAGGCCAGTGCATTGGGCAAGCGGGCCGACCATTCCGATAAACCGAATAGTTTGAAAGAGAGCGCCAGCAACCAGTAGAAAAAAATCGGCTTGTCCAAGGTTGGAACGAAATTTTGATGCGGCGTCACCCAATCGCCCAGCAGTAAAATTTCTCGCGCTTTCTCCGCGTTTCGGCCTTCGTCGGGGTCAAGCAAAGCCGCGCCGCCTAAGCTGCTAAAAACGATTACCAGGCAAACTAGGCAAAAAAATCCGGACCAGCCCCGCTCGCCCGGCCTGCTTACCGGCGTATGAGCGGGTCCCGGTTGCCACGACGGATCTTTAATGCTTACGGGCCGCATGAATCATTGAGGCGACAGTGAATTAAACGGCGATTCTCTCACCGATCTCTTGCCAACACAACATTTGATAAGGCATGGGGCAACTCGCGTGAGTCTTTTGCGCCTCGATCCGTCATTGACATCCCCGACCTCACGGCGTAGCGTAGAACTCGATTTTAAGGGAGAAGAACGTCCGGCGTCACGACGTAATCTGCTTAGCAAGCGATGAAGCGGTATTTATTACACACCGCGTCTTTCCTATGGGTCGTGCCAGTCTTGCTGACGGCCTCTCCCCCGGCAGATGGGCAGACGGTGGCGGCGAGTTTTTTTTATGATGAGCACGGCAATGTCATCCGCCAGGAAAGAGACACCAACGGCGATGGTAAAATGGACCGCTGGATCTACTATAATCGCCAGGGGCAGATCGAGCGGGCAGCGCAGGATACCAATTTCGATAGCCAGCCGGACATTTTGACCTACTATGAAGCCAGCAAGCCTAAACGCCAAGAAATCGCCACTAAAAATGACGGGCAGATCGACCTTTGGGTTTACCTCAGCGACAGCGGTGAGATCGAGCGCAAAGGGCAAGACCCTCATCGGTCAGGTAAACCCACCCTTTGGATCTATTATCAAGCAGGTCAGCCGATCCGCAGCGAAGAGGATACCAGGGCTTCCGGTCAATCAGATCGCACGGTGTATTACAAAGACGGCAAAATCAGCCGTGTGGACGAGGACACGAACGGCAACGCCCGGCCCGATAGCTTTTCTTACTATGAAGATGGACTGCTCGTTCGGAAGGAACTCGACCGTAAACACAACGGCAGGATCGATCTCTGGGGTTACTATCAAAACGGCCGGCTCGTGAAGCAGGAAGAAGATCTGCGGGGAGACGGCAAAGTCAGTCGAATTGTTTACTTTCAGGGCGAAGACGTTGTTCGGCGCGAAGAAGACACCTCCGGGCACGGGCGGATCGATATGGTCGAGATATTCTCACAGGGTCGAATCAGCAAACGGCTGAAGGACACGAAAAGCAACGGCAACTGGAATACCGTTTACACATTTAAAGACGCCGAACTTGCTCGTGAAGAGCGGGATACGAACGGCGACGGAGTTTATGATCTCCGAATAGTTTACGAGAGAGGTCAGATCGTTCGACAAGAAGCCGACACCAATGGCGACCGGCGGGTCGATGTCTGGGTCCATTTTCACAATGGCGAGCGGGTGGAACAGCTCGAAGATCAGACTTTCCGGGGTAAGATTACCGCGCGCTATCTTTTTAAAGGTGACGAATTGATCGGACAGGAAGCGGTTGCGGATGCCGATCCGCCGACGGCGGCTCCTCCGTTTGGATCGGTTGAAGAAGAGGTTCGAGCGGCGATGAGCGGAGCAGGTTTGGAACCGGCGCAGACCAAAACCGCCGCCCGTCAAAACGGGATTGGAGTAAAACAGCCGATCAGGTAGGATGCTTTTCGTGCGGGACCAGGGATGAAGTTTTCTTTCGGTTCGGTAAGTTTAGCGGCTTTGTTTTTTGTTACCGGATGCGGCGCGGTTCCGGTCCAATATCCACCGGGAACTCTTCCGCAAACCACCTACCCCGCCAGCGGAACTCAAGGCGGGACTCCTCCAGCTCCGGTTGCCCAAACGTATCCGCAATCGAATAGCCGGACCACGGAATACGTCTTGGAAAGAATGGCGCAAGGGGCACAGCTAGGGGCAATGCTCGCCGGACCCTTTGTGGGTGCGTTTGGACCGCTCGGCGGCTCTTTTTTGGGTTTATTAGTGGGCGTATTCACTGCCGGAGCCGAACAAGAGAGACTTACCGCTCAAATTAGCTCAGAGCAACAGAAAGACAAACAACTGGAAGCTGCCATCGACCAGGAGTTGGAGCGACAGAGGGCGTTGGATAATCAAATCGCAAGCATGTCACTGCCGTCGGATCCCTCAGAGCCCGCGGTGCGACAGATTCCGGAACCCATCCCATCTGCCTCCCCAACGAACAGTCCATCGACCCAAAAGCCGCAGACGCCGACCAGTGTGGCGGCTTTGAACAAACCACCAGCACCGCCGACGGCCCCGACCCCGTTCAAAAATGTCGATGTGCGGGACATCAATGGAGATGGCATTGCGGATCTTTGGATCTACTACAGCCCGCAAAAACCCGGAGAAATTGTTCGCCAAGAAGAAGCATCGAAAGCCGATGGCCGGGTCGACACCTGGAGCTATTTCAAAGACGGCAAACTCGTAAGGCGTGAAGTAGATACGAGCGGGCAGGGACGACCGGATACGGTTTATTATTACGATGGCGATAAAATCGCCCGCGAAGAGCATGACGAAACGGGAGCGGGCCGAATGACCTATCGGGCCATCTATCGAGACGGCAGGCTTGCGCAGGTTCAAAAAGAGACGACTGGAAGCGGCAGGCCCGACCTCTGGGTGTATTACGATACTACGAAAGATGTCGAAGTCATTATAAAAGAAGAGCGCGACCTTGACGGCGACGGCGTACCGGACTTGTGGTCCTATTACCAGAACGGGCGACTCGTGCGCCGAGATGTCAGCGCAACCGGACTCGCGGTACTGTCCAAACTGGAACAAATTCCCGCGCCAACGCCGGACCTCAGACAAATTTCGGCTCCCGCCAATTGATATGGTCGACAAAATGCCAACACACTGGGAAGATGTCGGGCTCGTTTCTCTTTTGCGTAGCCCCTTCCTCTTCCCGTCGCTTCTGCTTCACGCGATCTTTTTTTTGCTTGCCATGCACGCGGCGACACTTTCAATAAAAAAACCGGAGAACGTTACCCCTATATCGGTACAGTTATGGGAGGGTAGAGAAAGCGGCGCAGACATCAAAAGCATCGGTCCGGCTAAAGGCGCGGGGGGTCCACGCGCAGCACCGAAGTTGGGCACGCCTGTAGCGCCGGTGGAGCGCACCGGCAAGCTCGATACCGGTTCTTTGGAAAGCCCCGCTCCCGCCAGCAGTGCTGAACCGGCGCCGATGACCAAACCCGCTCCGCTTCCCGGTCCGAAGGCTTTGGCCGCAAGCGCGCAACGTGAGTCGGTTAATGTAAACGAGACCTCACCCGATTCGCTGGTCAGGCTGCCGACCAAAGAGACCGCGACCCACTTTCCTGCGAGCGTGGCCTCCGACCTGGAAACGAGCCGAAAAAATCTTGCCGCGCTCAAAGGAGTCAGTGAAGGAAGTGGCATCAAAGCGCTAAAAGAAGGCGCCGAAGTTCCCGGCGCGCTGAAAGGCACCGGGAATAGCCTGGGTCCTCACGGGGTGCCCGGCGGCAGCAAGAGCGGCACAGGGATGGCCGGTGGAGGAACAGGGATGGGCACCGGCGGCGGTAGTGTTACGGGACTCGGCTCCGACTACAGCCAGTATTTGAAGCAACTCGAAAAGCGAGTCCACTCGGTCTGGAAATATCCGGAGAACGTGACGGGGATGCAGAAAGTCGCGGTGCGCTTTATCCTGGATAAAGCGGGCAAGCTTATTCAGGCCGAGGTAGTCGAGTCATCGGATGCCAGACTCAACGCCAGCGCGTTAGAGGCGATGAAGCGCGCCTCTCCTTTCCCTCCGATTCCGGTGAGTCTAAAAGATCTGGTCAACGAGCCGTTGATTATCCGGTTCTCGGTCTCCATTCGCGTCCGCGGCTAACTTCGCCTCACGCTCCATCCGCTATCTGCTAAAAATAGTCCGTTCGTTGAATTTATTTTCATTTAGGGTAATCTTCTGCCCAGATTGTAAAAGGACTCACAAATGGAGCAGCAACCTCTAAGTCTAATCGAAATCATTCACCAGGGCGCCATTGCCACCTATCCGCTGATTGTCATGTCTATCGTCAGTGTGGCGGTTATCTTCGAGCGGCTATGGTCCCTTAGAAACGTCGGCGCCAATACGTTGAGGATTACGGAATCCATCCTGGACCCGATAAAAAAAGGCCAACGCGACTTGGCGATTGCCATTTGCAAACAAAACTCGCACTGCCCGGCTGGAAGAATTTTTATCAATTTACTGGATCGGCAAGAAAGCCCACGACCGGAAGGGGCCAGTAATATAGCTGCCGATTCGATGTTCGAAGAGACTCAAAAAATGAAGAAGCACCTCTGGATTCTTGGAACCGTCGCCAGCAGCGCACCCTTTATCGGCCTGCTGGGCACAGTGATCGGGATTATCAAAGCCTTCGAAAACATGGCCATCGCTGGGACCGGCGGTTTTGCCGTGGTCGCCGCCGGCATTTCGGAAGCTCTCGTGGCCACGGCTATGGGATTGGCAGTTGCCATCATCGCGGTCATGTTTTATAACTACTTTCAGAGCCGCATCTCCAACCTCAACGGTCTGTTCCGCATTCAAATTGCCAAAATCGTCCAGAACCTGGCCTCTTAAGGAATATCCTCATGGCTATGAATTCCCTCGGCGGCGGTGAAGACTCAGAAATCATGGCGGAGATCAACATCACGCCTTTGACTGATATTTTTCTGGTCTTATTGATCATCTTTATGGTTACCAGTTCAGCGATGATTGAATCCGGCGGCAAGGTCAATCTGCCCAAGGCTGTAAGCACACAGTCGGAGACTAGAGGCACCACCGTCACTTTGACTCCGAAACGCGAAATCTACGTCAATGACAAGAAAGTGACCGAAGAGAGTTTGGAGCCGGCGCTGAAACAAGCGCTGAGTGCAAGCCCGGACAAAATGGTGATACTACGGGGCGACAGGGATGTGTTGCTTGGAGAGACGGTCAAAGTTCTATCGATAGTCAAGCGGGCGGGGGCCTCGGAAATCGCGATAGCGGCTGAGGCCGAACGAGCCAAGCGCTAGAAGCACCGTAAAGCGTCAGGCGTGAGGAGTTAGGGGAAATCCCTGACGCCTTCCGTTTCCTTTTGCGCCTTACGCCTCACGGTTTCTTAACGCGGAGGTCCTTCGCTAGGCGGCGGCTGCCGCTGTGATCTCCCGATACTGTTTTCCCTCCCCTGCTCTACGTTTTGCTGGATTTCTGCTTGGGTCTTGCCGAGCCGCTCCACTTCCAGCTTGAGGTTTTTTTCCTTCTCGAGAAAGACTTCCAATTCCAAGGACTTTCGCGTTCCGGATTGATAATAGACGGTGGTTGAATCCCTTCCGCTCGAGCCATCGCTGGCGCGGGCAAAAACGTCTATTTGGTTACGCCCTTCGATAACCGGTACCGCAGAGGAAAAATAGCCGTCCGCCGCGAGCCGAACCTGGCTTGCCTTCTGACCCGTGGTTTGATTGACAATCTGAACATAATCGACGCCGACCACCGAAATATTTTCGACTACGGCCAACACATCCGCCGGCCTCGATACGGGCGTGTAGGTGCCACCGCTCTCCTGGGCGATGCCGACTGCGGCCCGAGGATACTGCAAAGCCTCTTCGCCGAGGGCAAAAACATGAACCTTAATGCCGGCCTTACCAGAGAGACGAGCCGCGTTGATGGCAAGATGCGTATCCTCGGGAGTCGCTCTTTTGCCGCCGCCGATGGGCATCGTCGGGAAACCATCGGTCAGCAAAATCTGGACTTTGACGGCGTCCGTCCGTTTTTCGCTCATTCCCAGCCCGAGAAGCTCCGTGATTCCGGTGCGAATCCCCTCGGCCATGTTGGTGCCTCCGGCCGGACCGGCGCGCAAGATGTCTTCTAAGGCACGTCGCACCTGGTCATAATCATGAGTAAGCGGCTGGATCGCCCGGGCTCCCTGGCCAAAGGTTGCAACGCCGACCCTGGTTGTTTGAGGATCAAGTTGGAGGAGAAGTCGGCGCGCGGCCGCAACCTCGGCAGCTAAAACCGAGTTTCGCAGATTTCGCAGGGGTGGTTGACCCATCTGGATTCCGCCGCCAAAAATGCTGATCTGCGGCATGCCAAAACCCCCGCTGCTGTCGGGAAGCTTACTTAGTTCGCCAAAATCGACTCCCGCGTACTGCAAAGTGCTGCCTGAGACATCGATAACAAATAGGATGTCGACGTTGGACGACCGCGCCGTTTGGCTGGTCACCTTGCCGCTTACCAGGACGGCATTTTGCTCCTGTGTGAGCTGAGAACCGTCTTTAGGTGAGAGGATTTGTACCTTGGGTTCCGCGCCCCCGGCGGGATTGGACTTGAGCACTATGAATAGAAGCAGAAAAAACAGCGACTGGAACCGAAACGGCAAACGTTTCATGCGGCTGACCCCAGAGAGGAAAAACGGTAACACGAATTCTAGGGGCTGTAAACGGCGGCGGGCACGGTCGCACAAGCGCAAGGACTGAGTCGTACTACATGGCCGGCAGTTATGATCACTGGTCCTGTCTTCCGGGACCGTGTATAATTGCCTGCGTATGAAGTTTTGGCTCGGCCTTCTGTTTCTGTGCGGTGGGTCCGCGTGGACTATGACGGCTTCGGCCGATTAC
>DASTOD010000801.1:0-4154 GCA_035762645.1 Binatia bacterium | reverse complement strand
CTCCAACCCTCTGGCGGCGGTTTGAGTCTTGATTTCTTCCAATTTTAGTTTCAGTGCCACAGCCGCAGGCCTGAGCTCTTTCAGTTGGAGGTCTGTTGCTACGCCACCTCCCAGCCACAGAAGTCCAACTCGGGCGAGCTTGGGAACCGCGTCTTTGAGTACCTCCAGCCTTTTCGTATTTAGCTCGGGCGATAAACTCGAGAGCCCGGTGACATTGCCTCCTGGTCGCGCCAGACTGGCAATCAAACCGGTAGTCACGGGGTTTCCGACGTTCGTCATCACGATGGGGATGGTCGTGGTGGCACTCTTGGCCGCCAACGCAGGTGCTGTCCCTGAGACCACAATTAGTTCAACCTTAAGACGAACCAAGTCCCCTGCAAGCTCAGGGAGGCGCTCATTGTTTTGCTCAGCAAACCGGTACTCGATGGCGATGTTCTTTCCCTCCATCCAACCAAGCTTACTCAGCTCTTGTCGGAACGCGTCCACGAGGATCGCGCTACCAGACGCAGTGCTTGAATCCAGGAAACCTATGCGGAAGATCTTTGCCGACTGCTGCGCGTCGGCGGAACCGCAGAGCGCAAAGAGCAGGGCGCATAGCGTAAGGCTGACTACTGACCACTGACGACTGACTAATTTCATCTGATCACGCGATCCGCTCTCGCCAGCACGTTCGGCGGTATCGCCGTAACGATTTTTGATGGTTCGACCTCGCTCACCACAGGTTTTGGATTTTCGATTTTAGATTTCACGATCATCGGATAATTCGATCTGCCCTAGCCAAAACATTGGGTGGAATGGTTAATCCGATCTGCTTGGCTGCCTTGAGATTGACAATAAATTCAAACCTCGTCGGCTGCTCCACGGGGAGAGCAGCCGGCTTGGCGCCTTTTAAGATCTTGTCCGCATACGCAGCGGCGCGACGGTACAAGTCGGTATAACTGACACCGTAGGTTATGAGCCCTCCGTCTTCCATCCATTCTGGCGCGTAATATATCGCCGGGAGCCGGTTCTTTACGGCGAGGTCTGTAACCTCTGTTCGTTGAGAATTGAGGACAAGACTGGCCAGCACGATGACTGCCTCAGCGCGCCCCTTGCTGGCGGCTCGAAATGCAATCTCAATGTCACTGGGATTTACTATGTCTAGGGCGTGAAGCTTTAGCCCAAGCGCCCCCGCGGCGAGTTCGATCTCTCGTAACGCTTGTGAGTTGCCCCGGTTGGTTGACGTCCAAAGTGCGGCCACGCGGGAGAGCTTAGGAACGATCTCCTTCAGCAGCTCCAGTCGTTTTCCGCTCATCTCGGGGTAAAGGGCTGACAATCCAGTAATGTTCCCGCCAGGTCGTGCAAGGCTGGCCACGAACCCGTTTCCAATAGGATCGTTATACTGCGCCATGACAATGGGAATCGTAATAGTTGCTTGCTTAGCAGAGCGGGTTGGTGCCCCACCGGACGTGACGATCACGTCTACCTTGAGAAGCACTAGCTCGGCCGCAAGCGCAGGGAGGCGATCGGGTTTTCCCTCTGCATATCGCCACTCAATGACAATGTTTTTTCCCTCTACATACCCAAGCTCACGCAGACCCTGCCGGAAGGCCTCAATGCGGTCCGAGACAGCGGAAGCTGAGGCACCGCCTAGGTATCCTATCCGGGGGATTTTCTTTGGCTGCTGCGCCTCGGCTGGAAGGCAAAGGGCAAAGAGCAAAGCGCATAGCGCAAACTCAGAGACTTTGGCCTTTGTACTGTTGCCTATTGCCTCTTGCCTCTTGCCTGTTTTCATCTGATCACTCTGTCCGCCTTTCCGAGCACGTTGGGCGGAATCGTCAGGCCGATCTGCTTGGCCGTTTTGAGATTGATGACGAGGTCGATCTTATCGATTCCCTGCACCGGCAAGTCCTTGGGTTTAACACCAGTAAGAACGCGCTGGACGTACTTCGCTGACAGGCGGCCAACTTCGTGCAAGCTAACGCTGTAGCTAGCGAGGCCTCCCTTGATGATATGACTTAGGAAGTCGAACATAGTCGGTAACCTCTTGACCCTTGCCGTGTCGATGATCAGTTGAGCCTGGTTAACCGCTCTCGCGTCCGACACTGCAAAGTAGGCATCCACTTCCCCGGCCTTAAGCGCTCGTATACCCGCCTGAAGTTCCTCGACGGAAACGACGTGCCGTTCGATAAACTCGACACCCAGTCCCTGCGCAGCCTCTCGCGCCAACTTGGAGGATTCGATGCCGACAGGACCGCGAGGGTCGTAGAACGTCACTACCCGGCGGAGCTTCGGGACAATCTCCTTCAGGATCTCCAGGCGCTTCGCCGTAAGGTCGGTGGTCGGGTTGTAGACGCCTGTGAGCCTTCCCCCAGTTTTTGCGAAGCTCTCTACGAGCCCGAGAACAACCGGGTCGGATCCGGCACAGAAAACGATGGCGATGTCTGCCGTCACCCGCCTTGCTGCTAGGGTGACGGAGGTGGAGGTCGTATATATCAAATCGACTTTTTCTTGTTCGAGACGCCTCGCCGCCTCCTCCGCTGCCTTTACATCGCCCTTCGTATCCTGGATAGCCAGAACAAATTGTTTTCCCTCTTCAAGCCCAAGCTCACGCAGGCCGGCCCGAAGCCCGTCAACTGTCTCGTACCATGCGTCGCCCGGGAGGATGACACCGACACGGTAGACCTTTGGCTGCTGGGCCTCGGCTATTGCCGCCCCACCGAGCACAGCGCTGATTAAAACAAACCAAACAATCTTTTTCATAACTTCTCCTCGCCGCAGGACTGAGGTATGAGTGCTGAGCGATGAGTTTTCCCATTCAACTCAGTCCTCGTTACTCAGTCCTCAGCACTGTTACTTGATCACCCGATCCGCCCGCGCCAGGACATTCGGCGGAATCGTCAGCCCGATCTGCTTCGCCGCTTTCAGATTGATGATGAACTCGAATTTCGTCGGTTGCTCGATTGGTAACTCCGCCGGCTTAGCGCCTTTGAGGATCTTGTCCACATACGTAGCGGCGCGGCGGAACAAGTTGGTAATGCTCACGCCGTAGGTCATAAGCCCACCGCCTTCCACAAATTCAGGCCAGGGGTATATCGCGGGGAGCCGGCTCTTTACCGCGAGGTCTAAAATCTGTGTTCGCTCAGAGGACAAGATAGCGCTGCTCAGCATTAGGACTGCATCAGCATGTCCTTTGCTTGCCGCTCGGAATGCGGTCTCAATATCCTTGGGATCCAGAACGTCTAGGTATTGAAGCTTCACCCCGAATGCCCCTGCGGCGCGTTCCATCTCTTTTAACGATTGTGCGTTACCCGGCTGACTCGACGTCCCGAGGACGGCCACGCGGGAGAGCTTGGGGACGATCTCTTTCAGAAGCTCCACTTGTTTTCCGCTTATCTCCGGGGCAAAGCTGGACAATCCAGTAATGTTGCCGCCGGGTCGCGCGAGGCTGGCTACGTACCCCGCGCCAACGGGGTCACTATCAAACGCCATGACAATGGGAATCGCAACCGTTGTTTCCTTGGCAGTACGCGTGGTTGTCGAACCCGCCGTGACGATAACATCAACCTTTAGACGGACCAGCTCGGCCGCAAGCTCGCTCAAGCGATCTACTTTTCCCTCTGCATATCGGGACTCGATGATGATATTTTTCCCATCAAAGTAGCCAAGATCCTTCAGACCTTGCCGGAATGCCTCAAACCGGAGAGCTTGCGGGGAAGCAGAGGTGGCTGTTAGAAAACCGATCCGCGGGATTTTTTTCGGCTGTTGCGCCTCGACCGGCAAGCTAAGCGCAAAGAACATAGCGCTGAGCGCAAAGAAGAAGACGCTCTTGCTGACTACTGACCACTGACGACTGACTACTTTCATTTGATCACTCTGTCGGCTCGTGCCAGAACACTCGACGGAATCGTGAGACCGATTTGCTTGGCTGCCTTGAGATTGACGATAAATTCGAACTTCGTCGGCTGCTCGACCGGGAGATCAGCGGGCTTCGCGCCTTTCAGAATCTTGTCGACGTACGTAGCCGCGCGTCGGTCCAAGTCGGGCTGGCTCACGCCGTAGCTCATAAGCCCCCCGGCTTCGACGAATTGCGGATCATAGTATATCGCCGGGAGCCGGCTCTTTACCGCGAGGTCTGCAATCTGCGTTCGGTGAATATTGGCGACGGGGTTCGG
>DASTOD010000800.1:0-16351 GCA_035762645.1 Binatia bacterium | reverse complement strand
ATGGTGGAACGGCGAAATACCAAAAAAACATCCAGACCAGGAGCGGCACGTTTCGGAAAAATTCCACATAAGCAGTCGCGAACCAGCGGAGGAACGTTAGCGGCAGTGTGCGCAACGCGCCGAAGATGATGCCTAGCGCTGCCGCGAGCAACCAGGCGATAGCAGAAATCTCGATGGTCGTGAGGAGTCCGTGGAGAAGCCAGGCGCTCGACGGGCCAGTCCAAAGCACGCTCCAGTCGAAGCGATAAGTCATCTAAGTACAGTCTCGGGTCTCGTGTTCCGTGTCTCGGGTTAAAAACGAAACCGGGGAAGGAGGACCTTTGGCGCCAGGTGCAGCGGCATCGGTCAACTCGAGACCCGAAACCCGAAACTCGAAACAATTATTTGGGAACGACTTGCATCTGGAGAAAACGCTTGGTTTCCGGCGCGAGCGGGTAGTTGACCTCGGCTTTGGGTCCAAACCATTTGTTATACAGCTCAAAATAGCTACCGGATTCGATGGCCTCCATAAGCCCGACGTCCACGGCGTAACGGAAGTCCGAGTCGTTCCTGCGCATCGCCATACCGTATGGTTCGTAGGAATAAAAATCGCCCACAATGACCCATTCGTCAGGTTTAGGCGCCTTAGCCTTCAACCCGGCGAGCTGAATCCCGTCATTGGTGTAAGCGTGAACCTGACCCTGCACCAGAGCTTGAAACGCGGCGGGCTGATCGGGAAACTCGAGTAGCCGCGCGCTCGGCGCGCGCTCGCGAATGATCCGCGCATTGGTCGAGCCTTGTTGCGCTGCGATTCTTCTTCCGCCAATCGACTGGATGCCTTTAACCGGGCTTCCTTTTTTGACGAGAAATTGGGCGCCGGTGACAAAGAAAGTGACGCTGAAATCGACGCTCTCTCGGCGCGATCGCGTATCGGTCATAGTTTCGGCGATCAGGTCCACCGCATTGGAGGTCAGCAGCGGGATGCGGGTCTGCGGAGTGGACTCCTTTTTGTCGACCTTGACGGATTTGCCGAGTTTTTTTGAAACTACCGGCACGACCGCCTTTTCAACCAGATCAATGGAGAAACCCACCCATTCGTTGTTTTTATCGACGTAGGCAAACGGCGGTGAACCGGTGCGCGTGCCGATCGTGAGGGCGCCGGTTCGAGCGATTTTTTCCAGCGTGGTCTCGGCCCGCGCCGCCGCAGGTTGGGCCGCGACCGCCGCAGCAAACGCCAAAAGCATCCAGACCCGTTTCATGCACGTCTCCTTTAGTGGGACAGAATCTTGCCCAGAAATTGCTGCGCGCGTGGGGATTTTGCGGCCGCGAAAAACGTGTCCGGCTTATCGGCCTCGATAATTTCCCCCTGATCCATGAATACCACGCGGTGCGCCACGCGGCGCGCAAAACCCATCTCGTGGGTAACCACTATCATTGTCATTCCATCGCGCGCAAGATCGGTCATCACGTCCAACACTTCGCTGATCATTTCGGGGTCGAGGGCGGAGGTCGGCTCGTCAAAGAGCATGACCTTCGGCGTCATTGCCAGAGCGCGGGCGATGGCGACGCGTTGCTGCTGCCCGCCCGAAAGATTAGCGGGATAGGCGTGGACTTTCTCCGGCATGCCGACCCGATTCAAAAGCGTCAACGCGGTTTGCTCGGCTTCCGCGCCGGATAGCCCCTTGACTTTGATCGGCGCCAGCGTGATGTTTTGCAATACGGTCTTGTGGGGGTAGAGATTGAAAGACTGAAAAACCATTCCGACTTTCGCCCGAAGCCTGGAAGCTTCCAGCCGGGGATCAGAAAGAGAGAGACCGTCTACGACGATGTCGCCCGACTGAATCGGCTCCAATCGGTTAATGCAGCGAATCAGAGTGCTTTTGCCGCTGCCGCTCGGTCCGCAGACGACTACCACCTCTCCCGCATCGATTGCCAGGTTAATATTTTTAAGAACATGGAGGGAGCCGAACCACTTGTTGACGGCGCGAAATTCGATCACGGGCGTGACTGGAGCTTGGCTGCGAGATTGTAAAAAAGCACAGCGCATACTATATGATCGAAGGCATTTTGCAATAGATTTAAGAGACCCCTGACATGGATTTTTATCTGGTAAGACACGGCGAAGCGTTTTCCGAGAGTCAGGATTCGCGTCGCCCATTGAGTCCCTCCGGCCGACAAGCAGTGGAGCGCGTCGGCCGTTTAGCCGCGGCCCGAAACATTCAGCCGTCGACCATCTTTCATTCCGGGATATTAAGAGCACAACAGACTGCAGAAATCCTCGCCGATTGTTTTTCTCCCAGCCTGACAGTCCAAACGATGTCGGGCCTGCTCCCCGAGGACGATCCATTCATAGCCAAGGCCGAGCTGGACGCCGCGCGGACATCGGTCGTCCTGGTCGGGCACCTCCCTCACATGAATCGTCTCGGGGGCTTGCTCCTCCACGGGGACGCGGAGCGGCGAGCGGTTGATTTCCTGCCCGCCATGATGGCGTGCTTTTCCCGCGATGGCCGGATTTGGCGGATCTTGTGGGAGCTTTCGCCCCATTCAGCGTGAGCGGAGACGTACGTTTCAACGTCTTCTGTTGCGATCCTCGAGCTCTAACTTGCAACTCAAAAACTCGCAGCCGAAAACCGCAAAGGCCGGCGCGGTCGTAGTTGACCGGCAGTAGAGGATAGTCTAAAAGAAAGATCAAAGAGGAGAGGCGAAAGGGACACAATGGCTTCAGAGACGCTGACAATTATCGATAACCGGACCGGCAAAAAATATGAACTTCCCATCCGCGACGGCGCCATCAAAGCCACGGACCTGTTTCAGATCAAAGTTACCGACGATGATGGTCTGGTGAGTTACGATCCCGGGTTCATGAACACCGCGTCCTGTCAGAGCAAAATTACTTTCATCGACGGCGACAAAGGTATCCTACGCTACCGCGGTTACCCGATCGAGCAGATCGCCGAGAACAGCACTTATTTGGAAGTCGCCTACCTGATTCTTCATGGCGAGCTTCCGACGAAGACGCAATTGGACGATTGGACTCATAATATCACCTACCACTCCATTATCCACGAGAACATCAAAAAGCTGGTTGACGGCTTTCATCACGACGCGCACCCGATGGGCATACTGGTCAGCACCGTGGCGGCTCTGTCCACCTTTTACCCCGACGCGAAGAAGATTTTCGAGCCGAAATCACGACGCGAGCAAACCTACCGGCTGATCAGCAAAATGCCGACTCTGGCGGCGTTCGCCTATCGCCACAGCGTAGGCTTGCCCTATTCTTATCCCGACAACGATCTGAGCTACACTGGAAACTTCCTGAATATGCTTTTCAAGATGACCGAGCTCAAGTACAAGCCTCATCCGGTCTTCGAGCGGGCGTTGGACGTCCTGTTTATTCTTCATGCGGATCACGAACAAAATTGCAGCACCAACGCCATGCGTGGAGTGGGCAGCGCGCAATCCGATCCTTACTCATCCGTCGCAGCCGCGGCCGCCGCACTCTATGGGCCATTGCATGGCGGCGCTAACGAAGCGGTCCTCAGGATGCTGATGGCGATCGGCTCCAAAGACAAGGTCCCCGAGTTCATCCAGAAGGTCAAACGGGGCGAGGGAAGACTCATGGGCTTCGGCCATCGGGTTTACAAAAATTATGATCCGCGCGCCAAGATCATCAAAGAAATTGCCGACAAGGTTTTCGATGTCCGGGGGCGCAACCCCCTGCTCGATATCGCCTTGGAGCTCGAGCGCATCGCCTTGCAAGATGACTATTTCATCAAACGCAAACTTTATCCCAACGTCGACTTTTACTCCGGACTCATTTACCAGTCGATGGGTTTACCGATGGATATGTTCCCGGTGCTTTTTGCGATTCCGAGGACTTCCGGTTGGATTGCCCAGTGGGAGGAAATGTTGACCGATTCGGATCAGAAGCTGGCGCGCCCCAAGCAAATTTATCGGGGAGCGCCAACGCGCGACTATGTGCCGATGGACCAGCGGAGCTAGCGACGGCTTATCTCAGCCTGCCACGTAGCCCTTCGAAAATGACTTGTAGTTTTTGACCGATCCGCAGGCGGCGACTGGTGAGGCCGTTGAGTTCGATCAGTGATCGAACCTCTTGACCGTAGCGGCGCGCGATGGAATAAAGAGTCTCGCCTTTTTTGACTTCGTGCGTGACGATCTCGACGGGGCGAGCGTTTCGTCGTTCGTAGTAGGCCGACAGAAAACCGGCGGCACGCCCCGCGGGGAGCTTCACCCGAACAGGCATTTGGCCGGGAGGGGTGCGGTGGCGCACCAACTCCAGGTTCAAGGATTGCATGGTTTCCAGGGCGCATCCTGCCAGCTCGGCCAAAGCTGCCAGCGACAGATTGCCGCTGACCTCGACTTCCTCGTACTCGAGCGGGGGATCATACACTAGGTTTTCGAACCCATATTTGTTGGGATCGGTGCCGATCAACGTCGCGGCGACAAATCGGGGAACGAAGTTTCGTGTTTCTTCCCTCAGCCGGGCTTTGGCGCTCAAGGTCCAGAAATCTTTCGCTCCCGAGGTTTGCAGTGCTTTGTCGATGGTGCCTTCTCCCGCATTGTAAGCGGCGGTCGCCAAATACCATCGGTCATAACGATCATGAAGATCTTTGAGGTATGCCGCCGCGGCGCGCGTCGATTTCACCGGGTCCCGTCGCTCGTCCACCCACGCGTTGATTTTCAAGCCATAGCGGCGCGCCGTGTCCGGAACCAGTTGCCACAGACCGGCGGCCCCGGAAGGCGAGACGGCCGGCGGATGGAAGTTGCTTTCAACCAATGCGAGATAGGCCAGTTCTTCAGGAAGTCCCTCGTCGCGGAAGACGCTGGCGATCATCGGGACATACCTCCCGGAACGCGCCAGAGTCTTGGCGAAATAGTCCTTTTGATTTCTGGAAAACTCGCGAATGAAATAACGGACTCTCGGGTGGTCGATTACGGCTCGTGAAAAGTGCAGCGGGCGGCGCTGTGCGGGCTGTGCAATGGTCTTGTTCAAGGCCTGCTCGAGGGGGTTCAACAACTGCTCATCCCCGGCCGTTTTCTCGGCGGCAAGAGTCCCTTGCTCGCGCGGTAGGAGAGCGGGCGGCGACTTTTCCTGGATGAGAGTGCCTCGGGTCAACCCTGAGGCCGCGTCATCAGGCGAAGCCCGCAAGCCAATTTTTTCTGCTTCTTCGGCTTGCCGTTGGATCGAAGCCGTCGGCGCGCGGCCAAGGACAGGAATGTCCGGTGACGGAGAAGCGCCGACCGGATCGGGTGCAGGAGACGTCGGCTCTTTGAAAATTTCGTGACTCCGAACGGAACGCGAAACGGCGGGCGCACAGCCATAGATTCCAAGAAGTGTCACAACGAGCACAGAAATGGTTGTTGGCGTCCACATCCGAGAAACCTAAGAACCCGCGGACGTTACTAAGCTTGCAAATGCCGTGCAACCTCAAGTTCGTCCCCCTCAAGTTTTAAAATCCGGATAGCCGGCTTTTGCGGCTTTTTCTTTGTAATCCTTGACCAGCTGTTCTCTCGGCACTTCGTGCGCCCAGACGGCTTCGGTAAAGCTCCAGAGCGTAAAAGGATGGGCGCCGAGCGCGTAAAGCCTCCCGTAGTCCTTGGTCGCAAGCGCCTCGCGCTCTTCGCGCGTCAAACTTAGTTTTTCGCCCTTCTCCCACTTCTCGAGGTAGGCGCGCGGATTGTGCTTGTATTCCTTTTCCGCGGCTTCATTCATGTTTACATGATGAATAAATTTGTTCATGACGTATTTGCTCATAACGGCTCCTTCGCTATTTCCTTGCAGCCCGAGTCTCGCCACCTCCGCTTAGCGACGCTAGCTCGGTTGATCCCAACTAAAGAACGGAATCGCCGGAAACCCGGCATCGAGGCCTTCGGCGTACGACGGCTTGCTGCTGTTTGCTATGCCCATCATCATGAGAAAATTTAAGTAGCCGGTGGTCATGTTCCCGGCTCTCATCATTCTTGGAGGCGTGCAGCCTTCCGCCGCGCTCTTGAGATCGCCGTGGGCAATCCAACCCACCGCATCGGCGTCGAATTCGGGATCCATCAGGCGGCGCTCGAACTGCCTCGGTCCGCCGACTTCCAGCGATAAATGGCCGCTCACCAGGACGCCCACGCGGCGATCGCCCGGCATGGTGTCAATGGCTTTACGTATGACGAGCCCGACTTCATAGAAGCGTTTGGGGCGCGGCATGGGAGGCGCGATGCAATTCGTCAGGATGGGCACTATGGGGATGTCCATCTCGGGCCGGACAAACAACATGGGTACAATGATCGAGTGATCGATGGTCAGCTCATTGGAGTAGGAAAAATCGACGCCTTCGTCCATGGCACGCTCGAGAATGTGCTCGGATAGATTCGGCGCGCCGGGTAACTTGCAGGTGGGCAGGCCGAATTCACGAATCTCGTCGTAGAAAGTGCCGTCGTAGCTCTCCATCTTGCCGATCATGAAGGGCGGCATGTTGTCCATGAAGAACTGGTGCAGGTGGTCGTTCCCGATGGTAACGAGCACGTCCGGCTTCGCCGCAGCCAGTTTGTTGCGCATCATCGCGATTCGCTCTTTGACTTTTGCGGCTCCGGGTGGTTGCTGGGGTTGCTGGAAAAGCCGCGGCATAAAAGGGTTGTGGGTGATACCGATGATGGTGACGAGTTTGGCCATGACAACCTCCTGTTGGTTTCTATGTTCGTGTTTAACACGGACGATTTGTGACTGTAAACGGCGGCGCTTCTGCGGCTGGCTTATAGCAGATGGCTTATAGCCTATGGTTCGATCGACATGCCATGAGCTAACAGCCATATGCGCTGTCCTTCGTGAACGTTTGACATACGAACGTAAGCACATTAAATGAATCCCTGAATGAATCTGAGACTGTTCGAATAGACGGAGCAGCTCCGCATGCCACCCGAAGTTGCAAACATAAGCGCGCGAAGCGAAAGCTGGAACGTGAAATTGATCGGCCATCACGATCTGAACGGCCACGGCGATGGCATGCAGCTCCTGAAAAACGGCCGCTACGTTTACATCGCCCATCTCGGCACATCGCCGATGGCCCTGACGATTCTCGATGCCATGGACCCCAGTGATCCAAGAGTGGTCAAGCAGATGCCCCACCCGAACAACACGCATGCCCACAAGGTCCAGATCGCTGGCGACATTTTGATTCAGAATCAGGAGCGTCCGTACTTTGATAAAAGCCTCGCGCCAAGCGTTCCTAATGAGGCGGGCATTCGGATCTACAGCATCGCCAATCCGATCGAGCCGCGCGAAATCGGCTATATGCGCATCTCCGGCAAAGGAGTGCACCGCATGTGGTTCACCGACGGCAAGTACGCGCACGTCGGGGCGATGCTGCCGGGGATCAAAGAACGCGCCTATCTGATCGCGGATCTGTCGGATCCCTCCAATCCCAGGCAAGCGGGCGTCTGGTGGATTCCTGGAACCAAAGAAGGCGAACCAACCCCGCCGGATTGGACGCCGTTTCCGGGGGAGCATTTCCACGTTCACGGCGCTATCCCGCACGGCGACCGCTCCTACGTTGCGCTGGTGGATGCCGGGATGGCGATCGTCGATATCTCCGACGTGAGCAGGCCCAGGACTATCAGTCGGATCGACTGGAGTCCGCCTTATGGCGGATACGCCCATACAACTCTGCCGCTGCCGGCGAGAAGGCTTGTGGTCGCGGTCGATGAGTCCGTGAAGTACGACTGCCAGGAAGGCGAAAAAAGAGTCTGGTTGATCGACGTTCGCGAGGAGAGAAATCCGGTGATCATCAGCACCTGCCCGGTGCCGGAAGGGGATTTTTGCAAACGGGGACTGCGCTTCGGCCCACATAACGTTCACGAGAACAGGCCCGGCTCTTTTCAGAGCGAAAATTTAATTTTCGTGACCTACTATAATGCCGGCCTGCGAATCTTTGACATCAGGAATCCGTACCGCCCGGAGGAAGTGGGCTATTTCATTCCGCCGCCGCCCGACGGGCAGAAAGCGCCGATGTTCAATGACCTCTATGTCGACACGGACGGGCTGATTTACGTGACGGATCGCATCAAAGGCGGTTTGTATATTATGGAATACACCGGGCCCAAGATTCAGTAAGAAGTCACGCGCTCTCTGGGGCGTTAGAGAGCGGACGTCGAAATGAAATTGTCGAAACGACTCTAGGCAAGGGAGCCATTCACTAACCATGCCCGATCGTCTGCTGGTGAACGTATTCAATCTCGACGCGGCGGTGATCGTGGCCCGGGCGAGAGGCCTTTTTTCCGCCAATGGCCTCGACGTAGAAGTCATGGCGACGCCAAACTCAACCGATCAAATGCGCGGGCTGAGCCGCGGATCGTGGGAGATCGTTTCCACTGCGTTCGACAACGTTCTGGGTTGGTCAGGCCGCGAGGGCGTCGAGATCGTCGCCGTGGCACAGATCGCTCAGGGCATTTCGCTGCCGGTTTTCGTCCGACCGGAGATCCAAAGCTGGGCCGATCTAAGGGGCAAACCGCTCGCTGTCGACGCGGTGGACACCGCCTATGCGCTGGTCCTCCGCCGGATCCTGTTGGCGCACGGGTTGGATCTGGACCGCAACGACTATCGGCTTCTCCCCAAGGGCGCAACCGGCCATCGTTTGGATTCGATGAAGCAGAAAGAAACGTTTGCCGGAATTCTCAATCCTCCCTGGGATGCGCAGGCGGTCGCAGCCGGGATGCTACGATTCGGCGATCATCGCGAGGTGCTTCCAGAGTATCCGGGCGGAGTGTTTGCGGTTGGCCGGCTGTGGGCCGGCGATTATCGGGATCTGCTGGTGAGATTTCTCCGGGCTTGGGAGGAGGCTCGGGCCTGGGCTTCCGACAGTAAAAATCACGATCAGGTAATCAGGATCATCGCCGAGGCCGAGAAGCTCGAGGAAAAGGCCGCTGCCCACCGTCTTCGCCAGCTTCCGAAAAACGGCCAGCTGAATATCACAGGGCTCCGGGCGGTTCTTGATTTGCGCGTTCAGTTTGGTCTAACTCCGACTCTGGGCACAGAATTGATGCGCTACTACGACGAAAGTTTTTATCGCGACGCGTCTCGCAAATAGCTGTTCGACACAAAGGAGGAATATGATGACAAAATTCAACATCCTTTCAACCGGCCTGCTCATGCTGCTCGGGATGGTTGGTTGGACCCCGTCCGGTGCCGCGGCGCCCCTCGATGACCTGATTGCCGGAGCCAAAAAAGAGGGTGTGATCGAGTTCTATGGTCCATCCACACTGGGCCCGGAAGGCGCTCAGGCGTTGATGGCGGGTTTCAACAAGAAGTATGGACTGAACATCAAGCTGAATTACAGCCCTTCGGGGAATATGACGCGGGACACGGCTAAAGTCGTGCAGATTTCCGCTTCAGGACAACCACCGGAATGGGACATCATGGTCGTTACCGACGCCCATCATGGATCGCTTTGGCTCAGAAAGCTCCACAAACCGTTCGACTATGCCAGCCTTGGCGTTGCTAAAGATCGCATCGAGTACGACAATGGCTCGATTTCGGTTGCCAATCAGTTCGCCCTTCCCGCGTATAATAAAAAACTTTTGCCGGCCAAAGACGTCCCGAAAAAGTGGGAAGACCTTCTCGATCCGAAATGGAAGGGCAAACTGGGCGTCATCAACTCGACGCATCATTGGGCGCGTTTGGCCGCCGGACCGTGGGGCGAAGAGAAAACGATAGACTTTGTAAAAAAGCTGTCCGCTCAAAAGCCGCTTTTGACTCGAGCAGGGGAAATGGCGCAGCGACTGATTTTAGGTGAAGTGCTGATTTCCGCGACCTTGCAGGATAGCCAACTCCACGAGGCCAAGGAGTCGGGCGCGCCGCTCGTGTTCGCCGAAGAAGTTCAGCCGGTGATCTCTCCTGAGTACCATGTCGGCGTGCTGAAAAATGCGACTCATCCGAATGTCGGCCATCTTTTTGTCCTCTATATGGCGTCGCCGGAAGTCCAAAAGCTCTGGGAAAAGTACACGGGACATACTTCCGCGCATGTGCCGGGAACTGTAGCTCATAAGTTCGCGCAGGGAAAGCAGGTTGTTTACATGAAACAGGATCAAGCCGCAAAGGTTGACAAGATTGCCCGGCAGGTCGGCAAGATCCTCGGCTTCGATTGATCGAGGTCTCGGGGCGTCGTGAAATCCTAGGGGGCCGTCTGTGAAAGCAGAATCTCGGTACGAATCCGCCGTGGGCGCGTGGGAAGGGTTTACTCGCCGTATGCCGACGGGGGTGACGTGGTTCGCCACCAGCCTTTCAGGGTTCTTGGCGTTGCTGATCGGGCTGCCGGTTGCGATGGTCATTCTCATGAGTCTTCGCACCGGCTTTCCCGGCGAAGATGTTCCTTTCACCCTGGAAAACTTCGCCGAGGTCTACCTGACCCCGAGGACGTACGAAATTCTCGTCAACACGCTTATGTTTGCCGTGGGCAGTGTTGCCGTAACCCTGCTGATCGCCGTGCCTCTTGTCTGGATCCTCATGAGGACGGATATACCGCTCAAGAAAACGATTTACGTTCTGTTGACGATCGGCATATTGATTCCGGTTTTTCTTCGCACGATCGCGTGGATCTTGCTGCTCAGCCCGCGCATCGGCTTGCTCAATAAGTGGCTGCAGGAATGGTTTTCCCTGAGCGGTCCGCCGTTCAATTTATATAGCCTTACGGGCATGGCCTTTGTGCAAGGCGTTTCTTTCGTGCCGGGGGCGTTTTTTATGCTCGCCGCTGCCTACCGCTCGATGGATCCGTCTCTCGAAGAGGCGGCCTATACCTCGGGCGTGAGCAAGCTCCGGACGTTTTGGAAGATCAATATTCCGATTACGCTTCCCGCCATCGTCGCGGTGATGGTCTACTTGTTCATGACGGCCATTGCGGTGTTCGAAGTCCCGGCGATTATTGGACTGCCGTCCCGTATTCTTGTCCTGAGCTCGCTCATCTATACTTCAACGACGCCGTCGACCGGGCTGCCGGACTACGGCGTGGCCGGCGCCTACGGCGCGATCATGCTGGTCCTCGGCCTGGCGCTTGCCTTTTGGTATGTTCGGCTGGTCAAGCAGGGGAAAAAGTATACGGTCATCACCGGAAGGGGGTATCGCCCCCGCGAAATCGCGCTAGGTCGATGGAAGTGGGCGGCGCTTGCGTTTGTTTTCTTTTATCTTGCCATAGAGGTCTTTATACCTTTTCTCGTGCTGCTATGGGCGTCGGTTCTTCCGTATCTACAACTTCCCTCGGCGGAGGCCCTATCGTCCCTCACGCTCAAGCATTACATCGAGATTCCTACGCATGTGGGCGCCAAGCCGTTCATCAACACTATTGTCTTGATGTTCGCCGTCCCCACGCTGACGATGATTCTGAGCGTGCTCGTGTCCTGGGTGGTGATTCGAACGCAAGTTTCTTTCCGCGGCTTCCTGGACACGCTGGCCTTCATACCGCACGCCGTCCCGGGAATTTTGATGGCTGTCGGTTTGGGCTATCTGGGTTTGGCCTACCGCGACTACTTTCCGCTGTACGGCACTGTCTTGATTATCATTGTCGCCCACACGATCAACTGGATCGCCTACGGAACACGCACGACCAACAGCGTCATGATCCAAGTCCACCGCGAGCTGGAGGAGGCCGGGAAGGTTTCCGGCGCCTCTACGCCGCGGGTGTTGTGGAAAATAGTCTTGCCGCTGATCGCCGCTGGAGTTCTCAATAGCTGGATCTGGATCGGCATGCTGTCGTATCGAGAAGTGACGATGTCGTTGACGCTTATGACCCGCAACAATGTCGTGATATCGACTGTGGTCTGGCAGTTTTGGGGAAGCGGCTGGGTTCCCCAGGTTTCGGCACTCGGCGTGATTTTGATTCTTTTTGCGGCGCTCGTAGTCGGCGCGGTGCGTCTCGCGCTTTCCCGCCTCGGTGAGATCGGCTCGGCGTCCTAGCGCGAAGCGCGAACGCTTCGCGATTGCAGATCGCAGATTTCAAATTTCAAAATATCTCCAAACCCGGGTTGTGGGCATCTGAGATATGAGATTTGAGATTCCGAGCGCTAGCGAGGAAAGATGATCAGCATTAGGGGGCTGCGCAAGTCCTTTCGGGCGCAGCAGGGAGTGGTGAATGCCCTGCGTGATATCGACCTGGAGGTTGCCGAGGGGGAGTTCTGCGTTTTGTTGGGGCCGAGCGGCTGCGGCAAGACGACCACGCTTCGCTGCGTCGCGGGTTTGGAGCGACCCGATCAGGGAGAAATTGAAATCAGTGGCCGCCTGGTCAATGCTACGGCGCGAAAGATCTATGTTCCTACCGAAAAACGCGACATTGGAATGGTTTTTCAATCGTACGCGATCTGGCCGCATATGAGCGTTTTCCAGAACATTGCGTTTCCTCTGACCCAGGGGCAGAAAAGTCACTCGAAAGCCAGCGTTGCTGAGAAAGTGCGTAACGCATTGAAGCGGGTTCAGTTGGACGGGCTGGAGGATCGCCCCGCCACCGATTTGAGCGGCGGCCAGCAACAGCGTGTGGCGATGGCTCGAGCGATGGTCACGGAGCCGAAGATTTTGCTGATGGATGAACCGCTGAGTAATCTCGACGCGCGCTTGCGCGAACAGATGCGCGTGGAACTCAAGAAGATTACGACTTCCATCGGCGTCACCACTCTCTATGTGACGCACGATCAAGCGGAGGCTTTGAGCCTCGGCGATAAAGTCTGCGTCATGAACATGGGGGAGATTCTCCAGATCGCTCCGCCCCATGAGGTTTACGCCCACCCCGTGAATTTGTTTGTCGCGCAATTTGTCGGCGAGATGAACTTTGTCAAGGGAACCGTGACCGGTCCGGGACAGGTGGAGTCCCTGCTGGGCAAGGTCTCGGTTTCGATACCCGAAGGCGTGATCATCGGCGCGGCGGTCACATTGGCGATCCGCCCGGAGCATGTGAGCTTGCAACCCTGGTCGAATCACGACTCTGCAGCGGTTCATGGGAAAGTCACGAGCAAGAACTACCTCGGCGATGCCGCTCTTTTGGAAGTCGAAGTGAACGGCGTGACTCTGCTTGCGAAGCTTGCCGGGGATTCAGACCTTGCCGTCGGACAAGAAGCCGCCCTGGACCTGCCGTCCCACCGGTGGCACGTCTTTCCCTGACCTCCTGTTGGTTTCGCCAACCTTGCGGTCCCTCCGGGACTGTGACATAGGAGAAAAAAAACCAGTCAAAGGAACGTAAAAGGAACGTAAATAGTTATGACGATCAGCAGTTCTGCGTTCGATCGCAAGCCGGTTAAAAATCTTCTTTCGGCCCGTTCCGTTGCCATCGTCGGCGCCTCACCGAAGGGTCGCTGGCCGATGGGCATTTATCGCAATCTCAAGAAGGCCTACGCGGGCAAGATCTTTTTGGTGAACCCCAACTACAACGAAATCGCCGATGATCCCTGCTATCCGAATGTTGCCGCGCTTCCGGAACCGCCCGAGCACCTTTTGATGCTGATTCCGACCAAGGCGGTCCTAAGCACTTTGGAAGAGGCGGCCAGAATTGGCGCCAAGGCCGCAACCATCTATAGCGCGGGGTTCGGCGAGGGCGACGATCCCGAAAGCAAGAAGCGTGCCCAGGCGATGAAAGCGCTTTGCGAGCGCACCGGTATGGTCATCTGCGGCCCCAACTGCATGGGATCGTTCTCCCTACCCGAGGGACTGTGGAGTTTTCCCACTCCTGTGCCGCTTCTCAAGAATGGCCCGGTCGGGTTAGTCTTCCAGAGCGGAGGCTCTCTTGGCAACTGGATCAAAGGCGCGTCGGAGCGCGGCATCGGATTTACTTATGCGGTCTCGAGCGGCAACGAAGTCAGCCTCGATCTCGTCGATTATCTTTCATTCCTGGTGGATCAACCGGAGACCAGAGTCATTGCCTTGATGGTCGAGGGTGTTCGAAGACCGCGGGAGTTTATGGAGGTTGCGGCTGAAGCGCTCAAAAAAAATAAGCCGATCCTCGTGGTCAAGCTTGGACGTTCTGAAATGGGCAAGCGGCAGGCAATTTCCCACACCGGCGCTCTGGCCGGGGCGGATGAAGTTTTTGACGCCGTTTGTGACCGGCTCGGATTGATTCGGGTCCCGACTTTGGAAGATTTGACAGAGATGGCGCTGGCGTTTCTGCCGGGCCGCTTCCCGCGCGGGAGCCGCGCCGCGATCGTGGTCAACTCCGGCGGCATGAAGGGGTTGCTCTGCGATCACTGCGATGAGCTCAATACGAATCTGGCGCAATTGAGCGAAAAGACCAGAGAAGCGGTGCGGCCGCTTATCCCCGCGGAGCTCGCGGTGGAGAATCCTCTCGAATGCGGCGTTGCCGGTTTCGGCGACGAACAGGGTTTCGTCAATATCGTCAAGCTCCACGCCGACGACGACGGGGTCGATCTGCTCGCGATTCACGGCGAGCTGCCGCGCTTCCCGGAGAAGAGGGAAGCGACTCTGTTCCAAAATCTCAACGCTGCCACGCCCAAGCCGATCCTTGCTTTTGCGCGCTCCACGTACAGTCTCACGGAGGAAAGCCGGACCTACCAGGACCAAGCGGGCATCCCGTTCTTGCAAGGGATAAAGCCGACGCTGAGAGCGCTCAAAGGGCTGGGGCTTTATGGGCAGCGGAATCAAAAAGGCATCCCCCCTCTGCCGCCGGTTTCGCCAAGGCGCGAGGATCTCGATGGCGAGCGATTTGATCAACTGCTTCGATCAAAAGGTTTGACTCTGCCGAGGCAAGCGTTGGCCAGCACGGCTGCGGAAGCCGCCGCAAAGGCAAAGGACCTCGGGTTTCCTGTCGCGCTCAAGTTGATCGCGCCGGATATCGTGCACAAGACAGAGGCCGGAGCCGTCATTCTCGGTGTTCGCAGCGAAAGTGAGGTCGAAGCGCACAGCGACCGGTTGATGAAACAGTCCAGGGAAAAAGGAAGCATTCTGGTTCAGGAAATGGTCGACGGGACTGAGATCATTCTTGGCGCGCGCAGCGACCCGCAATACGGGCCCTTTTTGATAGTCGGCCTGGGGGGAATTTTTGTCGAGGTGCTAAAGGATGCGGCCATCCGCCTTCTTCCCGTGGATCAGGAGGAAGCCTGGGCCATGTTAAGAGAGCTAAAAGGCTACAAGATCCTGCAAGGAGTGCGAGGGCAACCGCCACGGGATACGGCCGCTCTCGTGCACGCTATGCTCGGCCTATCAGAAATTTTTGCCAGTTATCGAGATCACCTGTCGGATCTCGAGTTCAATCCGATCATGCTGCGGGCCGCAGGAAAGGGACTGGCCGCGGTGGATGTGCGGATGATCAGAAAATAGCTCGAATTTATTCACCGGCCAGAGCGATCAAGGGACGAGCCGAAAGAGTCAGTCCCTTTGCCTTTGCATACGCGGGTTAACCCGAGAGCTGTAATCTCACTAGCTCGGATTATTCAAGGTGATTTCGAATCGGTGAGCCGATGGCAATGGGCTTGTACCTCGAGGCGGCCTTCAAACTGACGTTGGAATTCGTCTGGTTGAACGAAACGTGGACAGCTCGACAAGCACTGGGCAAGTCATCGTAGCTTTGTACTCCTATGCCATCGCCCTTCACGGCTCGCCGATTCGATCTACAGCGTTTTCGCTGGACCCGAAAATAATCCGAGCTAGGTACCGAGTTGCAGAAATAGCTCGTATAGCCCGGCGACAAACAGGCAACCATACACCGCAGACGTCAGCGTAAATGCCTTGATTGTGAGATCTCTCCGTTTGTGCCTCAGCATGAAAATGAGGAGCAGCAAGACACAGGCAAGTGTCTTCCAGTAGAGTAACCCCCAAACCAGCCCCCACTGCGCTATGGCGGTGCTTACCAGAGGATTCGCTTCGGGCACGCCCAAGGCCAGTACTTGATAGGTCAAAACTGCGTCGAATACCTGCAGCAACAGATTATAGATGAAGTGGCCCCAGACAACGGGGACGAAAGAACCGGTCATCAGAGTATGATCGCCCAATTTTTAGCCAAAGAATTACCGCAATAGAGATGCCAGAATATAACCGGTTGAAAACCCTGAATGTGATTGTGCGCACAAAGCTGATTTTGGAAACTCTCTTTACACATTTCACTCGCGCTCGACGGGGTCAGCGAAGTATCCGATTTGACGTAAACTTTACTGGCATCAAACTGTATGAAGATTTTACATTTGCCCGCCGCACGCCGTCTCTGGCGATGCTGGCTCCAAGCCAGCCACCGAAATAGCTCCAATTGACATTCGAAATCGGAAAGGGCAGCCTCAGAGTCCAGCATAGTTAACGGACAATCGAGAGGGTTGATGATTTCGGCCGCCGTCGATAGTGGAACGCTTCGAAATATCAGGAGAAAGTCCGGAAGCTTCACCCGCTCCCGCT
>DASTOD010000799.1:0-2353 GCA_035762645.1 Binatia bacterium | reverse complement strand
GCTGCGCGGCGTGTCGATCCAGATCGAGCGAGCGACTTCACGCGGCATCCGCGCCGCATAGGTCGCGAAGATCGCGCACTGATTGACGATCCAGCCGGTGCTGGCGTCGGCTTTGCCGATTTCCTCGAGCACCTGGACGTAGGTCGGTAAATCGATCTCCGCGCCCCCCAAGACGCGTGGAACCGCGAGCAAAAACAAGCCGGCATCGGCGAGCGCCTCGAAGAGCGGCCGCGGCAACTCTCGGTCGGCCTCGATCTGATCGGCGCACGATCGGATCATTGGGGCCAGCTTTCGCGCGGCGTCGAGCGGCGACTGAGTCTCGGTCATAGGTTATAAGTCTTGCGCATACCAGCCCGTCAAAATCTTATCGCGCAAAGAATCTTCACCACAGAGACGCCGAGTTCGCAGAGCTTATCTATTTTTTCTCTCCGCGCCCTCAGCGCCTCAGCGGTGAATAATTCTCGGTTCATTTCGAATTCTGGTTTTTTCTATCTTTGGCTATATTTTGCCTTCTTGTTTGAGTTTTAAAGCGATACGTTCCGTTAAATCTTTCTTCGAAACCTTGCCGAACGCCGACAGCGGAAAATCGTCCAGGATTTCCAAGCGCTCGGGGAGCTTGTGCTTGGCGATTTCTTCTTTCATAAGGAACGCCACCAGCTCTGCCAAAGTCAAAGCGCCGCCCTTGCGCAGGATGACGCAGGCGCACATGCGCTCACCCAGAATCGGATCGGGCATGGGTACGCAGGCCACGTTTTGCACTGACGGATGCGTGAGAATCAGATTTTCGATCTCTTCCGCGCTGATTTTTTCGCCGCCGCGGTTGATCAGATCTTTTTTTCGACCCTCGACCATGTAGTTTCCGGACGGATGGCGCCGCATCAGATCGCCGGAGCGGTAAAAGCCATCGGTCGTAAAGGCCCTGGCATTGTATTCCGGCACGCCAAAGTAGCCGCGCAACGTGTACGGGCCGCGGGCAAGAAACTCGCCGACTTCGCCGGCAGCAACTTCGTTGTCCTCATCGTCCACGAGCCTCACCTCGTCATCGGGACTGATGGGTCTTCCGACCGTTTCCATTCTCACGTCTTCGGGATCGTCGAGCCGGACAAACATCAGCATCCCTTCGGCCATGCCGAAGTTTTCCTGAACGGTGACGCTCGGAATTAACTCTTTGGTCCGGCGCCGGACTTCCGGTTGAAGCCGCTGCCCGCCGCTCTGAATAATCTGCAAGGAAGAAAGGTCGAACTTTTGGATCGGCGGGTCATTGATCAAACGGATCAAGAGCGCGGGGACGACGGCGATATGGGTGACCCGGTGGCGCTCGATGAGCGAGAAGATATCTTCGCCACGCGTCGTATTCGCCAGCACGACCTTGCCTCCATGCAGGAGAAATCCTTGCAACCCGGGACAGGCGAGCGGCAAATTGTGCGCCAGCGGAAGCACGTCCAGCAGCGTCTTGTCCGGACCTACCGCCGTTACCCGTGCAGCCATCTTGGAGTTATAGACGTAATCATTATGGGTGCGCGGTATGAGCTTGGGAATTCCGGTCGTTCCACCGGAGAGCTGAAAGAGCGCCGGGTCCTCCGGATCGATGGCGATATGTTTCAACTCGTTCACCGAGCGTTTGCTCGGGCATGCGACGAGCTGGCTCAGAGATAAAAACTCATCCCGCGCCTCGCCCAGGACGATTCCGAGACGCAGGGTCTTGCTCCCATGGCGGATTCTTCGGACGAGATCTCGATAGTCAAGGTCTCTGGTCCTATCCGGCGTCGCGCATGCCACGGCGCCGGACAGCTCGACAAACTGCCTCATTTCGCGGAAGCGGTGCGTCGGCAGCGCCATAATCGGGATGCAGCCGATCTTCTGCAGGGCGAAGTAGAGGTAGGCGAACTCGACGACATTGGGAAGCTGCATGACCACACGGTCGAGCGGCTCGAGCCCATGGTCGAGCAGATTCAGCGCCAGTCGCTCCGCCCGTTCGTCGAGCTGAGCATAAGTGACAGCCTGCTCGCGATCGATGATCGCGACACGATCGGAGTATTTGGCGAATGCCTCGGCGAAAGTATCGGCGAGAGAGCGGTCCTCCCAATAACCTTTCGCGCGGTAGCGCGCCGCGAATTCGGGAGGAAATCTGACCACACCCTCAAGCATCCTGACCCCGCACCCGTCGAGGATGGAAGATGGAGAATGGAGGATCGCGATCCTCTATCCTCGATCCTCTATCTTCGACCGTCTTCACTTACGTCGTGCTCGAAAATCCGCCGTCGATGACAATGATTTCGCCGGTAACGAAATGATTGCTGAGGATAAGGCTCAACATGCTTTCAGCGACATCGTCCTCCGTGCAGCAGCGTTT
>DASTOD010000798.1:0-19798 GCA_035762645.1 Binatia bacterium | reverse complement strand
TCTTCCAAGACGGCGTTCCAGAACCATTCAAGCTCCTCGGTGGAGCGGCGCATCAACTCTGTCAGGTTCGTGATGCCGTGCCGGTCCATGAAACTTTTCAACCGGCTCCGCTGCACGTACTCTGACGTTGGATGCCAAACGACCTCTCCGCCAAACTCGAACCGTTCCATGTGCCAAATTCCCCTAAGGGCGCACAAACCCTCTCCCTCACCCTCTCCCTTCGAGGGAGAGGGAAGGGTGAGGGTAGTGTTTACAAGCCGACTCTTTTCGCTATTTCCTCCACGGCGCTATAAGGATCGATTCGTCGCTCCGCGACTCGCTTGACCTGCTTTTCGAGTGCAGCGTCGCTGATTTTTTTCGCCAGCTCAGTAAAAACCTTCTCCCGCAGCAGAGAAAGCAGTTCATGCCGGCACAAATCGAATCGTTTGCCTTGATCGTCGCCATTACAGTGGCTCTTCCGCCGATGGTCGTCGATGCTGTCCACGAGCAAAGGGATCCCCTGATTGTTAAGAGCCGACGTCGCGACGACCGTACAATCTTCAAACGAAGCTTCGAGTTGTCGCACGGTTTCGTCCGATCCTGAGAGATCGGCCTTGTTAACGACCAGGATATCGGCGATTTCGGACAACCCGGCCTTCATGTCCTGAACTTCATCGCCCATCCGCGCGATCAAGACGACCACCACCGCGTGGGCGAGGGCGGCAACCTCAAGCTCGTCCTGCCCCGCGCCGATCGTCTCGACGAAGACTACATCGTAACCAGCGGCATCCAGTATATGGATGGCATCCCGGACGGCGGCAGAGACACCGCCGCTCTTCCCGCGCGTCGCGAAGCTCCGGATAAACACGCCCTCGTCGAGGAAATGCTCGCGCATCCGAATACGGTCGCCCAAAAGAGCGCCGCTGGAAAACGAGCTGCTGGGATCCACCGCCAAAATTCCAACGCGCTTTTTCCGCCGCCGATATTCCGAGGTCATGCGATCGATAAGGCTGCTCTTCCCTGTGCCAGCAGCGCCGGTTATGCCGATCACGTGAGCTCTGCCGGTATAAGAATAAACGGCCTTGACCACGGCTTTCCCTCTCGGATCTCGATCTTCGATCAGAGTCATCACCGACGCCAGCGCGCGGGCATCGCCTTTAAGAATTCGCTTTATGAGATCGCCTGCCATTTTTAATTTTCAGGTTCCTGGTTTCAGGTTTCACGTTGCTAGTTTGGGGAAGGGAACTTGAAACCTGGAACCAGAAACTATTCATGTTCCGTTTCCCTAACTAGCTCCCTGGCGATGATCAGCCGCTGGATTTCCGACGTGCCCTCGCCAATTTCGCAGATCTTGGCGTCACGAAAGAATCGTTCCACGGGATAATCTTTCGTGTACCCATAGCCGCCGTGGATCTGAATTGCCTTGGTCGTCGCTCTCATGGCCGTCTCAGCGGCGTAGAGTTTGGCCTCTGAGGCGGCGCTCGCAAACGGCATTCCCCTGTCCCTCAGCCGCGCGGCGCGATCGACCAAAAGGCGCGCGGCGTCGATCTCTGTCGCGATGTCGGCCAGCATCCATTGAATGGCCTCAAATTCGGCGATCGGTTTGCCAAACTGCTTTCTCATGCCGGCGTATTTGATCGACTCGTCGAGAGCGCCCTGAGCAATTCCTACCGCCATGGCCGCGATGCCCACCCGACCGCCCTGGAGGACTTTCACCACATCCTGGAATCCGCCGTTGATCTCGCCGAGCAGGTTTTGTTTTGGCACGCGCGCTGCTTCAAGCCGCAGCCCGGCGGTATCGGAAGCCCGCACGCCAAGCTTGTTCTCGACCTTGCCGATACTGAGCCCGGCGGTTTCGCGCTCGACGATGAAAGCCGAAATGCCGTCCTTGCCCCGAGACGGCTCTGTCGCGGCCATGATGACGTAGGTGCCGGCCGTGGAACCCTGGGTGGTGAACTGTTTTTCTCCATCGAGCACCCAGTGATTTCCTTCCAACGTCGCCCGGGTCTTGAGAGCGGCGGCATCGGAGCCCGATGTGGGCTCGGTTAGCGCCCACGCCCCCAATTTTTCGCCCCGCGCCAAAGGTGGCAGGTATTTCTGTTTTTGCGCCTCGCTGCCAAACGCAAGAATGTGACCCGCGCAGAGCGAGTTGTGGGAGGCGACGATCAATGCGACGGCGGCATCCACCCGGCTCACTTCCTCAATGATGATCGCAGCGCCTGCGGCGTCGAGCCCAGCGCCGCCGTACTCGGCGGGAACCAGAATACCAAAGAGTCCCAGTTGCGCCATCTCCGGAATCAACTCGCTCGGGAAACGCGCCGCCTCATCGCGCTCCCGGGCGCCGGGAGCGATCCGGTTCTCGGCGAACTCCCGGATCGTCTGCCTCAGAAGTTTCTGCTCCTCGGTGTAATCAAAATCCATACTGCTCGTCGTTGTCTTCCGTAACCACAATACCCGTTAGGGGTAAGGGGGTAAGTGGCCAGCCCAAAAGCTCGCTCCGAGGCCGGCAACCACCCGAAGCTTGTCTTGCCAGCCGAATCATGGTTGCAGTCGCGTTTTGGTTCTCCTCGGCGGAATCGATTTCACAAAATTCACGATCTCTTCAAGGGGTGCGCCCGGCGTGAAAATCTCTTTGACTCCCATCTTTTTCAGACGGCCGACATCCTCCGCGGGAACGATGCCTCCACCAAAGAGAGTCACGTCCTTTACCCGGTTTTCCTTGAGAAGCGCCAGCACCTCGCGAAACAGAGTCATATGGGCGGCCGAATGAATAGACAGACCGATCGCGTCCACCCCCTCTTGCAGCGCCGCGCTGGCTATCTCTTTCGGAGTATTGTGTATGCCGAGATAGATGACCTCCATTCCGGCATCCCGCAGCGCCCGGGCAACGATTTTGACCCCTCGGTCATGACCGTCGAGACCGACTTTGGCGATCAAGACGCGAAGGTTCCGAACCACCCGCTTGCGGTTATTCGTTTTGGCTGAACGTTCCCGGCTCATGTGTCACTTGTCACAGCAAAACTGGAGTACTGGAGTATTGGAGTACTGCAAATTCGCTCCCCACCATCACTCCATCATTCCAACACTCCACTACTCCATTCTTCAGAGGCTCACCGCTTCCCGATACTCTCCGTAGACCCTGCGAAAGACCTCGCAGATTTCACCGACCGAGGCCTCCGCCCTGACCGCTTCCATCACTACCGGCATGAGATAGCCGTTTGCCTCTGCGGCGCCGGCAAGGCGGCTTAGCGCCGTAGCCACTTTTCTTGCGCTGCGATTTTTCTTTCGTTGTCGGAATCTCTGGCACTGCCCCTTTTCGACTTGCTCCTTTATTTTGAGTATCGGAACCCGTTGCTCTCGAGCATCTGCATAAGCGTTGACGCCAACGATGATCCGCTCACCCCTATCCACCTCTTTCTGATAGGCCAACGCGGCGCGGTGGATCTCACCCTGAGGAAAGCCACGTTCGATGGCTGGGATCATCCCGCCCATCTCATCGAGCTTGGTAAAGTAAGCTTTCGCTTCGGTTTCCAACCGGTTCGTCAACCACTCCAAATAGTAAGATCCCGCCAACGGATCGACGGTGTCGATCACCCCGGATTCATGGGCGATGATCTGCTGCGTTCTAAGCGCGATTTTGACCGCTTCTTCGCTCGGAAGCGCCAGCGTCTCATCCAAGGAATTCGTGTGCAGCGACTGGGTTCCTCCCAATACCGCGGCGAGCGCCTGAAGGGTCACCCGGGCAACATTATTGTAGGGCTGCTGCGCGGTGAGCGCGCAGCCGGCGGTCTGGGTATGAAAGCGAAGCGCCAGCGACGCGGCATTCACCGGTTGAAACCGCTCTCTCATTTCGCGCGCCCACAAGCGACGCGCCGCCCGATACTTCGCGATTTCTTCGAAAAACTCGTTGTGGGCATTGAAGAAGAATGAAAGTCTTGGCGCGAAATCGTCCACTTTCAATCCCGCTTCGAGCGCCGAGCCGACATAGGTCAAGCCGTCATACAGCGTAAAGGCAAGCTCCTGAACCGCGGTGGAGCCGGCTTCGCGGATGTGATAGCCGCTGATGCTGATGGGGTGATATCGCGGCGCCGACTCGACGCAGAAGCGAACGATGTCGTTGATGATCCTCAGCGAGGGGGCGGGCGGGCAGATCCATTCTTTTTGCGCGATGTACTCTTTGAGGATGTCATTCTGCAACGTTCCTTGAAGGTCCCTGAAGCGGACTCCCTGCCGCTCGGCGACGACCAGATACATCGCGAACAGAACGATCGCCGGACCATTGATCGTCATCGATACGCTCACCTGGTCGAGCGGAATCCCACGAAACAGCGTGTCCATGTCCGCGACCGAATCGATCGCTACACCGCACCGTCCCACTTCGCCTCTCGACCGGGGATCGTCGGAGTCGTAACCCATTAGCGTCGGCATATCGAAGGCAACGGAAAGGCCGGTGTTGCCCTCTTTGAGAAGATATCGGTAGCGGCGGTTGCTTTGCTCGGCCGTGCCAAAGCCTGCGAACTGCCGCATCGTCCAAAGCCTGGCGCGATACATCGCCGGGTAGACGCCGCGCGTGAACGGGAAAGCTCCCGGCTGGCCCAGGTCGCGCGCATACTCTAGTTCGCGGATATCGTCCGGTGTGTAGAGATTTTGGATCTCGATATCGGAGAGGTTCTTAAAAGACTTGTTTCCGGGACTCATCGCTAGGCTCTCTTTCTCGCAGCAGATCCCGCGCAATGACCAGACGCTGAATCTCCGAGGTCCCCTCGTAAAGTGTGGTCACCCGCGCATCACGAAAAAAGCGCTCGACGGCCGACTCTTTGATATACCCATAGCCGCCGAAGATCTGGACCGCTCTGTACGCGATTCGATTGCTTGCCTCGGAGGCGAAGAGCTTCGCCATGGCCGCTTCGCGCGTAACTCTCTTGCCCTGCTGGTACAGCCAGCCCGCTCGATAAGTGAGAAGCCGGGCTGCATCGATCTCGGTTGCCATGTCGGCGAGCATCCACTGGATGGCCTGAAACTCGGCGATCGCGCGGCCGAACTGCCGGCGTTCCTTGGCATAGGCGAGAGACTCCTCGAGGCATCCCTGCGCAATGCCGAGCGCCTGAGCGGCGATGCCGATCCGCCCGCCGTCGAGCGTCTCCAGCGCAATCTTGAAGCCTTCGCCCTCCTCACCCAGACGATTATCCTGGGAAACGGGGCAATCCTCGAATACGAGGCTGGCGGTATCCGACGAGCGAAGCCCGAGCTTGTCTTCCAGTTTAGCGACGATGAAACCCCGAGCGCTTTTCTCCACCAGGAAAGCCGAGATACCCTTCTTCCCGCTTCCCGGGTCGGTGACCGCGTAAACAACGGCGATCTCGGCGCGGCTTCCGTTGGTGGTAAAAACTTTGCTGCCATTCAGCACATACTCGCTTCCCGCTCGTTTGGCGCGGGTCTGAATGGAGCCCGCGTCCGAACCCGCTCCCGCCTCCGTCAACGAGTAGCAGCCGAGCCTCTCGCCCCGCGCCAGCGAAGGTAGGTATCTTTTCTTCTGCTCCGTAGTACCGAAGCGAAGAATGGGCGCGCAGACCAGTGAATTATGCACGCTCATGATCACGGCGAGCGAGGCCCATGCCTTGGAGATCTCTTCCATCGCAACGACGTAGGAAACGAGATCCATCCCGCTGCCGCCGAATTCCGTTGGCACAAATATACCCATCAGCCCCATCTCGCCCATTTTTTTGACCAGTTCGGAAGGGTAGGCACCTTCGCGGTCCATCCGGGATGCCACCGGCTTCACCTCACGCTCGACAAAGGCCCGGGTCATTTCCCGCGCCATTTGTTGCTCTTCGGTCAACTCAAAATCCATGATCGTCAGGCCAGTGAAAAAGGCTCATCTAATTCGTTCCGCTCGATCGACTCGTTTACCGCTGGCATATAGCGTATGGCTTATGGCGTATGGTTCCTCTGGTTCGATGCTATATGCCATAAGCTATCGGCCATAGGCCGTTTCCCGCTCCACCATCAGCGCGACCGCCTCTCCGCCACCAATGCACAAACTGGCGATGCCGCACCTGGCGTCGAGGTCCTCGAGGGTATGAAGCAGCGTGGTCAGGATTCGCGCCCCGCTCGCTCCGATGGGATGTCCCAACGCGACCGCGCCGCCGCGAACGTTGACCTTCTCCGGATCCAAGCCGAGCTCCCGATTTACCGCGATCGAGCAAACGGCGAAAGCCTCGTTGATCTCGAACAAATCGATACTGGAAGCTTTCCGGCCGACTTTTCCCAGCAACTCCGTAATCGCTTGCGCAGGCGCGGTGGTAAACCACTCGGGCTCAGTCGCGTGCGAACTCGAGCCCACGATCGTCGCCATCGCCTTGAGTCCCAAGGCTTGCGCCTTTTCCTTCGACATCACAATCAACGCGGCGGCGCCGTCGCTGATGGAGGAAGCATTTCCCGGCGTCACCGTGCCATCCTTCTTAAACGACGGCTTCAGCCCGGCAAGCCGCTCGAGGTTGATCCGCTTGGGCTCTTCGTCTTCTACGACGAGCTGCTCCACCGGCGGCGGCGTTTTCACCGGCACGACTTCCCGCCTAAAATCACCGCGCTGTTGCGCCTTGAGCGCGCGCCGATAACTCGTCAGGGCAAACTCATCTTGTTCGGCTCTGCCTATGTTGAGGGTCGCCGCACAGAGTTCCGCCGCCGAGCCCATAGGAAAATCATGATAGGCATCCCGGAGCCCGTCATGAATCATGCTATCGACGATTTCCCCGGACCCCATGCGGTAGCCGGTTCTCGCCTTCATCAAAAGATAAGGCGCGTTGCTCATGCTCTCCATGCCACCCGCCACCACAATGTCGGCCTCTCCGGCGCCGATCGCCTGGGCGGCGAGCATGACGGCCTTCAGCCCCGAACCGCAAACTTTGTTGATCGTAGTGCAGGGTATCTTCTTGGGAAGCCCGGCTCCGATGCTTGCCTGACGCGCCGGGGCTTGCCCCAAGCCCGCCGAAAGCACGTTGCCCATCATCACCTCATCAACCTGCTCGCCTTCCAGACGAGCCCGTTTCAGCGCTTCCGCGATGACGATACTCCCCAGTCGGGTCGCCGAAAGCAGACTAAGCCCCGCTTGAAAACTGCCGATCGGTGTGCGCGCAGCGCTAACGATGACCGCCTGTTTCACCGGTTTGCTCCTGAGTGGCTGGTCCCGGGACAGGACCTCTTGTTTGGGACGGAAAGAATTCTCGCTGTGCTCGAAATGACATTCTTCAGCGTCATTTCGAATGTACGTAAGACATCTTATCTCGTGGTGGTATCGAACCCGCGTTTATTTTAGCAGAAACAAAAAATAACAAAAGAAGTTTATTCCGGCTCGGGAGAGTGGTAGAATTAAAGCCAGGAAAGTAGTGACTTGGTCACGCACACAACCGACATAACCCAATCAAACCCGCCGCATGCCAAGAACAATCATCAAACGCTTCAACCTTGAACGCCTCCAGATTTTAGATGAACAGGGAAACTGCGACGAAGAGTTGCGGCCTCCCCTTCCGAATGAGGCCGTCCGCCAGCTTTACCAATGGATGGTCGCCGCCCGGACTTTCGACGAAAAGGCCTTCAAGCTCCAGCGGGAAGGGCGGCTTGGAACCTACGCCTCTATCCTCGGCCAAGAAGCTGCGCAAGTAGCCAGCGCCTCGGCGCTCCAGCCATCGGATTGGATGTTTCCCTCGTTTCGCGAGCCGGGCGCCTCGCTGGTTAGAGGATTGCCGCTCAGGATGATTCTCCAGTATTGGTCCGGCGACGAACGCGGGAGCATGATCCCGGAACGACAAAACGATTTCCCAATCACGATTCCCGTAGCCACACAGATCCCTATTGGCGCGGGAGCCGCATGGGGAGCCAAACTCAAGGGTGATCCAATCGCCGTGCTCGTTTACATGGGCGATGGCGCAACTTCCAAAGGCGATTTTCATGAAGGCCTGAACCTTGCGGGAGTTTTTTCCCTGCCGGTGGTTTTCTTTTGCCAAAACAACCAATGGGCAATTTCCGTCCCGTTGTCCCGGCAGACGGCGGCGGAAACTTTGGCGCAAAAAGCGATCGCCTACGGCTTTTCCGGCATACAGGTCGACGGCAACGATGCGTTTGCGGTTTACAAAGCTACCGCCGACGCCCTGGAGAAGGCGCGCACCGGCCATGGGCCGACTTTTATCGAGGCGGTGACCTATCGGATCGGCGACCATACGACAGCGGACGACGCTTCCCGCTACCGCAGCACGGAACAAGTCAGACAATGGAAGGCCAAGGACCCCATCGAGCGCCTGAGAAAATACTTGGAGCGACAGGGCCTGTGGGATCAGGCGTACGAGCAAGAAGTGACGGAAAAGGCGCGGGAACAAGTGGAAGCAGCGGTGCGAGAAGAAGAAAACACTCCGCCCGCCGATCCCCAGGATATTTTTAGGTATACGTTCAGAGAACTGCCCGTAGAGCTCCAGGAACAATTGGCCGCCCTGCAAAACGGAAACGGGCGCCGCCCAAGCAGATGACTGCCGGAGTCAGCGATGGCGAAACTCACACTAGTTGAAGCCATTAACCTTGCGCTCAAACAGGAGATGGCAGGCGATCCCCGGGTGATCGTGCTGGGGGAAGATGTCGGCAAAAATGGCGGAGTTTTCAGGGTAACCCAAGGATTATTCGAGCTGTTCGGCGAGCACCGCGTCATCGACACGCCACTCTCAGAATCCGGTATCGTGGGCGCCGCCATCGGGATGGCGGTATATGGGCTGAGACCCATTGCCGAAATTCAATTCGAAGGATTCGCTTATGCCGCGATGGAGCAACTGGTGTGTCATGCAGCCCGCATTAGAACGCGATCGCGGGGAAGGTACGAATGCCCCCTGGTCGTCCGCATGCCTTATGGAGGAGGTATTCGCGCTCCCGAACATCATTCGGAAAGCAATGAAGCCTACTTTGTCCACACACCCGGCCTGAAAGTGGTCGTCCCGTCGACACCTTACGAAGCCAAGGGATTGCTGCTCTCTGCTATTCGCGATCCCGACCCGGTCATTTTTATGGAGCCCAAAAGAGTGTATCGGGCAATTCGCGAAGAAGTGCCAGACGAAGAATACGTGATCCCGCTGGGAACGGCCCGGGTCGTAATGGCAGGCAACGACGTTACCCTGATTAGTTGGGGAGCCATGCTGCAGGTTGCGCTCCAAGGGGCCCGGCTCATGGGCGAAAGGGGGGTCAGTTCCGAGGTCTTGGACTTGCGCACGCTTTCGCCGCTGGATATGGACACCATTGTCGAGTCGATAAAGAAAACCAAGAAAGCCGTGATCGTGCACGAGGCTCCCCGCAGCTGTGGTTTCGGAGCCGAGCTCGTCGCTCGCATCAATGAGAAGGCGCTGTTTTTTCTTGAGGCGCCGGTGGAAAGGGTGACCGGGTTCGATACCGCCATGCCGTTGCCGAAACTTGAGAAGCACTTCCTGCCCGATGCTCCGCGCGTCGTTCAAGCCATCAGTCGAGTGATGAGCATCTAACCAGCCGCCGGTTCATGGTCAAAGAATTCCATCTGCCTGACGTCGGCGAGGGAATCACCGAAGGAGAAATCGTCAAGTGGCTCATTGACGAAGGCTCCAGTGTCAAGGAAGACCAGGACCTGGTGGAAATCGAGACCGATAAGGCGATCGTTACCCTGCCCTGTCCTTATACCGGAACAGTGGTCAAGCGTCATGGCAAAGAAGGAGACATCGTTCAGGTGGGGCAACCGCTGGTGAGCGTCGAGACAAGCGGGGAGGCCGCGCCTGCCCCACAGCCCCGAAGCGAGGATTCGGGAACGGTTGTCGGCGCGCTCGCGCAAGAAGAGGTCGTGGATATTTCCCAACCGGTCAAAGCCACTCCGGCGGTGCGCAAGCTCGCCAAAGAGCGCGGCGTCGATTTGAGCCAAATACGTGGCACCGGTCCCGACGGGCGAATCATTGGCGCGGACATCGAGCGGGCCGCAGCCAGAACCGGAGACACCGGTCAGCCGGACGCTGACCTTTACGGGCGCATTGAAAGGATTCCACTGCGCGGCATCCGGCGAACCGTCGCCAAACGGATGCAGGAGGCGCGGCAACGCGTGCCGGATGTCACCATCTGGGAAGATGCGGACATATCCGATTTGGAGAGCGTGCGTTTAAAGGAAAAAAAACTCGCCGCAGAAAAGGGTGTCAAGCTGACATACCTTCCGTTTGTGATCCGGGCCGCCCTCACGGCATTGAAGGCGCATCCCTACCTGAACGCCACGCTCGATGATGAGAGCGCCCAGATCGTTCTCAAGAAATACTACAATATCGGAATCGCCGTCGATACCCCGGACGGTCTCATGGTTTTCGTCATCAAGGAGGCTGACCAAAAAACCATCCTCGAACTCGCCAGAGAGATCAGTCTGCTGGCGGAAAAAGCGCGGCTGCGCCAGCTCGATATTGTGGATCTCAAAGGGAGCACTTTCACTATTACCAACTACGGCGTGATCGGCGCATCCTACGGCACTCCGATCATCAACTATCCTGAAGTCGGAATCCTGGGAATTGGAAAAATCGAAGACCGGCCCGCCGTCAGGGACGGCCAGATCGCGATCCGCAGAATCATGCCGCTCTCTCTCGCTTTTGATCATCGCGTCATCGATGGAGTCGAAGCGGCGCGGTTTCTAAATGTCGTGATCGCGCATCTGGAGGACCCGGATCTCATGCTGCTCGAGGGGAAATAGCTGATGGCCTATGGCCGATGGCTTATAGCTAACCGAGATTATTCATGCGGCGGCTGGGATTACAAATTACCGGCGCCTTCCGTGATGAGAACCGGCAACAGTTCGCTCGAATCAGGATTCCAACGGCAGTGAGATCGTGAAAGTCGTTCCTTCGCCCGGTTGACTTCGGTAAGAAATCGTCCCGTGATGCGCCGAGACGATCTGCCGGACTATGGCAAGCCCGAGGCCGGTGCCGTGATGCTTCGTTGTTTTGAACAGTTCGAAGACGTCGCAGTCCTCCGGAATGCCTATGCCGGTATCGACAATATCTACAGAGGCCATGCCGGCCCTGTGGTGGCCGCGGACGATGAGCTTTCCACCTTCGACCATCGCTTCCATGGCATTCTTGCACAAATTCAACAGCGCCTGTTTTAGCCTGCGCGCATCGGCCATGACGGCGGGAAATTCAGCTGGAAAATGTTGCTCGACGATAATGCCCGCTGCGGCGCAGGCGGCCGCTTCCGCCGCCAGGACCTCGGCGACAATTTGCGGGAGATGGGTCGTACGCAACTCGAGCGCGTGCGGCCGCGCCAGCGATCGAAAGTCACCGAGGAGGGACCCCAAATGGTCAATCTCATGCAGCACGCTTTCCAGCGTCGAACTCAGAAAGGCGGTGTCGTTCTCTTTGTTCGTCGTTACTTGGCGTTTCAAGAACTGCAGAGTCGTCGATAACGCATTCAACGGATTGCCGATTTCGTGGGCGAATACCGCTGCCGTCGTACCCATAGCCGCGAGACGCTCGCTTTCTTGGAGCTTGTCCTGGATCAGTTTCCGCTCGGTCATATCTCGCGTCACCTTGGAAAACCCGTAGAGTTGACCTTCGTTGTCCCGCAACGCGGTGATCACGACATTTGCCCAAAATTTTGTTCCGTCCTTACGCACCCGCCAGTTGTCGCATTCGTATCGACCGACGATTTCCGCTAGCCGCAGGGCCTCTTCGGGCTTGCCCTTGGCAATATCCTCGGCCGGGTAAAATTTGGAAAAATGTTCACCGATGACTTCGCCTGCCGAATAACCTTTGATGCGCTCGGCCCCTTTATTCCAGCTGACCACATAACCTCGAGGATTCAACATAAAAATGGCGTAATCCTTCACGCCATCGACGAGTAAGCGAAATCGCTCTTCACTTTCACGAAGCTGTTTTTCCGCCTTTTCCCGCTCGGCGATCTGCGCCATGAGCATCAAGTTGGCCGCTTCCAGTTCCGAAGCCCGCCTTTGTGCCTCTTCATGCGCCCTTTGGAGCAGGTCCTGGGTTTGCTTGAGCTCCGTGACATCAAACGCCACGCCGTGAACGAACCAGGGCCGGCCGCGTTCATCCCGCACCATCTTTGCCTGGCATTGAAACCAGACGGTGTGTCCGTCGCAGGCCATAACCCGGTACGTGGACCGCAAGGGAGCCCCTGAAGCCAGCATCTGGGAAGTCTCGAAACTCCACCTCTCCTTGTCTTCGGGATGGATCTGGCGATACCAGCGGACGGGGTCGTTCAGCCACTCCTCCCGAGAGAAACCGAGCACCGACTCGATATGGGGGCTGACATAGACCTCTCCAATGCCCCGATCCAGGTAAGCCATAAAGATGACGGCGGGAACCTGTTCGACCAAGGTGCGATACCTGGCATCGAGGTTGGGCACCTGGTCCTGTTGCATCGTCGCTCCGCCGCCGTATTCGCGAAAACCGGATGCGAGGTGATGAATGTCGGTAGCTTCAAAAATACCGGCGAGCCTTTTAATGATGGCGTCCGCTTCGCCTAAATCCATCAGCACAGAATCATGTGGGAGATTTTTTTTGGCACCCATGGTCGAAGGATCGGTCGCTTCCGGTGGTTTACCGTCAGTCTTCGGTTTCCGCCTTCACTGATTGTTGGCCATCCGGTCGTCGCCAATCCGGTTCATTGCCCAATACCCTTCCTGGTTGATGGTCTCGTTGGGGATAGACCCCTCGACGACAAGAATAAAGGGATCGATTTTGCCTTGGGCAGCCGCGTGAAAGAACGCTACAAAATCGTCTCCCGCTTGATAGCCGAGCACCGGGTTATGAAATTTCACTTTAAGGATTCCCGGAACTCCGCCGAGCACGATATCTTCAAGGCTCGGATTGCGGCGGTTATCGCTATAGTGTCGCCATCACAGCCTAGACCGGCTGTGATCCACAGAATATCGTTCTCTGTGAGTGCCGGTCGTCCAATCGTCGCATCGCCGGTTGATTGCGCCATAATAACCGTTGGATTTCCTATCTTTTTGATATTTTGGATCCGTTCTCCCCGGAACATTTTTCATAGCAAAACGCGGTAATCAAACATAGCCGTGGTTTCATTCTCACGTCAAGGGGGGTGTTGGAGTCGGTGGACGACCAAAAGTTGATACTCGAACCCGCTCGTGGTGAGACTCTCGAATCATGACCGGAGGGTCTTCACACCGTCCAATGACGCTCGACCGTTCGTCACTTATGTGACTTACTTTGGCACCTTCAATGGTATATAGAAACAGCTTCGGCGCGCCGGTATCGAGTCTTTACGAGGGGAGATGGCGTGAAAGGGGTGCTTTACCGCGACTATCACATCATCGGACTGGCCCGTTTAATCGGTGAGACCGGATATTGGGTGCCGACCGTGCGGGTCCGTTGGCGTGACGCAGGGAAAGAGCAGCGATTCGAATTAACCGGACCGCAAAATCGGTTCCGCACTAAGGAAGACGCTGAGGACTATGCCGTGTCGATGGGTAAGGACTGGATCGATAAAAAAACCCCAATTCCGTAAATAATCATGCGCGTCTAACCTTTTTCAAACAGATTCCTGACATCCTGTTGGCCAAAAGAGCCGGCGAGCTTTCCCGCTCCTCCTGATCGCTATCCTCGTTGAGAACATGAAGCGAACGCCCGACCCTTTGAGGGCACGACTCCAATCGTCAAAGAAACCGCGAATAACCGTAGCCGGGATTTAGGGTCGTGCGGACAGGGGGTTGGCGGCGGTCAGCTCTGCCGGCGCCCTTTTTATCGCGCCGGAAATCTTTTCCAAAACCTCGTCTAATTGGTACGGTTTCAGGATCACGCTGCAGGACTCGCCCTTGGCCAGCTGAGACTCTATGTGATGGGACAAAAAGCCGGTGGCAAAAATAACCTTCAGGCCGGGACTGATTTCTTGCATCTTGCAGTAAGCTTCCCAGCCGTTGAGTTTCGGCAATCCAATGTCCAGGACCGCCAGGGCGATCTCTTCTTTGTGCCGGAGAAATATCTCGACAGCCTCATGTCCGTCTCCGGCCGCCAATACGCGATAGCCGTGGGTTTGAAGAAAATCTTGCATCAACCGCAGTTGTCGTTTTTCATCTTCCACAAAAAGAATGGTTTCGCCGGCGCCGACGGCGAGGCTCCGCGGCCCTTCCGATTCCCCCCGCTCCTCTTTCACATCAGGTTGGTCTTTTGCCGCTGGAAGACAGATGTGGAAGGCTGTGCCGCAATTGGGCTCGCTATCGACGTCGATAAAGCCTTTATGGTTCCCGACGATGCCGTAAACCACAGCAAGACCTAGACCCGAGCCCTGCCCTGGCTTTTTAGTCGTGAAAAAAGGCTCGAAGATCCGTCTCTTGTTCACCTCATCGATACCGACTCCCGTATCCGTGATCGTAATCGTCGTATATAGTTCCTCGGTGGCTTCTTGAAAAGTCTGGCGCAGCTCGGAGCCAAACACAGTTCCGGTCCTGATGCGAAGTTTGCCGCCGCTCGGCATCGCGTCTCGCGCATTGAGACATACGTTGAGCATGACTTGATGTAATTGGTTCGCGTCCGCCATGACCGGCCGAACCTTCTGATCCAAATTCCACTCGACGTCGATGGCCTTGGGGAAAGTCTCATCGAGAAGCACTCTGATCCGTTCCAGGACGGTATTGACCCAAACCGGCTCGAACTTTGTCGGAGTTTTACGCGCCATGGCGAGCAACTGCTGCACCAGGGACGTTCCCCGCCCGACCATTTCATTAATGACTTCCAGATGGTCTGCGAGTCGCTCCTGCGGGTTGGCGTTTTGCAGGATCAAGGAAGCATAACCTGAGATGACGTTTAGCAGGTTGTTAATGTCGTGGGCGATTCCACCCGCGAGGGTGCCGATGCTTTCCATCTTCTGCGCTTGCAGGAGTTGCTCTTGTAATCTCTCCCGCTCGCGCGTGGTTTTGAATAACTCCGCCGCCTTCTGCGCAAATCGTTCTTCAAGCTCCGCGTTAAGTCTCTTGAGTTCCTCCTCCACTCGCTTGCGCTCGGTGAGGTCGCGGATAATTGCAGAGAAGCCCACCAGCGCGCCGTTGTCGTCCATCAGAGCCGTGACGATGAGATTGGCCCAAAACCGGGACCCGTCCTTGCGCGCGTGCCAGCCCTCTTCTTCATAGCGGCCGGCAGCGGCGGCCTCCCGGAGCGCGAGAGCCGGTGAGCCTCTTTCCTGGTCCTCGGTGAGATAAAACTTCCCGAATAGTTTCCCGATGACCTCCTGCTGGCTCCACCCGCCGATCCGTTCGGCCCCGCGATTCCACGTCGAGATCCGTCCATCGTGATCGATCATGAAGACGGCATAGTCCTGCAGGCTTTCCACCACCAAGCGAAACCGTTCCTCGGTTTGTCGAATCGCTTGCTGCTTTAGCTGCTCGTGCATCCGGAACAGGTCGACGAAGACGGCGACCTTGGCCTGCAGAACTTGCGGCACTACCGGCTTGAAGAGGTAATCGACGGCGCCGCTCTCCGCGCCGCGGAACACATCCGATTCCAGGGTATCCACCGCGGAAATGAAAATAATCGGCGTGTAGCGGAATCGCTCGTTCTGGCGAATCAGCTCCGCCGTCTCGAATCCGTCCATGACCGGCATTCGCACGTCCAGCAGAATCAGGGCGAAGTCCTCCCGCAGCAGATGACGCAGCGCATCGGTGCCGGACGACGCTGTGACGATCTTTCGCCCCGGCCCGGCGAGCAGCGCCTCCATGGCCGCAAGCGTATTCAAGTCGTCGTCAACTACGAGTATGTTGGCCGTTGCCTCGGTCTTCATAGGATATCCTTGGCATCTTCTGCCTGCCGAAAAGCCAGATGCGCAAGAGCGAAAGCAGCTCTTCACTGTTCACGGGCTTGGCAATGTAATCGGAAGCGCCGGCTTCGAGACATTTTTCGCGATCGCCTTTCATCGCCTTTGCGGTAAGCGCGACGATGGGCAGGAGGCGGTGCTTGGGATCCTTGCGGATTTGGCGCATCGTCTCGTAGCCGTCCATTTCGGGCATCATGATGTCCATGAGAACGGCGTCGATCTCTGCGTCCTCACGGAGTAGCGTGATCGCGTCTTTGCCGGTTTCGGCGCTGATCACTCGGACCCCGTGCTGCTCGAGCAGGCTGGTCAAGGCGAAGATGTTGCGCACGTCATCATCGACAACCAGCACCTTCTTGTACCGAAGCGCCTCGTCGCTTTGGCGCAGCCGCTCCAACATCTGTTGCTTCGCCGGCGAAAGCTCGCCGGTCACGAGATGCAGAAACAAAGAAGTCTCATCGAGCAGCCGTTCGGGGGACTGGACGCCTTTAAGTATCACGCTCTCGGCCATACGGGCCAGCTGAACCTCGTCCCCCGGGGTTAAATCCTTGCCCGTGAACACGACAATGGGCAACTCCCGCAGGTGAGCGTCCTGTCGAATGCGCTCCAGCAAGTCAAAGCCGGAGATATCCGGCAGCCGGAGGTCGAGCACCATACAATCGAAGCGTCTCGTGCCCAAGGCTTCCCATGCCTCGGCGCCGCTTGCGGCGGTAGCGATATCAACGTTGCCGTGGGACAGCAATTCCACGACGCTCTGGCGCTCCATTTCGTTGTCTTCGACTACCAGCAAATGCTTGCGTGGGGATCGGGCGTAGTCCAGTACCCGATCCAGCGCTTTTTCCAAATCGCCGGCGTTCGGGGGCTTGATCAGATACGAGAAGGCGCCATGCCCGAGACCCTGCAACCGTTCTTCTTCGACGCTGATGATTTGTACGGGGATGTGGCGCGTCGCCGGGTCCTGCTTTAGGTGACTCAAAACGGTCCACCCGAGCATGTCCGGGAGGAAAATGTCGAGAATGACCGCCAGCGGATTGAACTCGCGGGCCAGCGCGCGGGCCACCGTTCCTTGCGTCGTCACCACCCCTTTGAGACCTCGTTCACGTACTAAATCCAGTAACAACCGGGCGAACTGCGGGTCGTCCTCTATGATAAGAACGACCGGATCCTGGGGCATGATGGACTCGCGGTCGTCGGGGATCTCCTCGGGCTTGACCGCCTGCTGCACAATCAGCGGCGCCGGGCTGAGCCTGCCGATCTTGACTGCGGCGGTGGCGGAAATCGAACCGAAATAATTCTCCGGAAGGTACAGCGTAAAAGTGCTGCCCTGATTGGGCGCGCTGGTGAGACGAATCTCCCCGCCCAAGAGCGTCGCCAATTCTCGGCTGATCGCCAGGCCGAGGCCGGTGCCGCCGTAGCGCCGGCTCGTCCCGGCATCGGCCTGATGGAACGCCTCAAAAATAATCTTTTGCTTATCCGCGGGAATCCCGATGCCGGTGTCGGTGACCTCGAAAGCAATGATCCGCGGCGCGCTATTGAGTATCGCGTGATCCGGGCTCCAGCCGGTCGTGGCCGGTTTCATCTGAAATGTCACGCCACCCTGGGTGGTGAATTTGAAGGCATTGGAGAGCAGGTTCTTCAACACCTGCTGGAGCCGTTTGAGATCGGTGTTGATGCAGCGCGGCAGCTCGGAATCGATCTCGATATCGAATCGCAAGTGCCGCCCGTCGGCGACATGCCGGAAGCTCCGCTCCACCGCTTCGCTCACATTCGAGAACAGGACTTCCTCGGGTTCGACCGTGACGGTGCCCGATTCGATCTTCGACAGGTCGAGAATATCGCTGATGAGGTTCAGTAGATCGGCGCCCGAGGCGTGAATATTTTTAGAAAACTCCACTTGTTTGGACAACAGATTGCCGTCGGGATTTTCGGCGAGCTGCTGCGCCAGGATCAGGATGGAATTGAGCGGGGTGCGTAGCTCGTGCGACATGTTGGCGAGAAATTCCGACTTATACTTGGATGCCAGAGCCAGCTCGCCCGCCTTTTCTTCCAACGCATGGCGCGCCTGTTCGATCTCCTGATTCTTGCGCTCGACCTCGGCGTTTTGCTCGGCGAGCTGCTGGGCCTTGTTCGCAAGCTCGTCGTTTTTCTGCTGCAGTTCCTTTTGCTGCGCCTGCAGCTCGGTCGCGAGCTTCTGGGATTGCTGCAGCAAGCCCTCGGTCCGCATGGTCGCCTCGATGGTGTTCAGCACGATGCCGATGCTTTCCGTTAGCTGCGCCAGAAACGTCAAGTGCGTGGATGTGAACGCCGCCAGGGAAGCCAGCTCGATGACGGCTTTAGTTTGGCCCTCAAAGAGCACCGGCAAAACAATCAGATTTTGCGGCCGTCCTTCGCCCAGCCCGGAACCGATGCGGATGTAATCGGGTGGGATGTCGGAGAGCAAGATCCGCCGTTTCTCCATCGCGCATTGGCCGACGAGTCCTACGCCGACGGCCAATTGCATTTTTGGATTCTGCTTCTGGGTGCGGGCGTAGCCGGCCAGCATTTTTAGATGCGAGTCACCGTTGGTGCCTTCCATTTGATAAACGGCGCCATACTGCGCGTTGACGAGCGGCGCCAGTTCGGAGAGCAGCATCTGGCCGACGGTGGTCAAATCCCGCTGCCCTTGCATCATGCTGGTGAACCGCGCGAGGTTGGTCTTGAGCCAGTCTTGCTCGGTGTTTTGTTCGGTTGTGGCACGCAGGTTCTGAATCATCGCGTTGATATTGTCTTTCAGCTCCGCCACTTCGCCGCGCGCGTCCACCTGAATAGAACGGGTGAGATCCCCTTTCGTGACCGCCGTCGCCACGTCGGCAATCGCGCGCACCTGAGTCGTCAGATTGGCGGCCAACAGGTTGACATTGTCCGTGAGATCCTTCCAGATGCCGGCCGCGCCCGGGACGTTCGCTTGGCCGCCCAACCGGCCCTCGACGCCGACCTCCTTGGCGACGCTGGTTACCTGTTCGGCAAAGATCGCCAGTGTATCGGTCATGTTATTGATCGTTTCCGCCAACGCCGCCACTTCACCCTTGGTCTCGATGGTCAGCTTCTCTTTCAAGCTGCCATTCGCCACAGCGGTGACCACCTTCACGATACCGCGTACCTGCGCCGTGAGATTCGCCGCCATGACGTTGACGTTATCGGTCAGGTCCTTCCATGTGCCGGCGACACCGGGGACCACCGCCTGGCCGCCGAGCTTGCCCTCGGTGCCGACCTCGCGCGCCACTCGCGTCACTTCGGCGGCAAAGGCGTTTAGCTGGTCCACCATCGTATTGATGGCTTCTTTTAACTGCAGGATCTCGCCATGGACATCGACCGTGATCTTTTTGGACAAATCGCCGTTGGCCACGGCGATCGTCACGTCGGCGATGTTGCGCACCTGAGCGGTGAGGTTACCCGCCATAAAGTTCACGCTGTCGGTCAGGTCTTTCCAGGTTCCGCCGACTCCCGGCACTACCGCCTGGCCGCCGAGCTTGCCCTCCGTGCCGACCTCGCGCGCCACGCGCGTCACTTCGGCGGCAAAACTCCGCAATTGGTCGACCATGGTGTTGACCGTATCCTTGAGCTGGAGGATTTCGCCGCGCACGTCGACGGTGATTTTCTTCGACAGATCGCCGTTGGCCACCGCGATCGTCACGTCGGCGATGTTGCGCACTTGGGCCGTGAGGTTGTTTGCCATGAGATTGACGCCGTCGGTCAAATCCTTCCATGTGCCGGCGACCCCCGGGACTCCAGCTTGACCTCCGAGCTTCCCTTCCGTGCCGACCTCGCGCGCCACGCGCGTCACTTCGGCGGCAAAAGCGTTTAGCTGGTCGACCATCGTGTTCATGGCTTCTTTCAGCTGCAGGATCTCGCCGCGCACATCGACCGTGATCTTCTTCGAGAGATCGCCGTGCGCTACGGCGATCGTCACGTCGGCGATGTTGCGGACTTGAGCGGTCAAGTTACTGGCCATCGCGTTGACGCTGTC